>VGBO01000014.1 GCA_016870475.1 Actinomycetota bacterium | reverse complement strand
TCCCCGTGGTGCGACGTGTTGTCATCGGGCGGTCACCCTACCGCGCCCGTCCTGCGCCGATCGGCGTGTCGGCGGCCGGTAGGGCAGGTCCGGTCAGCCCTGTTGGTTGCCCGGCAGCAGGTAGTACCAGACGTTCCGGTCGACGCCTGCGGCTTCGAGCGCTGCTGACGCCGCCCGCACCACCTCGCCGGTGCGGGTGTGGCGGTAGAACCAGGTCTCGAGCTGACGGGCGGCGGGCACGTGGTCGGCGAGCGCCAACCCGGCCTCCTCGTAGTACGCCCGCAGGTCCTGGCCGGCGGCGCGGACCGTGTCGGCGTCGAAGCCGGCGGCGTCGAGGTCGGCGCTCTCCGCGAGGGTGACGAACCGGCGCACGAGGTCACCGATGCCGTCCGCCCCGACGACCCGCCCGACGGCGGTGCGCCCGTCGGCCGCAGCGAGCTGGCGGTTGTACGCCGGTCGCAGGCCCGCCGCCTCGTCGACGGCGGGGTGGGCGTTCGGGTCGAGACGCGGCGGGAGCGTGCAGGTGGCGGCGTCGTCGGCCTCGTCCTCGATGACCTCGGGGTGGTCCTCGAGCACGGGCACGTCGGACCGGTCGAGCAGCGCGAACGCACGACGGAGCACGTCGGTCTGGAACGCAGCGTCACCCGGGCGGCCGAGCGGGCGGCCGAGCGGGAACTCACAGTGCAGGAACCGCGGCGCCTTGATGTTCTTGGCCTGCCGCCGCACGAGCGACAACCCGACCGTCCCCAACCCCGCCGATTCGAACACTCGTGCCAGCACACCCACGGTGCGCGTGCAGAACGGTCAAACGGGGGTGAGGAGCACGACGTCGACGCCGTCGTCCCGCAGCAACTTCGCTGCGGCCGGGCCGCTGTCGAGGAGCATCGTCGAGAACGTCGCATCGAACTGGGCGCCCATGAAGGACAGGTGCCGTGGCGCGACGCTGCCGATCTCGCCGCTGGCCGCCATCTCGGCGAGGCGGTCGAGCGGGTAGACGACGTTGAGGTCCGCCGCGAAGCCGGTGCGGTCGAAGTTCGGGGAGAAGTGCGAGAGCTGCACGTCGCGTGCATCGCCGGGCAGCACGGTGAACGAACCGTCGGTCGGCTGCCACAACTGCACGTCGCCCGATGCCCGGAGGCCGGCGGTCGTCACGATCGCGACCCGCGCCTGTGACAGAGGGGGCGCCGTGGTCGCAGGGGTGGACGTGAACTCGGGGACGGGGATGTCGCCTACCCGGTCCCGGATCGATCCATCGGCGCTCATTCCGGCACCGTAGTGCTCCCCGGCTCCGGTCACTTCGCCGTGCGCGGCCACCAGTCGGTATCGGGGTGCAGCCCGTACCACGCGAACCAGAACGCCTGACCAGACACGAGCTCTGCGCCGGTCGTGACGTCGAGGAAGCGGGCGCCACGGTCGATGGCGACCGCCCGCACCGACCGGTCTCCGACCCGAACGGTGACCTCACCCGCCCGTTCGAGCGCAGCGACCGAAACGGCGAAATGTCGCCCGCCGAGAGCGATCGTCGCCATCGGCTCCTTGAGCGGGAAGTGGTCGGGCGTCGCGAGCACCGGGAACCACAGCTCCTGCGATGCGAAGTACGACGCGAGCGCTGCGCCGGGTCGGTAGTCGTAGGTGATCGGCACGCCCGTCTCGGGATCGATGATGAACGGCGGCGGGCGGTCGACCATCACGGCGCTTGGATGACGAGCCGTCCAGTCCGCCCACGTGGTGGTCTCGACGGGGAGTTCCCGCAGTTGCTTGCCGGCGAGGGGGCCGGCGATCGCCTCACCGGTGAGCTGCTGCCACAGTGAAGACGTCTCGTTGTCGACCATCACCTTGTTCGAATACAGCAGCAGGCCCGACGTGCGGAACGTGAGCGTGCGACCGTCGACCCTGCGGTCGTAGGTGCGCACGGCCCGGCACAACGTGCAGTAGGCGACCGTGATCGGCACGCCATCGAGCACGTCGTTCGCCAGCTCGTGCCGGCCGATGATCCGTTCGGGGTAGGCGAGCGGGGTGCCGTTCGGACCGACCGTGCCGAACAGGATCTCGTCGGGCTCCGCCCAGGGTGCTTCCGTTGCGCCGATGCGAGCCGGTTCGTTCAGCTCGCGGATCGCCCCGACGCCGACACCGCCCCACTGCAACGCGCCCAACAGTCGCCGATCGGTCACCTGCAGCAGCAGTGGCACGAACTCGTCGTCGACCTGGGTGTACAGGCCAGCCTTGAACTCGGCGTACCCGTCCGGCGGTTCCGGACCTTCCTCGAACGCCCACTGGCCGTACACCAGGTAGTCGTCGATGTACCGCCCGGTCGCGGGAATGCCGCTCAGCTCGGCGAGTCCCGCAACTGCTTCGTCCGCAGCCGTGCTCGAGTAGCCGATGCGGATGAGGTCGACGAGATGGGCGGCGAACCGCGGGTCGCGATGGAACCGGACCGACCGGGCGAAGGCGATGGCGTCATCGGAATTGCGCGTCGACGCGAACCGGGCGGCGGCATCCGCTGGCAGTTCCGGCGGTGTGCCTGTGGCGGAACTGTCGCCGCCCGACGTACACCCTGCGAGGACGGCGCAGACGACGACGGCGATGCCCACCAGTCGGGTGGTCCGGCGGGGGCGTCGCGCGGCGGTCACGGCGTGCATCCGCCCGCACCGTATCGGTCGCCGTGCTCGGACGCAGCGAGATTCGCTCGTGCGCCAGGCAGCGTCCGGCCCTGGTCCCCTGCGGGAGCTCGTCGACGCGATCCGACAGGGCAGCGGCGACAGGATCGACGGCCCACCCGGCGTCCTCGTCTGAGGCGCTGGCGTATCACGGGTCATACGATCGGTGCGTGGACGCAGTCACGATCCGAGATCTCAGCAACCACGGCGGTGACGTGGTCGCTCGAATCGAGCGAGGCGAACGACTCGTCGTCACACGCGATGGGCGCCCGGTCGCCGAACTCGTTCCGCTCCCCGGCCCCGGCGTGACGCGTGCCGAGCTGATCCGCCGCCGACGAACCCTTCCTGTCGTTGATCCGTCGGCGTTGCAGCGCGACATCGACGCCGTCGTCGACGCAGCGTTGTGACCGACCGCGGCGTACTCGACACCAGCACCCTGCTCCTGCTCGGGCGGATCGATGACGTCGCGGCCTTGCCGGATGTTCCCCGGAAAACGACGGTCACACTCGCAGAGCTGTCGGTCGGATCGCTCGTCGCAACGTCGACCTCGGAGCGGGCCGCACGGCAGGCTCACCTCCAGGCTGCCGAATCCGACTTCGACCCCTTGCCCTTCGACGCCGCAGCGGCGCGGGCATTCGGCGCAGTCTCGGCGTCGCTCCTTCGTGATGGGCGGAAGTCCGCCGCACGCTCCTACGACGCAATGATCGCCGCGACCGCGATTGCGAACGGGCTCCCCGTACACACGTGCAACCCGGGTGACTTCGAGGGCATTGACGGCCTCGACGTCATTGCGGTGCGACACCCCGATCACCGCTGACCGGCCGTCCGACCGGGGTCACCGTCAGACGGTGAGCGTCTCGAGCACGGGCGTCAGCCGCCCGGCGACGGTCGCGAGGCAGTCGCCGGGGAGATCGAGCGTGAAGCGGGCACCGCGAGCCTCGAGGCGGTCGAGGAGCTCGGGCAGGCGTGCGACGCATGCGCCCGGCGTGTCGTGGAGGACCATCACGGTGTGGGCGTGCGCCTCGACATCAGTGAGCGCGGTCGTCACCCAGCCGTCCGGGTCGTCCCAGTCGTGCGGCACCGAGTTCCACAGCACCGTCGTATACCCGCCTCCGACGAGGCGTTCGACGGCTCGGTCGCCGAGCAGGCGGCCGTCGAGCACGCCACCGTTGCCGAACGGCCGGAACAGCGGCGGATCCGAACGGAGCCCGTCGAGAAGTGCTTCGCAGCCGTCGATCTCGGCGTCGACCGCTACCGGGTCGGCGAGCTCGCCGAGAGCGATGCGGTGCGTGGCGCTGTGGTTGCCGACGAGATGGCCCTCGGCGCGGGCTCGCACGAGGAGGTCCCGCGCACCCGGTCGCTGCAGCGGACGTCCCACCACGAAGAAGTAGGCGGTGATCCCGCGCCGAGCGAGCTCGTCGAGCACCACGTCGGTGACGCCGACCGTCGGCCCGTTGTCGAAGCTGAGGGTTACGACCGGAGCGTCCACCGCCCTGCACCGTATCGGCCGGCGCGTGGACCCGTGTCCGATCCGCAATGACGGCCGCTACGACGCCGCACTGCGGCGAACGACCCGGTCAGTCGGCGTGCGTGTTCGGATCGTCCGTCTGCGAGCCGGCCTTCGTGCGCTCGAACGCTGCGGCGGCGGCCGGATCGGCGGCGATCTTCGCAAGCACCGCCTGTTGGGCGCGTTCGAACGCCGCGCGGTTCGAACGAACGAACGCCATGCTCTCCCGGAGCGGGTTGATGTAGCCGTTGAGTTCGGGGACCACGTAACGGGCGACGAGCTCCCAGCTCCGCAACGTCGCCTCCCGGTCGGCCCAGTCGTGCGCGAACCCCACCGCGACACCGAAACCGCCGGTGACACGCTGCATGGTCCGGATGAACTCGACCAGGTCGTCGGGGGTGCCCACGACGGCCGCTTGGGTGGTGGCGGAGGTGATCGTCCCCCGACAGACCGCCTCGAGCGCCTCGTCGGGGTCGTCGTAGCGCACGGCACCAGGGCGGGCGAGCGTGTCGACGATGTACTCGTTGTGCCAACGCTGCAGGCCGTGGCGAGCCTCCGCTCGCGCCCGTTCCCTCGTCTCGGCGATGTGCCAGGACATCAGCACCCGCCACGAACCCCGGTCGACCGTGCGGCCGTGCTCTGCGGCGGCGGACTCGGCGAACCCCCACTGGGTGGGCAACGCGAGGATTCCGTCACCCGCCATCGAGCCGATCGACAGCGCGCCGATCCCGTACTTCCCGGCGAGCGTCATCCCCGACGGACTGATCATCGACGCGACCGCTTGGGGAACCGTCTCCTGCAGCGGCAGCAGCTGCAACTGGGCGTCGCGCAGCGTGAACCAATCCGATTCGTGGCTGAAACGCGGCTCGCCGGCGAGGAGACGGGTGATGACCCCGATCGCCTCGTCCTGGCGATCTCGCTGCGTCATCGGGTCGATACCGAGCGTGTGCGCATCCGACGGCAACGCCCCGGGCCCGGATCCGAAGATGATCCGGCCACCCGACATGTGATCGAGCTGCACGATGCGTTGCGCGACGTTGAAGGGGTGGTGGTAGGGGAGGGAGATGACGCCGGTACCGAGGCGGATCCGACTCGTTCGTTCCGCCGCCGCGGCGAGCAGCAGTTCGGGCGATCCGATCGTCTCCCAACCTGAGGAGTGGTGCTCCCCGCACCAGAACTCGTCGAAGCCCAAACGGTCGAGGTGCGCAGCGAAGTCGATGTCCCGGCGGAACAACAGCATCGGGTGTTCGCCGACCGGGTGGTGCGGTGCCAGGAATGCGCCGAAGCGGAGGCGGGCCATGCGCGCACCTTACGGCGGCGACGCAATGCCCGCCCGACCTGCTAGGTAAAGGCCATGAACGACTACGCCGTCGTCTGGCCACGTAGCCCACGCACCGCCGAACCGGTCGCGCTCGCCCCGCGTCCGACGTCGCTCGAAGGTCGTCGGATCGCGTTCCTGTGGGACTACATGTTCCGGGGCGAGGAAATCTTCCCGATCCTCGAGCGCGAGCTGCAGGCGCGGATCCCCGGCCTCTCCTTCGTGTCCTATGAGGCGTTCGGCACGACGCACGGCGCCGGCGAACATGAGGTGCTCGAAGGGCTCGGGCGTCGCCTGGGTGAACTCGGGGTCGACGCCGTCATCTCCGGGATGGGTTGTTGAGGCAGCTGCACGCCCGCCGTGTTGCGGGCATCCGCCGCTGCTGAACTCGCCGGGGTCCCGACCTCATCGCTCGTCTGCGAAGGGTTCGTCGGCCAGGCTTCCGCCACGGCGGGCGGGCTCGGCATGCCGAACCTCCCCGTTGCCGTCGTCCCCGGGCACGTCGACACGCAGACCGTCGACGAACTCGAACGCAACATCGCCGAGCACACGCTCGAGCAGGTGATAGCGAATCTCTGCACGCAGTTCGACATCGGCATCGACACGGCCGACCCGGGGCCGACCGAGGTCGTCTTCCGCGGCAGTTTCGAGGAGGTGAACCGCCACTTCCTCGAACGACGCTGGAGCGACGGGCTACCTGTCGTGCCGCCGACCGTCGGCGCGATCGATGCGTTCCTCGCGCACAGCGACCTCGACCCCGGCCACAGCTTCGGCCCCCTGCTGCCGGATCGTCGGGCCGCAACGGTGCAGTCCGTCGCTGTGAACGGTGTGATGGCGGGCTGCCGACCCGAGTACATGCCCGTGCTCCTCGCCATCGCCGAAGCGCTCGCCGACCCGGCATACGGCATCGAACACTCCGGCAACACGCCCGGGGCGGAGACGCTCGTGACGGTGAACGGCCCGATCGCTCGACGGCTCGGCTTCAACGACGAGCAGGGTGCGCTACGCGACGGGTTCCAGGCGAACACCTCCGTCGGCCGGTTCGTGCGGATCTACCTGCGCAACGTCGCAGGGTTTCTCCCCTGGGAGACGGACAAGGCGACGTACGGCAACACCTGGCGTGTTGCGATGGCGGAGAACGAAGCGGTGCTCACCGAGATCGGTTGGCCGCCGCTCGCAGCCGACCACGGGATCGCCGCGGGCGTCGACGCCGTGACGATCGCGCGCTTCACGGGCGGCGGTGTCGTCACCTCGGTGTACGGGCAGACACCCGAGCAGATGCTCGACTACCTCGCCGACGCACTCGTGAAGATCGGCGGGTGGGAGTACGTGTTCACCGTCGGCGTCGCGTCGAACACCTACCGGCCGTTGTTGCTGTTGAGCCCGGTGCTCGCCCGCACGATCGCAGCTGCCGGTTGGTCGAAGGACCGCCTCCGTGAGGCGTTGTGGGAACGGGCCCGCATCCCGGCCCGGCGTTTCGAGCAGTACCTCGGCGAATGGACGAACCTCGTGCCGGGGCGGCGCACACTGAACGATCTCGTCAACCTGCGGGTTGCCGCACCGGTCTTCGGCCAGGGGACGTCACCCGACCGGCTCGTCCCCATCGTCACGGACCCATCGCACATCCAGATCGCCGTGACCGGCGACCCGCTGCGCACGAACGCCTACGTCTTCGCGCACAACGGCATGCTCGGCTTCCCGACGGCGAAGGTCGTTCGCCCCTCGCCGGTGGTGTCGTAACCTCCCGACGTGTTCGATCGTGCGGTCCCAGGGGATCAGGACCCAGGGTGGTCGCGTCGCTATGTCGACCGCAACGGTGGGCGCATGATCCACAAGTGGCTGCACTACTTCCCCGTCTACGAGCGCTACCTCGGCCGCTACCGCTGGAAGCGGCTCACGATGCTCGAGATCGGTGTCGCGCACGGCGGGTCGTTGCAGATGTGGCGCGCCTACTTCGGGCCGCGGGCACGGATCGTCGGGGCCGACATCAACCCGAGGGTCGCATCGCTCGCCGAGCGGGGCATCCCCCTCGAGGTCGGTGACCAGTCGGACCGGGCGTTCCTGCAGCGCCTCATCGACCGACACGGGCCGTTCGACGTGATCCTCGACGACGGCAGCCACCTGCCCGCGCACCAGATCGCCTCGATCACCCACCTGTGGTCCGCGCTCGCCGAGGGTGGTACGTACATCGTCGAGGACCTGCACACGAACTACTGGCCGTCCTTCGACGGCGGGCCCGGTCGACCGGACACGTTCATGGCATGGCTCGCCGAGCGGATCGACGACATGCACGCGTTCCACGGGCGTGTGCCGGGCCACGATGTGAACGACTGGACCCGGACCGTCGACGCCGTGCACGTGCACGACAGCATGGTGGTGCTCGAGAAGCGGACCCGCTCGCGCCCGGTCGACCGCATGACGGGCCGGCCGACCTTCGAGGAGCTCGAGGGCTTGAAAGCCGACAAGGTGATCGACGCCGAACACCGAGCGCAGATGGACCGTGCCCGCACCCTCGGCGGGCGGGTCCGCCGCACGATGAGCGACCCGGTGCGCGCCGCCGAGTCGGTCGCTCGCCGGGTCCGGCGGGCACTTCGCCCGAGAGGCTGAGCGCTCAGCTCCCCGTGTAGCCGACGTCGCTCGGCACGTCGACCCCGGTCATCGCCGTGGCGTCGAGGGCGAGGTGTTCGATCGTCGCGGCGACCTCGTCGGGGGTTGCGATGCGTCCGAGCACGATGCGCGTGCGGTCGTGTGCGGCGAGCATGTCGAGTCGCCATTCCGACATCCCCGCAGTGGACGCCTCGTTGAACCGTTCGAGCATGTCGGTGTCGACCGGACCAGGGCTCACACAGTTCACCCGAGCGCGCGGGCCGAGCTCCACGGCGAGGTTGCGGGTCAGTCCGATGAGCGCCGCTTTCGACGCTCCGTACGCGACCGAGCGGCTACGCCCCCGCACCGCCGACACCGACCCGACGAACACGATGCCGGCGCCCGGCACCAGACGGTCGAGCAGGCCTTGTGTGAGGAAGAACGGCCCATAGAGGTTCGTCGCGAGCGCCGTCGACAGGTCGTCCCAACTCGTCGTGGGGAATGGCGCGGGGAGGCCCCCGCCGGCCGCATGCACGAGCGCGGCGACCGGCCGCTCGGCGACCGCAGCGACAACCGACGCGATGCCGTCAGGTGTCCCGCAGTCGGCGGAGATCGCTTCAGCACTCCCGCCCGCCTGCTGGACCGCACCGACGACGTCCGCGAGCGGACCGTGGCGTCGACCGACGCAACACACGTGCAACCCGCGCCGGGCGAGCCGGACCGCTGTCGCCGCCCCGATCCCGGTCCCGGCGCCGGTGACCACGGCGATTCCGCTGTCCTGCACGTCCGTCTCCTCCCGCCCTGCCGGTCGGAGCCGACCCGGCAGCGGCGACGGTAGTGCGGCCCCAGCTGGATCAGACGACGGGCGCCACGCCGAGCGAGGCCATGAGACCGACGACTCGCTCCCGGATGTCGTCGCGGATGGGACGCACCGCATCGATGCCCTGGCCGGCGGGGTCCTCGAGGACCCAGTCCTCGTAGCGCTTGCCGGGGAAGAGCGGGCACGCGTCGCCGCACCCCATGGTCACGACGACGTCGGCGGCACGGACGATCTCGTCGGTCCACGGCTTGGGGAACTCCGCGGTGATGTCGACGCCGACCTCCGCCATCGCAGCGACTGCGGCCGGGTTGATCTCCGACGCCGGCGCCGACCCACCGGAGTACACGCTGATCCGGTCACCGGCGAGATGGCGCAGCCAACCGGCTGCCATCTGTGAACGTCCGGCGTTGTGGACGCACAGGAACAGCACGCTCGGGCGGTCGTCAGACATCGGAGGCCTCGTTCGGGTAGAGGGTTCGGATCAGGGAGAAGGCAATGACCGCCCCGAGGAACTGCATGGCGACGAAAGCCGGCGCCGATGCGGGTGCGATGCCCGCGAAGGTGTCGGTGAGGGTCCGGGCGACGGTGACAGCGGGGTTCGCGAAGCTCGTGGACGACGTGAACCAGTAGGCACCACCGATCCAGGCCCCGACCGCGAACGGCACGACCGACGCCCGGCCGGTCCGAACGCAGCCGTTGATCACGAGGAGCAGGCCGATCGTCGCCACGACCTCGGAGAGCCACAGGGCGGCTGACGACCGCTCCTTCGTCGACAAGGTGACGGCGTCGAGTTCGAACATCACGTTCGCGACCACCGTCCCGACACAGCCGCCGAGGGTCTGGGCGACCATGTACGCCCCGGCGTCCCGCCAGGAGATCGCCCCGCTCAGGCGGTCGACGAGCGTGACGACGGGATTGAAGTGCGCCCCGGACACGGCGCCGAACATGAGGATGAGTCCGACCAGCGCGCCGGCCGTCGCCGCAGCGTTCTCGAGGAGCTGCAGGCCGACGTCGGCGGGGGAGAGGCGGCTCGCCATGATCCCCGATCCGACGACGGCGACGATCAGCAGACAGGTGCCGAGCGCTTCGGCGAGGAGTCGACGGGCGAGGTCGCGGTGATCGGTCGTGGTCGTCATGCCGCAGACCTCGTGATCGTCCGGATGCGGTCGTCGATCTGGCGAACCGCGGCATCGAACGCAGCCCTGTCCGCAGCCGGGACGGGATCGGTGATCGACCAGTGCAACCAGTTGTCCGTGGCGTCGAGATCCTCGTAGGCGCGGTCGCACACGGTGATCCGGAGCGCCGGGATCCGGCGGAGCGAGGCAACCGCACGAGGGCGGGCAGCGCTGAGATCGAGCCCGGCGCGCCGGGCGGCGGCAACGGCGCCCGGGTGGACTCGTTCGGCGGGTTGGGTGCCGGCGGACGTCGCCGGGGCACCGGTGCGGGCGCGCCAGAGGGCCGCAGCGAGCTGGCTGCGGGCGGAGTTCGCCGTGCACACGAACAACGCCTCCTGCGGTTCGAGCGGCGGATGGGACCCGACGGCGTCGAGCGTGTCCCGGAGCAGGTGCACGTAGCGGCGTCGTCCATCGCCGCTCGACTGCGACCTCGTGATCAGGCCGACGCCTTCGAGCACGTCGAGGTGGTGGGCGAGCAGGTTCGACTCGAGTCCGAACCGGCGACGGAGCTCGACCGGTGCCCGGTCGGACCGTGAGAGCTCGTCCACGATGCCGAGGCGAACGGGGTCGCCGAGCGCCGCGTGTCGTGCGGCCCGTCGAGCGATGTCGTCCATGCGGCCGACCCTAGTCAACCAGTGAAGATTGACTCAACCAGCACTGAGTAAACAATCGGTGGCACGTGGGTTGCGAAGCAGGCGCTGCTCAGAGCAGGGCGACGGGGCGCACCGGGGAACCGGTCGCCCCCTTCAGCTTCGTGGCGAGCAGGACGAAGCAGAACTCGCTCCGACCGGCGGTCACGAGCTCGTCGAGCTTCAGGTTCTCCACGAGGTACACGCCCGACTCGACGAGCGCGTGCTGGTGCACCGGCATGATCAGCTTCGGGTGACGCGGGTTCGGGATGACCTCGACCGCCATGTTGTCGGCGGCGATCGCGACGACACCCTGCTCGGTCAGCCACTCCGCCGCGTCGACGTCGATCCCGGGTTCACCCCGCACGTAGCGGTTGTTGTCGACCATGAACAGCCCGCCCCAGCCGGTGTGGATGCAGACCACGTCGCCCGGGCCGACGTCGACGCCGGCAGCATCACGGGCCCGCAGCAGTTCGTCCCGGCTGACGGGCCGGCCGGACTCGAGCATCGGACCACCGTCGAGGCCCGACACGTCGAGGAGCACCCCCCGGGTGACGATCGGCGGGATGTGCTCCACACCGAGATCCGCGAGACCGTGGTCGCCGACGGTGTGGTGCGCCGAACGACCGTTGTACATGCGGTCCCCGACGGTGACGTGGCCGAGAGCGTCGATGTGGGTGCCCACGTGGGTCGTCATGTCGATTCGCTCGAGGTTCGCACCGAAGCGGTTCTCGACCTTGTGGGCGTCGAGGTCGCGCACCACCGTCGCCGACCGTGTCGCAAGCGTCATCACGTAGGGGGTCTGGCTCGGCGGGATCCGTGGCGCGCCATCCGCGATGGTGTGGCCAAGGTCGACGACCGCCCCCGTGCGAGCGAGCGCGAGCGCGGCGAGGCGTCGCTCGTCCGTCAGGTGGTTCGCCGCCCCTATCCGGTCATCGGGGCCCCACGGGCCCACGAACGCCGAGTGGTCGTGCACGCAATCGGTCATGTCGGCCCCCCGCTGGCTCGTCGACGACGGCCCCGAACCCTAGCTGGGCGCGTCCGCCGCACGATTCAGGCCGGGTAGACCTTCACCTCGGTCGCCTTCACGCTCGCCCAGACCGTGTCGCCCGAGCGGATGTCGAGTTCCGCAGCGGCCGCCGCGGTCACCTCGGCGGCGAGCGGAACCGGTCCGTCGAGGCGCACGCGCACCCGGTCACCGAATCGGTCGAGTTCGGCCACGGTCGCCGACCAGGCGTTGCGCGGGCTGCCGGTCGGGGCATCCCGATGCAGGGCGATCGCCGATGGCGCCACGGTGGCCAGGCACGGCCCGTCGACCGCCTCGCCGTTCGGGACCACGAGCACGCCACCACCGGAGAGACGCAGCACGGTCCCCTCGAGTACGCCGTCGAGAAGGTTGGTGCCGACCAGTCGGCCGACGTAGTCGCTTCGGGGGTGGGCGGTGATCTCGGTGAGGGTCCCACGGTGGGTGACGTTCCCGCGCTCCAACACGACGACCCGGTCGGCGAGTGCGTACGCGTCGAGTGGGTCGTGCGTCACGAGGATCCTCGGACCGTCGTGGCCATCGAGGTGCCGGCGGAGCTCCCTGCGCACCTCCGCCCGGGTGCCGACGTCGAGTGCGGCGAGCGGCTCGTCGAGCAGCAGGAGGCGCGGCTCGGTGGCCAGCGCCCGGGCGAGGGCGACCCGTTGCTGCTGGCCACCGGAGAGCTGGCCCGCACGGAGTGCGCCGACCGTGCCGAGGCCGACCCGTTCGAGCCAGCGGTCGGCCCGCTCCCCGGCCTCCCTGCGACCGACCTTCCGTGCCCGCAACCCGAACGCCACGTTCTCCCGCGCGCTCAGGTGTGGGAACAACAGATAGTCCTGGAACACCACGCCGACAGGTCGTCGTTCGGCGGGGACCAGGGTGTGGGTCGCCGGGGCGTCGAGGGTGACGCCATCGAGACGGATCGATCCGGCGTCGAGGGGCTGCAGACCTGCGACGGCGCGCAGGAGGGTCGTCTTGCCCGAGCCGTTCGGGCCGAGGAGAGCGACCGTCTCGTCGGCGGCCACGCGCAGCTCGACGGCGAGATCGAGTCCGCCGAGGCGGACCTGCGCCTCGATCTCGAGTGCGTCGCTCACCGCTCCGCAACCGATCGTCCGGTGCCCGAGGCGGCCGCCCCCAACCATCGGTCCCGGAGTCCGACGAGCACGACAAAGGACGTCGAGATGAGGAGCAGCGACAACACGATCGCGTCGTCGGGGTCCGTCTCGAGCGCGAGGTAGGCGGCGAGCGGAAGGGTCTGGGTGCGACCAGGGAAATTCCCGGCGAAGGTGATCGTTGCCCCGAACTCCCCGAGTGCCCGTGCCCACGCGAGCACGGTGCCGGCGATGAGCGCGGGGCGGATCGAGGGAAGCGTCACCCGACGGAAGGCGTACCAGCTCGTGGCACCGAGGGTCCTGGCCGCCTCCTCGAGCCGCCGATCCTGCTGACGGAGCGCCCCCTCCACGGTGATCACGAGGAACGGCATGGCGACGAAGGTCTGCGCCACCACGACCCCGGCGGTACTGAACGGCAGTCGCAGGCCGAACCACAGGTCGAGGTACTGCCCGAGCAGGCCGCGCCTCCCGAGCGCGGCGAAGAGAGCGACACCCCCGACGACGGGGGGAACGACCATCGACAGGGTGCACAGCGCCCGAACCACGCCACGACCGGGGAACTCGACGCGGGCGAGCACCCAGGCGAGCGGCACGCCGAAGAGCACCGAGGCCGCCGTCGACCACAACGAACAGGAGATCGAGAGCCACAGGGCAGCTCGTGTGATCGGGTCGGTGACGACGTCCCACGCCGACGACCACGGTGCCCGCCACAGCAGCCCGAGGAGCGGGAGCGCGAAGAACCCTACGGCGAGGGCTGCGAGGCCCATTACGGCAAGCGGCAGCCGGTCGCGCGTGGTCCGCGAGCTCATGGCCGACCGAACCCGAACGAGGCGAGCGTCGCCTGACCCTTCGGTCCGGTGAGGTAGGCGAGGAACGCGCTCGCTCCCGCGGGGTTCGGGGCGCCCTCCACGATGGCCACGGGATAGGTGGCGACGACGTTCGCCGCTTCGGGGATCGCAATGCCGACCGCCTCGTCGCCCGCGGCGCGGACGTCGGTGGCGTACACGATCCCGGCGTCCGCCTCGCCGCTCGTGACCTTCGTGAGCACCGCCTTGACGTCGGCTTCGAGGCTCTTCGGGGTCACGGTGACACCGGCCTGCTCGAGGATCTGCGCGGCGTACCGGCCGGCGGGGACCTGCGGCGCAGCGAGGACGACGATCAGGTCCGGGTCTGCGAGGTCACGGATCGAGGTGATCTTCCTCGGGTTGCCCGCGCCCACGACGATGACGAGCTCGTTCCGTGCGAAGGTCATCGGCGCGCCAGTGGTCCCACCGGCGTCGGTGAGCCTCGACATGGTTGCCGCGTCCGCCGACGCGAAGACGTCGACTGGTGCCCCGCTCGTGATCTGACCCGCGAGCGCAGACGACGAAGCGAAGTTGAAGGTGATCTCCACGCCGGGGTTGTCGGCTTCGAACCCCTCGCCGATGCTCGTGAACACCTCGGTGAGCGAGGCCGCGGCGAACACCGTCACCGTGCTCGAGGCCTGCGTCGACCTTCGACCGCAACCGGCAGCGGTCAGTGCACCGACGAGCAGCGCGACGGCGAGGAGCGTTCGTGCGTGCTTGCGATGAGCCATAGATGAGACTGTACAACAATCAGAACCTGACTATCTGCTGTCGGGGCTCGGCGGGCACGCGGCGGCACGAGGGAACCCGTAAGGTGCCGCCATGATCGAAGTGCACTCCACGACCCCGCGGCTCGAAGCGGCGATGGCCCGCTACGGCATCCGGAACGCCACCGCCATCCGCGTCGACAACCTGATCTTCTTCAGCGGCATGACGGGCCTCGATCTCGAGACCGGTGCGGTCGTGCCCGGAGGGTTCGAGCCGCAGGCTCGTCACACGCTGCAGATCTTCGCCGACATCCTCGCCGACCTCGGGCTCAGCCTCGACAACGTGATCAAGGTGACGTGCCAGCTCCGGAACATCGAGGACTTCGCGACCTGGAACGAGATCTACCTCGACGTGTTCGACGGCCCCTACCCGTGCCGCACCACGACCGGTGCCCCGCTCGTCGTCGGCGACATCGAGCTCGAGATCATCGCCTCCATCGAGCCCCGACGGTGAGCGGGTTCCCACGATGATCACGGCGCTCCCACGTGTCGCCATCGCGGTGGCGGACTACGACGCGGCGGTCGCGACCTTCCGCGACGTCTTCGGCATGCCGGTGGTCGACTTCTCCGGAGAGACCGTGCCCGGGCTCGGCGCGCACGTCGGCATGTGCATGCCGCCCCGCGGGAGCAACATCGAGCTGATGGCCCCGGGCAACCCGGAACTCCCGCTCAGCCAGGCGATCCAGCGGACCCTCGACCGGCGCGGCGAGGGCTTCTACGCCCTCATGCTCGAGGCCCCGGTCCCGAACGACGAGGCGGTCGAGCTCGCCGCCCGCGGACTCGACGTGCTCCCGCTCATGGCCGGTGCCGGCGGGCGCGATGTGCACCCCCGATCGACCTCCGGCGTACTCGTCCGCGTCTACCCGAACGACTCCGTGGTCGACCCGGGCGGGCTCGTGTCCTCGGCACCCGGGCTCAGCGGCATCCTGCGCTCCGTCATCGCAACGAGCGACCTCGACGCAGCCGTGCGCGCCTACGGGACCGGATTCGGGCTCGGGACGGCGCCGGCCGTGGACGACGCCGCACGCGGGCTCCGAACGGTGATCTGCACACCGCCGAAGGGCGGGGTGATCGAGCTCGCCGAGGTGACCGACCCCACCCGACCCGAGGCCGCAGCGGTCGCCGCAACACTCGAGGCCCGCGGCCCGGGCCTGCACGCGCTCGTCCTCGGGGCCGACGACCCCGCCGCAGCGATCGCCACCCTGCGGGAACGCGGCGTCGCCGTCCAGAACGACGGCACGGGTGACCTGAACGTGTTCGGGGCCCGCATCACCGTCGGCGCGTTCCCCAGCTGAACCCGCCGCGCCTACCCTACGAACCAGACCATCGACCCCTGAGGGACGCCATGAACACCACGACCACCGACCGCCGCCATCACGAGGTCATCGTCCTCGGCGCCGGCGTGTCCGGCATCTACCAGATCAAGCGCCTCGTCGACATGGGCGTCGACGCGATCGTCCTCGAAGGGGACGACGACCTCGGTGGCACGTGGAACCGCAACCGGTACCCGGGCTGCCGGTTCGACTCCGAGAGCTACACCTACGGCTACTCCTTCTCCCAGGAGGTGCTCGACGAGTGGCACTGGAAGGAGATGTTCTCGGCCCAGCCCGAGAACCTCCGCTACCTGCACTTCGTGGCCGACAAGTTCGACCTGCGCCGCCACATGACCTTCGGTGCCCGCGTCGCCACCATGACGTGGGACGACGCAGCGACCCAGTGGACGCTGCAGCTCGAGTCGGGTGACGTCTACACGGCGCGCTTCGTGATCACGAGCCTCGGCCCGCTCTCGGCGCCGACCCTGCCGAAGTACCCGGGCATGGCGGACTTCAAGGGTAAGGCGTTCCACACGTTCCACTGGCCGAAGGAGCCGGTCGCACTCGACGGCCGCCGAGTCGCCGTCATCGGCACCGGGGCGACCGGCATCCAGGTCGTCGGTGCGATCGCCCCGATCGTCGGCGAGCTCACGGTCTTCCAGCGGCGTCCCAACTGGAGCTCGCCGCTCAACAACTCGCCGATCTCCGACGAGGAGATGGCCCGCATCCGGGCGCGCTACGACGAGATCTTCGACAACTGCGCCAAGTCGCCGGGCGGGTTCGAGCACGTGCCGCGCTGGGGTTTCTGGGACAAGACGCCCGAGGAGCGCAAGGCGTTGTGGGACGAGCTGTACACGCAGCCCGGTTTCGCGATCCTCGCCGGCAACTTCGCCGAGATCTTCTTCGACGAGGCGGCGAACCAGGAGCTCTCGAACTACATCGCCGACCGGATCCGTGGTCGGGTGCACGACCCGGCCACCGCCGAGAAGCTGATCCCGAAGGATCACGGCTTCGGTCTGCAGCGCCTGCCGCTCGAGACCCGCTACTTCGAGGCGTACAACCAGGACAACGTCCACCTCGTCGACCTCTCCGAGACGCCGATCGAACGGTTCACCGAGACCGGCATCCAGACCACGGCCGGGCACCACGAGTTCGACGTGATCGTCTACGCCACCGGCTTCGACGCCATCACCGGGGCCTACGACCGGATCGACATCACCGGTGTCGACGGGGTCCGCCTCGCCGACAAGTGGAAGGAGAGCCCCTCCACGTTCCTCGGTGTGCTCTCGCACGGCTTCCCGAACCTGCTCATGGTCGCCGGTCCGCAGAGCGTGTCCGGCTCCACCAACTTCCCGCGGGCGATCGAGGTCGGTGTCGACTGGGTCACCGGCCTGCTCGAGCACGCCCGGGCGAACGGGATCAGCCGGATCGAAGCCCGACCCGACGCGGAGTCGGAATGGGTCGCCGAGGTGGAACGGGCCCATGAACGCATGCTGTTCCGCCGCTCGAAGGGTTGGTTCACCGGCTACAACTCCAACGTCGCCGGGCACCAGGAGGGCAAGATCCGCTACCAGGCGTACTTCGGCGGATCGCCCCGGTACGTCGCAGCGATCCAGCACGAGACCGAGACGGGTTACGCCTCGATGGTGATGAGCTGACGCCATGACCGACGCGACGATCACGAACCCCGGATTCGACCCGGACGCCATCCGGGCCAGGTACCGCCAGGAGCGCGACAAGCGGATCCGTCGTGACGGACCGTCGCAGTACCACGAGATGACCGGCGAGTTCTCGCGCTTCGCAGAAGACGACCCGTACGCCGACCCGACGTTCGACCGCGAGCCGATCGACGAGGACCTCGACATCGCCATCATCGGCGGTGGGTTCAGCGGGTTGCTGACCGCGGCCCGGCTCAGCGAGGCGGGTGTCGACACGTTCCGCATCATCGAGGCCGGCGGCGACTTCGGAGGCACCTGGTACTGGAACCGGTACCCGGGTGCGCAGTGCGACACCGAGTCGTACTGCTACCTCCCGCTCCTCGAGGAGCTCGGCTACATGCCGAAGGAGAAGTACTCCTACGTCGGCGAGATCTTCGAGCACTCCCAGCGGATCGCAGAGCACTACCGGCTCTACGAGCGGTCGATCCGGCAGACCCGCGTGCGGGCCATCCGGTGGGACGACGAGATCAGCCGTTGGCGGATCACCACCAATCGCGGTGACGACCTCCGCGCCCGGTTCGTCGTCATGGCGCTCGGCACCACCACCCGGGCGAAGCTGCCCGGGATCCCCGGCATCAACGACTTCGAAGGTCACTCCTTCCACACGAGTCGTTGGGACTACGGCTACACCGGCGGCGACACCACGGGCGGCATGACCGGGCTCGCCGACAAGCGCGTCGCGATCATCGGTACCGGCGCCACGGCGATCCAGTGCGTGCCACGAGTCGCCCGCGACGCCGGCCACCTCTACGTCTTCCAGCGCACACCGTCGACGGTTGACTTCCGGCGGAACCGCCCGACCGACCCCGAATGGTTCGCGGGACTCGAACCAGGGTGGCAGCGGCAGCGACGGGAGAACTTCACCCAACAGGCGGCCGGCCGGCCGGTCGAAGCCGACCTGATCGATGACGGCTGGACCCGCATCTTCCGGGCGATCAGCGCGCCGAAGGGTGAGAACCGACCCCGCACGCGCGAGGAGCGCAACACCTTCGTCGAGTTGACCGACATGGCGAAGATGGAAGAGCTCCGCGAGCGGGTGGAGGCGGTCGTGGAGGATCCGGCGACCGCCGAGGCGCTCAAGCCCTGGTACCGGGTCATGTGCAAGCGGCCCACGTTCAACGACGAGTTCCTCGAGTGCTTCAACCGGCCCAACGTGACCCTCGTCGACGTGAGCGGGAGCCAGGGCGTCGAACGCATCACGCCGACCGGTGTCGTGGCGAACGGCCAGGAGTACGAGGTCGACTGCATCATCTACTCGACCGGGTTCGAGATCTCCGCAGAGTTCCGCCGTCGGCTCGGTCTCGAGATCGACGGGCGTGACGGCGAGTCGCTGTTCGACCAGTGGTCAGCAGGGTTGCGCACCCTCCACGGGTTCACTGCGCACGGGTTCCCGAACTGGTTCTACGTCGGCGTCTCCCAGAACGCCTTCGACCTCAACATGACCTCGATGTTCGACGAACAGGCCCGCCACATCAGCTACATCATCGCCGAGACCCTCAACCGGGGGGCCCGGACGGTCGAACCGACCGAGGCCGCGGTCCACGAGTGGGTCGACCTGATCGCCAGCTTCTACATCGGTGGACGCGAGTTCCTCGAGGCCTGCACTCCCGGCTACTACAACAACGAGGGCGACACGCAGGAGGGGAGCGGCTTCTTCGGTGCGTACAGCCCCGGACCGGCCGCCTTCAACCAGCTCCTCGAGGATTGGCGCGCCACCGGCGAACTCCCCGGCCTCGAGTTCACCTAGGTCGACGCTCGACGGGGGCCGGCGCGATGCACGACGAGGACGCACTCCGCACCGAGGCACGCGCCTGGTACGAGGCGAACTGGGATCCGGACCTCAGCGTCGGCGCCTGGTTCCACCGCATGATGGTGGACCGCTGGGCATACCCGACCTGGCCGCAACGCTGGTGGGGGCGTGACCTCCCCACCGGGCTCGCACGAGTCGTCCGGGAGGAACGTCGTCGGGTCGGCGCGCTCGGACCGCCGTCGGGGATCGGCCCGTCGCTCCTCGCGCCGATGCTCATCGCGCACGGGACCGACGAGCAGTGCAAGCGCTACCTGTGGGGGATGGCGACGCAGAACTGGACGGCGTGCCAGATGC
Source organism: Actinomycetota bacterium (assembly GCA_016870475.1). Taxonomy (GTDB): domain Bacteria; phylum Actinomycetota; class Acidimicrobiia; order Acidimicrobiales; family CAIXPF01; genus VGBO01. Next base: position 24,977 of record VGBO01000014.1, on the reverse strand, counting down.
TGTCCGAACCAGACGCCGGCTCCGACCTTGCGTCGGCGAGATGCGCGGCGGTGCGGGACGGCGACGAGTGGGTGGTCACCGGGACGAAGGTCTGGACGTCGAACGCCGACATCGTCGACATCGGGATGCTGCTCGCACGCACCGACCCGACCGTGCGGGCGCACGGTGGGCTCACGTTCCTGCTGCTGTGGCGCGACCAGCCCGGGGTCGACGTCCGACCGCTCCGGCAGATGACGGGCGACGCAACCTTCAACGAGGTCGTCATCGACGGCGCCCGGGTCGCCGCCCGAGACGTGCTCGGCGACCTCGGTGGGGGATGGGCGGTCACTCGGACGTTCCTCGCCCACGAACGGAACTCCTTCAACCCGGCGTCACACGAGGGCGGCCCGTTCGGGAAGGTCCCCCTCGACGCCCCCGCCGGCGTCATCGCCGAACGGCTGCGTACGCCACGCGGTGCCGCGATCGCCGGCCGGGGGATCGCGCAGGTGCTCGACGGTCTCGTGCGCGACGGCGGGTCCGTTACGGACCCGATCGTGCGGCAACGGTTCGTCGCGCTGCAGACCCGGCGCAGGCTCATGACCTACACGAACCAGCGCACCCGATCACCCGGCGAGGCGGCGCCACGGGCCGGCGCGGTCGGCCCGATCAGCAAGATCACTGTCTCCGATCTCGGACGCGGGCAGCGCGACCTCGGCCTCGCCGTGCAAGGCCCACACGGGATGCTCGTCGGCGATGACGCCCCGTCGTCCGAGTTCCAGCACTACGCGCTGTCGACCCCTGCGTTGTCGATCGCCGGGGGCACGGACGAGATCCAGCGCAACGCGCTCGGCGAACGGGTGCTCGGTCTGCCCGGCGAACCGAAGCCCGACACGACGTCGCGCTGACCTACCTCATGGCCCGGGCCGGGTCCGTCGGCGCCGTGGTGGGGTGGCGACGCCGTGGCGTACGAGGAGGTCGACATCGTCGAGGAGATCGGCGGCGGGCCCGTCGGCCACCAGCCGGCCCTCGTCGAGGATCAGCACCCGGTCACCGTGCTCCGCAGCGACGACGAGATCGTGGGTGACGAGCACGAGGGTGCAGCTCATCGCGTCGAGCGCGCGGCCGAGATCGACTCGACCCCGTGCGTCGAGGTCGGCGGTCGGTTCGTCGAGGACGAGCGCGCCCGGGCGCATCGCGAGCACGGTTGCGAGCGCGGCCCGCCGTCGTTCGCCGGCGCTCAGCTGATGCGGGGCACGATCGGCGAACCCGGCGAGCCCGACGGCATCGAGTGCGGCAGCGACGCGTTCATCGAGGGCTGCACCACGGAGGCCCTCCTTCGCGGGTCCGAACGCGACATCCCGACCGATGGTCGGCAAGAACAGCTGGTCGTCGGCGTCCTGGAACACGAACCCGACGCGCCGGCGAACCGTGGAGACGTGGCCGTCGTCGACGGTGAGGTCATCGATGCGCACCAACCCCTCGGTCGCCCGAAGCAGCCCGTTGAGGTGGAGCAGAAGGGTGGTCTTCCCCGACCCGTTCGCGCCGAGCAGGGCGACCCGTTCACCCGGCCCGATGCGGAAGGAAACGTCCTCGAGGGCCCGCCGTCCCTCGGGATGGACGTGCCCGAGCCCGACGACCTCGATGCTCGCCGGGTGATCCGCCCGGTCTGGGCCGGCGGTCATCGGAGCACCAACGCTGCGCCGGTAGCGGTCCACGAGGCGATCGGGACCACGCTGAGCAGCAGTGCGTGGGTGGGGCGGAGGGGGCGCTCGGCCGTCGGGTCGAGGATGTGGAGCGCCGTTCGCCCGTCGTATCCCCGGGCGAGCATCGCCCGGTGCACGCGCTCACCGCGCTCGAAGCTCCGCACGAAGAGCGCCCCGGTGGACGCCATGAGTCCGCGTGCCTGCCAGATCCACCGTGGGTCGTCACCCCGGGCCGCCCTGGCGAGCCGCATCCGCCGGGCGTCGTCCTGCACCACGACCCCGTACCGCAGCGCGAACCCGGCAACAGCGACGAGTTGGGATGGCAACCGCAGCCGGCCGCAACCGGCCAGCACGTCGGCCACCGGCATCGTCGCGAGCAGGATCGTGGTCGCCAGCAGGCCGAGTGTTGCGCGGGCGAGGATCGACCAGGCCTCCCACAGGCCCGGTACGGAGAGATCGAGCGGTCCCACCGCAACATGTGGACCGACACCGAGGAGCGGCAGCAGCGCCGCGAAGGCGACGACGGGCACCTCGAGCAGCAGGGCGTTTCGCAGGCGGGCGGCGGGAACGCGCACGAGGAGCGCCAGCAGCGACAGTCCGCCGGCGTGCACGGCGAAGGTGCCGAGACTCCGGGTCGGGGTCGCAACGACCGCGCCGAGGAAGACGAGCAGCGCGGCGACCCTGGCTGCAGCCACCGTCGCACCGACCGGTAGGGGCTGTGCGCCACCCGGGACGGGGGGCGCCGGCCTCACCGCTCCTCGGCGGCGCGCCGGACGATGCGCGGGAGGGCGAGCATGGTGAGTGCGACCGCTACCACGCCAGCCGCGGTCCGGGCGACGGTGCCGACGTCGAGACCGTCGTCGGTGGGCTCGGTGGCCTCGGGTTCCTCGACGAGCAGGGCGTTGTCGATAGCGACGCGTTCGAAGCCGTCGGGGGACTCGCTCGCCCAGCGGTCCGCCCCGAGAGCGAGGACGAGCACGGCGACGAGCGCGACGGCGAGCAGCGCAGCACGCCGTGAGGTCGTCACCGCGCCACCGCCGTGGCCCGGCGGAGGTGTCGCGCACCGTGGACGAGATCGGGCCGACTCGAGAGCACTGCGCCGACGATGGCGACCGTGACGACCGCTTCGAGGACGCCGATCAGCGTGTGGACGCCGACCATCGCAAGGGCGAGGCGGCCGGCGGGCACGGCACCCGAACCCCCGACGGCGTATTCGAGGGCCAACGCCGCCGCGGCCGCGACGACCGAGGCCCAGGCGGCGAGGGCCGTCGCCGCCAGCAGGGTGGTCCGACCGGACGGGGTGGCCCGGCGGATCCCTTCGAAGACCAGCCAACCGACGACGACCGGGACGACCGCAAGGTTCACGACGTTGAGGCCGAGGGCGCTCACCCCACCATCGGCGAGGAGCAGCGCCTGCACGATGATCACCGTGGTCGTGGCCAGCAACGCCGGACCCGGCCCGACGAGGACCACGGCGAGGACCGCGCCGAGGACGTGGCCGGAGGTCCCCGCTGCGATCGGAACGTTGAGCATCTGCGCAGCGAGGACGAACGCGGCGAGGAGCCCGGTCAGCGGTTCGACGCCGGGGGATCGCCGAAGCGTCACCGCCACTGCTGCAGCGGCGACCGTCGCCGCAGCGAGCGAGGTGGGGGCGTCGACGAACCCGTCGGGGAGATGCACGGCGGTCCTTTCTGCGAACTAATCGCAGGTTGGAGTATCGCACAGGGGGCGCCGTGCCCGCGTCGTCGACGCGATACTTCGGGCGTGCCGTCAGCCCGCCGTCTCGATGCCCTCCTCGACCAGCTGCGGGACCGCGGGGTCAGGGTGACCGCGGCGCGACGCGCCGTGCTTGCCGAGCTCCTCGACGCGGGCCACGACCACATCGGTGTGGAGGAGCTCGCAGCCCGGGTGCGTCGTCGCACCCCGACGATCCACCTGTCGACCGTCTACCGGACCGTCGACGCGCTGCGGGAGTCGGGCATCCTCCGCGCTGCTCGTCTCGGTGACCAGCCGGTCGCCTACCACCTCGCCGGTGACGCCCACCACCACGCTGTGTGCCGGAGCTGCGGTGCAACGGTGGAGTTTCCCGACACCGATCTCGACGACCTGCGCGACCGGCTCGCAGACCGACACGGGTTCGCCGCCGACCCTGAGCACCTCACGGTCTCCGGACGCTGCCGCCGCTGCGTCGGTCGAGGGGTCGACAGCCCGGGAACCGCTCCCGGGCACCACCGGTAGCATGCGCGCCGTGGCCGAGCCGACGCCCCTCACGCTTGCGGATCGCGTCTGCCTCGCCCTCGTCGACGAAGGTGTCGGCCACGGATGGGCGGTCGGGACCCTGCTCGCCGAGGACGGCGAGCTCGGGCGGATCTGGCACCTGTCCCGGCCACTCGTCTACCGCTCGATCGAGACGCTCGCCGAGCGTGGTCTGCTGACGCGTGCCGCCGGTGGGGAGCGTCGGACCCGGGAGCGGGTCGCCCTCCGCGTGTCGGCGAAGGGGCGCACGGCGGCCCGGGCGTGGCTCGCCGCTCCGGTCGAGCACCTGCGCGACGTTCGCACCGAGCTGCTCCTCAAGGTCGAACTGCTCCGACGCCGTGACCTCGACATCCACGGCCTCGTCGACGCGCAGCGAGCACAGTTCGCCGAACGATTCGCCCGTCTCGCCGATGCCGGACCGGCAGCCGGCCCCGTCGACCTGTGGCGTCGCGAGCAGGCGCGTGCGGTGCGGCGCTTCCTCGACCTGCTCCTCGAGGAGCCGTCCGCCGCGGTGGCCCGGCCGCCGACACCGTTGCGGCTCAGTGCCCGCAACCAGGTGCGCGCCCGGGTGGTGTCGGTGCAACTCGGCGACGTCCTCGCCACCGTGCGGACCGTGCTGCCCGACGGTCAGTTCCTCACGGCGGTCGTGACTCGTGAGAGCGTTGCCGACCTCGACGTCGTCGTCGACGACGAGGTGCTCGTGATCGTGAAGTCGACCGAGGTCATGCTCGGTCGGCCGTGACCCCGTCCCAACGACCGCCGGCGCCCACGAGGTTCGCCGGATCGGCGATCGACTCGCCCGACCAGCGGTAGGCGACGAGCGGACCACACTTCCCGGCGCTGAGGTCGACGCACACCGGCCGGCCGTGCACGAGGGACTCGGGCGTGCTGTCGGGGTGCCGCCAGTAGTGCCCGAAGATCACCGGGATCGGATCGGTGTACGCCGGCACGAGCGGCCTCGGGTTCCTCGGGTCCCGCACGGGTGCTTCGTGCCACCACCACTCCGTAGCGAGGCGGTTGGCGTCTGCCTCGGGCAGTTCGCAGAGCTGGGCGTGCGTGCGGGCTTCCGGCAGCCACCAACGGGTTCGAGCGTGGTGGCGCCGGTGATCGCTCTTGTCGAGGAAGGACTGGTCATCCGGGAGCTTGATCTCCGGGCCCTTGCAGAGGTGTTCGACCCACCAGTACGCGGGGGAGTTCTTGTCGAGCGGGTGGGCCTCGACGAACGTGCCCTTGTCGAGGACCGGGCTGCCGAGACCGGCGATCGCGGCCGGGTCCCAGCAGGCGTGGACGACACGCAGCGCACCGTCGAGTTCCCGCCACAGCGGCTGCTTGCGGAACCAGTCGAGGACCTCGCGGTGCGCAGCGGTCCCGAACCCGAACTCGTCGAGGAAGGCCCGGTGCTGCTCCTCGTGCTTCTCGCTGTGCGGGCGGAGGAACTCGCGCTCATCGCTCGTCGGCGTGGCGAACGCGATGGCGTTGACCTCGTGGTTCCCGAGGACCATGAGAGCGGTGCCGGCCTCGACCATGGACCGGGCGATGGTGACCGTTCGAACCTGCTCGGCCTTTCGGTCGATGAGGTCGCCGACGAAGACCACGCGCCGCCCACGCGGGTGGCGGAACACGCCCGTAGCGTCGTCGTACCCGAGCTTGCGAAGCAGGGCATCGAGCCGGGGAGCATTCCCGTGCACGTCACCGATCACGTCGTAGCCGTCAGGGGACACCGTGGCGGACATGACACCACCTCCACGCCGGATCGTACCGGCCGCCTGGTACAGCTTCCCGGGGACCGGCGCGTCCGCGGTAAGGTCGGCGCACGCACCGGTCGGGGGCCGGGAGCCGGGGGAGGACCAGCAATGGCAGCGATCACCGTCGACCCGAAGTCCGGTCGCAAGATCTTCGACACCCGCGCCGCGAAGGCGTCGGAACGCATCGTCGGTGGCGGCTACGGCGTCACCGCGGACGAGACCCTGAAGACGCTGCCGCCCCAGCCGGTCGGCGCGGTCTTCAACGCCGAGGAACAGCAGCGCTACCTCGCCTTCAAAGAAGCCCGTCGGGGCGCCGCGGACTACATGCCGATGGAGGGCGAGTTCGCCCGATACCTCAAGGACGTGCACTCCGCACCCCCCATCGACCGTGAGGCGCTCACCGACGAGTGCGACATCCTCGTCGTCGGCGCCGGCTTTGCCGGCCTGCTGCTGTGGCACAAGCTGTCCGAGGCCGGGTTCGACGACGTGCGCTTCTGCGAGAAGGGCGGCGACGTCGGCGGCACCTGGTACTGGAACCGCTACCCGGGCATCGCGTGCGACGTCGAGTCCTACAGCTACTTCCCGCTCCTCGAGGAGATGGGGTACTTCCCGACGATGAAGTTCGCGTCGGGCTTCGAGATCTTCGAGTACTGCCAGAAGATGGCGGAGAAGTTCCGCTTCTACGACCAGTGCCTGTTCCACACCACCGTCGAACGCACCGAGTGGGACGAGAGCGCCGCCCGGTGGACGGTGTACACCGACCGCGGCGACGCCATGCGCGCCCGAGTCGTCATTCTCGCGAACGGCATCCTCACCACGCCGAAGCTCGCCCGGATCAACGGCATGGAGCGCTTCGCCGGGCAGTCCTTCCACACCTCACGGTGGGACTACGACGTCGACCTCAAGGGCAAGCGGGTCGGGATCATCGGCACCGGCGCGACCGCCGTGCAGGTCATCCCCGAGCTCGCCAAGGTCGCCGGCGAGCTCTACGTGTTCCAGCGCACACCCTCCACCATCGACGTGCGCGACCAGCGGGCCACCTCCGAGGAGGAGATCGCCACGTGGAGCACGGAGGAGAACTGGGCCCGCAAGCGCCGGGAACGCTTCGCCCGGATCGCGGAAGGGCGAACCGCCATCAAGGCGAACGACGACTACCTGTCGGGCAAGGTCGACGACTACAAGGAGCGCAAGAAGCACGAAGGTGACCTCTCCATGGAGGAACTCGTGCAGCGCCAGCTCGACACCAACTTCCGGATCATGGAGCAGATCCGCGCCCGCGTCGACGCGATCGTCACCGACCCGACGACCGCCGCAGCGCTGAAGCCCTACTACCCCTACGGCTGCAAGCGCCCCACGTTCCACGACGAGTTCCTGCCGACGTTCAACCTGCCCCACGTGCACCTCGTCGACACGGCACCCGTCGGCGTGAGCGAGATCAACGAGCGGGGCGTCGTCCACGACGGCGTCGAGTACCCCCTCGACGTGCTCATCTACGCGACCGGGTTCCAGTGGATGGCGACCTCGACCTTCAACATGATCGTCGGTCGCGGTGGGCGCGGGCTGAGCGACAAGTGGACCACGGAAGGCACCAAGACGTTCCTCGGCATCCACTCCCAGGGCTTCCCGAACCTGTTCATCATGACGGGCCCCCAGGGCGGCGGCGGGAGCTTCAACTTCACCGACGCCATCGACTCCCACGGCGACTACGCCGTGTGGATGTTGCAGACGATGCGGGAACGCGGCGCCGACATCATCGACATCACCGTCGAATCGGAGCGGGAGTACGCGGAGCACTGCAAGCAGGCCGACATCGCCACCGCACCGCTGCGGGACTGCCTCTCGTACTACAACGGCCACGGCGACGCCGAGCCCGGATCGCTCGCCTACTACGGCGGTGGGCGCTGGCACCGGTTCCGCCGCGACGCGCAGGAGAGCCTGGCGCCCTACGAGTTCAGCCGCGTCTGAACCTGACGCAGATCACCGCAGCCGCACCGGGACCCGGTGCGGGCTGCGGATCTGCTCACCCGTCCAGGTGACGGTCGCATCGGGTCGCAGATGGAACCCGGGGAAGCGTTCGAGCCAGCCGCCGATCGCGACCTGGAGCTCCATGCGCGCCAGGTTCGAGCCGATGCAGCGGTGGATGCCGACCCCGAACGCCAGGTGGCGGTTCTCGGTGCGGTCGATGTCGACCACATCGGGACGATCGAAGTGCGACGGGTCGCGGTTCGCGGCGCCGAAGACCAACAGCACTCGACTGCCCGCCGTCACCGGACAGCCGGCGATCTCGGTGTCATCCGTCGCGATGCGAGCCTGCGTGACCGGGGCGAACGCCCGCAGGAACTCCTCGCAGGCCTGTGGCAGCAGCGACGGGTCGGTGACCAGACGATCCCGATCGGCGGGGGTACGGGCCAGGTGCGCAAGGCTCGAAGCGATCATGCTCCAGGTCGTGTCGATCCCGGCGAGGAGCAGGAGAGCGCATGTGCCTTGCAGGTGCTTGTCGGTGAGTGGTGCGCCGTCGAGCTCGGCGTCGAGCAGGGCGCTCACGAGGTCGTCGCCCCGTTCGACGCGCCGGGCAGCGACCACGTCGCCGAAGTAGGCCAGCAGCTCGCGCGTGGCCGTCGCCCTGGTGCGTTCGGTGTCGGGTCCGGTGTCCTGCAGGACCCGCACCACCCAGTCGGTGAACCGTGGCTCGTCGTCGGCGGGGATGCCCAACAGATGTGCGATGACCCGTACGGGGACGTGCTCGGCGAAGTCGGCCGCGGCGTCGGCCTCGGCACGGCCCTCGAGACCATCGAGGAGCTCGGTGACGATCTCCCGGGTCCGGGCCTCGAGACGAGTGACCGCAGCCAGACCGAAGTGCGGCAACAAGATGCGGCGTGCCTCGGCGTGGAAGGGCGGGTCGCTCGTGATCGGCGGCGCCACGAACGGCGACGCACCCGCAGGACGGGGGAAGACCGCCGTGTCGACGGAGGAGAAGGTCGCCGTGTCGTGCGCGACGGCGACAACGTCGTCGTACCGCGTGGGGAGCACCGAGCCGCCGAGACGGTCGGTGGTAGCGACCGGACACCGGGAACGCAGGTCACGCCAGATGTCGTAGGGATCGGCGACATACGCGGGGTCACGCAGGTCGTACTCCGTCGACCAGTCGGTCACCGGCGGATTGCGGCGCTCGGTCCCGCTCACGCGTCGTCATCTCCGTCGTCGTCCGACGCGTCGAATCCCGCCTCGGCGAGACGGGCGAGGAGCTCGTCGCGCACGCTTCGCCCGGGCTCACGCGCCTTGTCGCCCGCGATGCGCCAGCCGAGACGACTCGAGTAGAGCAGCGGTGCTTCGCGCAATCGGCCGTTTCCGACCTCGGTCACCCGGGCGAAAAAGAGGTCGTGGTCGGCGACTGTCTTGATCTCGAACGTCGCGCAGCGGAGCCATGCGATGCAGTTCCGCACGACCGGCAACGACGTGCCCGGGATCGTCTCGAGGTACTCGTCCGCGATGTGGCGGAACTTCCGACCCGGGTAGCTGAAGTACTGCCCGACATCCACCTGGTCGCCCGCGAGGATCGACACGGCGAACTCCCCGCTCGCCACCATCAGCGGGTACGTGTCGTGGCGGGGCGAGACGCTCGCCATCACGATCGGTTCCTCGAACGCGACCTGGGAGACCCAGTGGCTGCAGAACGCCCGGGTCACCCCGTCGTGGTGGGCGCCGACGACCTCGACGCCCTTCATCATCTGACCGAGACAGCGCTTGAGGACAGGGTCGATCATGGGCGCAGTCTGTCGGGCGGTGGCCCGACTCGTCACGTCGGTGCGGGTCGGTGAACGCCGACGTTGCGATCCGCACCCGCGGGCTGACCAAACGGTTCGGCCGGACGACAGCGCTCGCCGAACTCGACCTCGACATCCCCGTAGGGTCGATCTTCGGCTACCTCGGACCGAACGGCGCCGGGAAGTCGACGACCTTGCGGCTCCTCGTCGGGTTGCTGCGGCCGAGCGCCGGTTCGGCACAGGTCCTCGGCCACGACGTGAGCCGCGCACACGCACGGATCCGCACGCGGCTCGGCTATCTCGCCGGAGACTTCCGCGCACCGGCAGCGCTCACCGGCCGGCGCTACCTCGACGACCTCGCAGCGCTCCGTGGCTGCCGGGGGACGACAGCCACCGACCGGCTCGCGGAGCGGCTCGCCATCGACCTCGACCGGCGGATCGGATCGCTGTCCCACGGCAACCGGCAGAAGATCGGCATCATCCAAGCGTTCCAGCACGACCCGGACGTCCTGATCCTCGACGAGCCGACGACCGGCCTCGACCCGATCATGCAGCGGACGTTTCTCGGGATGCTGCGGGAGGCGGCCGCTGCGGGGCGGACGGTCGTGCTGTCGTCCCACGTCCTCTCCGAGGTCGATGCCGTCGCCGACATCGTCGCGATCGTGCGGGCCGGCCGACTCGTGATCGTCGACACCGTCGACCGGCTGGAGGCGCGGACCCGTCGCAACATCGACCTGCGCTTCGACGGTCCACCGCCACTCGCAGAGCTCCGGGGGACGCCGGGGGTGGTCGAGGTCAGCGAGATGGACGGGACCGTGCGCGTCACCGTCGAAGGGTCGACCGTCGAGCTCGTCCGGGTGCTCGGCCGGCACGACGTCGTCGACCTGGTGTCCCACGAGGTCGACCTCGGCGAGATCTTCCTCGAGCACTACCAAGGGGCGAGCTGAGATGGGTGCGACGATCCTCCGATCGACCCTGCGGGACAGTCGACGCGGTCTCCTCGGCTGGGGGAGCGGGATCATCCTCCTCGTCGGGATCATGGCGGCGCTGTGGCCGTCGGTGCGCGACGTCTACGACACCGAACTCCTCGAGGCGTACCCGGAGGCGATGCGCGAGCTGTTCGACATCGACGCCATGACGAGCGGGACCGGCTACCTCGACGTGGAACTGTTCAGCATCGTGCTGCCCGCGATGTTCCTGCTCGCCGCCGTCGGACGTGGCGCGCGGGCGGTCGCAGGGGCGGAACAGGACGGGTTGCTCGACGTCATGCTGCTCGGACGACCGTCCCGGGTACGGGTTCTCGTCGAGAAGGCCGCCGGTCTCACCGTCGGCGTCGTCGCGCTCGGCGGCGCACTGTGGTGTTCGATCGCGGTGCTCGGCCCGATCGTCGGGCTCGACGTCGACCTCTGGGCGCTGACCGTCGGATCGACGGCGATGGTGCTGCTCGGTGTCGTGCACGGCCTCGTGGCGCTCGCCGTCGGTGCAGCGACCGGGCGCCGGACCAGGGCGCTCGTCGTCGCCGGCACGGTCGCCGTGGCCGGCTACGTGCTCCATGTCGTCGGAGCTCTCGTCGACGCGGTCGAGCCCTGGCGGCCGCTGTCACCGTTCACGCAGGCGATCGTCAACGGACCGATCTCGACGGACGTGCCGTTCGGCTTCGTGACGCTCACCGCAACAGCGCTTGCCGTGACCGTCGGAGGCGCAGTCCGGTTCGCCCGGCGCGACATCGGGATCGGCTGAACGACGCCTGGTTGCCCGGCGGTCACCGCCGAGGCGCCACGACCGCTACCGTTCCCCGGGGTCGGGGGTGACGATGACGACAGCGGACGCCGCACGGGTGACACGGACACCGATCCCGCGACGCGCGTGGAAGGCGCTCGCCGTCAGCGGGCTTGGCTACTCGCTGATGTCGTTCAACACGACCGCCACGAACCTCGCGTTCGGGAGGATCTCCGACACGTTCTCCTCGTCGCGGGCGACGACCCTGTCCTGGGTGGCGTCGGTGTTCTTCATCGGGTTGGCGAGCCTGCTCCCCGTCTCCGGACGCCTCGCCGACCGCGTCGGACGGCGACGGGTGTTCCGCATCGGCCTCGGGATCTTCGCTGTCGGGTCGCTGCTCTCCGCGTTCGCGCCGTTCGCGGCGTTCCTCATCGGTGCGCGGTTCGTGACCGCGATCGGTGGGGCGCTGATCCTCCCGTCGTCCCTCGCCGCGGTGCTCCCCGAGTTCCCGAAGGACCGGCACTACACGGCGGTGTCGGTGTGGGCGGCGTGCGGGCCGATCGCCTCGGCGGCGGCTCCGGCGCTGTCCGCGTTCGTGCTCGCCGTGACGAGTTGGCGTGTCCTCTTCGCGCTCTCGACCCCGATCGCTCTGGGCGCTCTGCTGGCCGGATGGCGGGCGATCGGCGAGTCGAGTGCCGAGGGGCCCCACGGTCGTCTCGACTGGGCGGGTGTGGTCATCGGAACCGCAGCGATCGCATCGATGGTGTTTGCGGCGGGGCAGGGTCCCGCGCTCGGGTGGTCCGCCCCGGCGGTGCTCGTCGCCTACGTCGGGATGGTGGTCCTCACGCCGCTGTTCCTCCTCCGGTGCCTCCGGCATCCCGAGCCGCTCCTCAACCTCGGGGTGTTCCGACTGCGGCCGGTGTGGGTGGCGAACCTCGCGAACTTCGTGCTCAACCTCGCCGGCATGGGCACCTGGCTCGTATGGCCCCTGTGGTTCGCCAGGGTGTGGGACTACAACGCCGTGCAGACCGGTTTCGCCCTCCTACCGGGCCCGATGCTCTCGGGGGTGCTCACGACCCTCGGCGGGCGGTTCGCCGAGCGTCACGGGCACGAGGTCATCGTCCGAGTCGGCGCGCTCGTCACGGTCGTCGCCATGGGGTTGCCGATCGTCACGCTGTCGGCCGTGCCGAACTACCTGACCGGGGCGTTCGCGGCGTGCGCGCTCGCCGGTGGCGGTTGGGCCATGACGCAGCCGCCGCTGAACTCGGGGGTGCTGAGCCGGGTCGGCGCCGACTACTACGCCGAGGTGAACGCCTCCTTCAACACCATCCGGAACGTGTCGGGAGCACTCGGCGTAGCGATCGCGATCGCGATCATCGGCGACGAGGACCGACTCGACGTGCTCGCCGCCTACGAGCGGGTGTGGTGGACGTTCTTCGTCGTGGCCCTGGTGCTCGTTGCCGTGGTCTACGTGCTCTACCCCCGGGGCGGGCGGCCCGTCAGCGAGGCGCCGACGACGTGACCACCGTCGGGGTGCTCGGGGCTGGGGTCGCCGGCATCGCCGTCGGCATGGCCATGCGGTCGGCCGGGGTCGACGACGTCGTGCTCTACGACCGCAACGACGACGTCGGCGGGCTGTGGCACACGACGGACTACCCGGGCCTGCGCTGCGACATCCCGTCGCACCTCTTCAGCTACACCGCCGACCCGAACGCTGCGTGGTCCCACCGGTACGCGACCGGTGAGGAGATCGCCGCCTACCTGCGCGAGTGCGCCGACCGGTGGGGTCTGCGCGAGCGGACGCGGTTCGCTACGACCGTGGAACGCGCCCGCTTCGACGAGTCGGCCGGGATGTGGGAACTGGAACTCGCCGACGGCACGACGGCCCGGCACCGGGTGCTCGTTTCGGCGACCGGCGGGCTGACCGCACCGTCGATCCCCCGGGTGAGCGGCCTCGACGTCTTCGAGGGACCCTGGTGGCACGCGTCGAGGTGGCGGCACGACGTGGCCCTCGAGGGTCGGTCCGTCGCCGTCGTCGGCAGCGCGGCGAGTGCCGTGCAGGTGGTCCCCGCCGTGGCGGAGGTCGCCGCCGCCGTGACGGTCTACGCCCGGACGCCGAACTGGGTCGTGCCGCGTGACGACGCCGCCTACGACGAGACCACCCGGGAAGCGTTCGGTGACGACGCCGAGCGACGCCGGCACTGGCGGACGCTGTACCGGGAGTCGCTGCTGTGGCACCGGGTGTTCGACCGCCGTCCCGATGCGGTGGAGGAGTTGCGGAGGATCGCGCTGGGCAACATGCACCGGCACATCGACGACCCGCTGCTCTGCGCCGCGCTCACCCCGGACTTCGACCCGGGCTGCAAGCGGATTCTCGTCTCCGACGACTACTACCCGGCGCTCGCTCGGCCCCACGTTCGGCTGGTGCCGCACGAGGTGACCGCGCTCACCGGTTCCGGGGTCGTCGACGCCTCCGGTGGGGAGACGCCCGCCGACGTCGTGGTGTTCTGCACCGGATACCGCCTCGGTGCTCGGGATGACGGTCGACCGAACGTCGACGTGGTCGCACCCGACGGACGGTCGTTCCGCTCGGCGATGGCGGCCCGGCAGGAGGCGTACCTCGGGGTGGCCGTGCCCGGGTTCCCTAACTATTTCGTCGTCGGCGGGGTGAACGGATCGAGCGGCTACGGGCCGTTCTTCCTCACGGCGGAGATCGCAGCGGAGCTCATCGCCCGCCAGACGGTCCGGGTCGTGACCGAGGGGCTGCGCACCCTCGAGGTCCGACCCGATGTGACGGAGCGGTACAACGTCGAGATCCAACGACGGCTCGGGCGCATGAGCTGGACAGGGGACTGCCCGAACTTCTACCGGGACGCGACCGGGCGGATCGTGTCGTTCTTCCCGGGCACGTTCGGTGAACTGCGGCGGCGCTGCCGGACCGCACCCGCCGACGACTTCGTCGTCACCGTGGCGGGTCGGTGACCAAGAGGCGCGCAGCGAGTCCCGACGCTCGTGCAACCGGACGCTCGACCGCGCGTGCGACCCTGCCCGGGTCGCCGACGAGGGTGAGTCGCCGCCGCGCACGGGTGACCGCCGTGTAGAGCAGTTCGCGGGTGAGCAGCTCCTCGCGGGCAGCGTCGAAGCAGACGACGGCGTGGTCGAACTCCGACCCTTGCGACTTGTGGATCGTCATCGACCACCAGGTCGCCACGTCGGGCAGGTTGACCGTGCGGACGAACCGCTCCGCAGACGGGTCGTCGATCGCCACGAGTCGTCGGCCGTCGACCTCGACGGTGACCCCGGTGTCGCCGTTGAACAGGCCCGTGCCGCTGTCGTTCCGCGTGATCATCACCGGACGGCCGACGTACCACGGGTCGCGCCGGGAAATCCGCAGGGCGGTCTCGACGCGGTCGCGCCATGCGTCGACGCCGACCTCTCCGTGGTGTGTGGCGGACAGCACCCTGAGTGCTCGCTGCGCCGTCTCCCGGTCGGCGGACGAGCCGCCCCGAGCCGCGTCGAGCACTGCGCGTGCCGACGCGACGACCTCGTCGTGGAGTTCGGCGCGTGCCTCGGTGTCGCGGAGGTCGACGAAGCGGACGTCGCCTCCTCCGGCGAGGACCCGGGTGACCTGCTCGGCGTCGCCGGCCCGGATGGCGTCGGCGAGTGCCGCGATGGCGGAGTCGGCGCTGAAGCGGTGGCCGCGTTCGAGTCGTCGGACCGCAGACCGCATCGGCGCGTCGTCGACACGGGCATCGGGTCCCACCGCGACGATGTCGGCGAGGACCGTCCCCACCTCGACGCTCGCGAGCTGGTCGGGGTCGCCGACGAGCACAAGCCGGGCATCGGGGCGGAGGGCATCGAGCAGGCGGGCCATGAGGGGCAGGTCGACCATGGAGGTCTCGTCGACGACCACGACGCGTTGGGGGAGGGGGTGTTGGTCGTCGAAGGTGACCGACGTCCCGCCGCGGCTGCCGAGCAGGCGGTGGATCGTGGTCCCGCCGAGCGACGCGAGCGCCCCGACGGTGGAGGGCTGCACGGCGTCGCCGAGGCCTGCCACGGCCTGGCGGACCGACTCCGTCAGCCGCGCCGCGGCCTTCCCCGTCGGCGCGGCGATCGCGACGGTCTGGGGGAGGAGTGCGGCGTCGAGCTCGAACAGGGCCGCGAGGATGCGTGCGACGGTGTAGGTCTTGCCGGTTCCGGGACCGCCGGCGAGCACGGTGAGACGTCGACGCAGCGCAGTGCCGACGGCGTCGGACTGTGCGCCACCATCGGGGAAGAGTCGCAGGAGCGTGGCGGAGATGGTCTGCTCGTCGGCGACGGGTGCGAGCTCCGTCGCAGCGGCGCCGAGCCGTTCGGCGACGGTGGTCTCGTGGCACCAGTAGCGATGGAGACTGAGGCGGCCGTGCTCGAAGACGATGGGACGCATCGTTGCCCGCGGCGCGAATGTCGGGTCGTTCGTCGGGAGCACGGTGACGAGGTCCGATGCGCGCAGTTCGGCCTCCCAGGTGGGGAGGTCCGGCCAGTCGACTCCGACGGGTGGTGCGCCGATGGCGGTGTCGTCGGTGTCTTCGGGCAGTGGGGCGAGTCGTGTCGCCTCCCGGAGGGTCATGCAGGAGTGACCGCGCCGCACTGCTCGGAGCAGGAGGGCCGCAGCGAGGAGGACGGAGTGCGGTGTCTCCGGGGCGAGCCGGGCGAGGCTCGCGGCGAGGTGGACCCCGGCGGTGTCGACATGGCCCGCGTCGACGAACGGTCGCAGTCCCTCGACCGTGATCGGCACCACCGGGGTCGCGCCGGTCATCGCCGGGCCCCCTCGGGAGTGCCCGCGAGGAGGTCGCTCAGGTCGGTGATCAGCGCTGCGGGTGGCTTCCAGCTGAAGACGCCGTCGGGCGCGCCGTCCTCGGCCGGGGTGCTCGATCCGACCATGCCGCGGACGAACAGGTAGGCGATGCCACCGAGGTGCGTCTCGGGGCGGTACCCGGCGAGGCGCAGGCGGAGGAATCGGTGCAGGGCCACGGCGTAGAGGAGCGCCTGGAGCTGGTAGTCGCGTTCGGCCATGGCGGCCGGGAGGCGGTGCGAGGCGTAGGGGCGGTCGGCGCCCACCGGAGTCGGGCCGGTGCGCGTCAGGTCGTTCGTCTTGTAGTCGACGATCACGAAGCGGTGGGGATCGCCGAGCCGGGTGACGAGGTCGATCGAGCCGGTGAGCTGTCCGGCGAGGTGCAGCGTGCTCGCCCGGAGACGCTCGCCGAGGACACGGTTGGGGTCCGCGGTGGGGAGGTGGTCGAGGAGGAGGTCGCCCACGGCACGCACGGCGACCGGTTGCGACCCTTCCGCGAGGCCGAGGTCGAAGTGCAGTTCGTCGCGCCGGTCGGCGCGGCCGAACGATGCGAGCGGGCGGTCTCCGAGCAGCGCCCCGCAGGGCGTCTCGAGCGCGTCCCGCAGGCCGCGGACGAGCGTCGCATGGTCGAGGGCGAAGTCGGCGGGGACGATGTCGTGCACGTCGATGACGCGTCGGAGTTCGACGTCGAGATCGGCGGCGGCGAAGTCGGCGTGCTCGAGGATGGTGTGGACGGCGTTGCCGAAGTGCGTCCCGCCTCGCGCCCCGGCGAGGTCACCGACCGGACGTCCGGTCAGAGGCACGTCGGGACCGTCAGGGTCGAACTCGTCGTCGGCCCCTCGCGCCGTGCCGACCGGGTCGTGCGGGGTGCGACCGTCTGCGTGCGCGTCGAGTCGGCCGTGCAGGACGGTGAAAGACCAGCGCCCCGTCGTGCGCGTGGGCCGGAGGTCCCGGTCGAGGCGGGCGACGGCGAGGTCCGTGGGCGCGGTCGCGTCCCGTCGGCGACCGCTCGGTCGCGCGACGGATTCGGGCGGGCCTGCTCGGACGACCTCGATGTTCGTGGCGCCTGCGAGGTTCTCGAGGCCAGCGTCGACGTCGTTGCGGTGCCGATGACCGAGCACGAGGCCGAGGGGCGAGGGGTCGTCGGTCGCCTGCGGTGTCCACCACACGGCGACGTGGTGCTCGGCGCGCGTCATCGCGACGTAGAGCAGGCGGAGTCGCTCGCCGAGTGCCTCGTCCTGCGCGGCGCGACGCCGCGCCTCGCGGCCGACCGCATCGGGCCACGGCACGCCGGGGCACACGTCGATGACCCGGTCGTCGCCCGCGCGGTGGACGGGTTGCACGTTGCCGAGTCTGAGGTACCAGTTCGAGGCGAGGTCCGGACAGCAGACGATGGGGAACTCGAGCCCCTTCGAAGCGTGCATGGTCATGACCTGCACGCACGCGGCATCCGATTCGATGCGCCGCGCCGCCGGGTCGTCGAGGGCACCCGAGTCGTCGCGAGGTCGGGCCACGAGGTCGTCGAGCAGGGCGAGGAGGGTCGACGCACCACGGCGGCCTTCGGCGCCCTCGACGAGGAGGTCGCCGATGTGCTCGACGTCGGTGACGTGTCGTTCGCCGTCGGCGCCACCGAGCAGGTGCGCCGTGCCGCCGTGACGTCGTTCGAGCTCGCCGAGCAGGGCCGGGATCCCGTCACGGTCGAGCACGGCGACGAGGTCGACCAACTCCTCCTGCAGAAGCTCGACTCCCGCGTCGTCGAGATCCGGCGTGGTGTCGCGCCGGAAGAACCAGGTTCCGGCGACGGCCCGGACACGGCCGGCATCTGCGGGGCGTGCGAGCGCGAAGAGCAGGAGACGCCAGTGGTCCACCGCCTCGGAATCGAGCACCGAGGTGCCGCGCTGCACGACGGCCGGAACACCACCGCGCGCGAGTGCGTCTCGCAGCTGTCCGGCCTTGTCCCTGCTCGATGTGAGCACGGCGATGTCGCTGGCTCGGACGGGCCGGGCTGTGTCGCCGTCGACGAGCTCCCCACTCGCGAGGGTCGCAGCGACGTAGGCGACGAGGTCGTCGGTCGTGTCGCCGCTCGACTCCGTGCATCGGACCACGAGGGGGCTCCACGGTCCGCCGTCGCTGCGGCGCAGGTGTCGACCACCGCGTTCCCTGCTGGGTTCCACCCTCGAGAAGGCGATGCGCTCGTCGCCGAACGTCACCCCCGACAGGAGCGCCTCGAGCGCCGAGAGCACCGCGGTGCCCGATCGCCAGTTGGTCGTCAGCCCGAAACGATCCGCCGTGGCGGTCGCGCGCAGGTACGTGTGCACGTCGGCACCTCGGAACCCGTAGATCGCCTGCTTCGGGTCGCCGACGACGATGAGGGTGTGGGGATGACGGCTGTCGGTGTGCTCCTCCGAGCGCGGGAAGGCGGCATCGAAGATGTCCCACTGGACGGGATCGGTGTCCTGGAACTCGTCGATCATCGCGACCCGGAACCGCTGGCGGAGCAGCTCGCGGGAGGCGCGTCCCGTGACGGGGTGGGCGAGGGCGGAACGGAGGACCGTGAGCAGGTCGTCGTATCCGAGGGTTCCGGCAGCCCGACGTCGTCGGGCGACGTCGGCGGCGATGGTGTCGACGAGCTGACGCGTGCGGCGCGTGGAGGCATCGACCGCGTCGTCGTCCGGGTCGGGGACGAGTCGGGCGGCGGGGTTGTTCAGGATGCGGCTGATCGTCGCCGCAAGGTCCTTCGGCTTGGGCAGCTCGTCGACGGGTGGGCCATCGGGGAGGGAAGCGACCCGTGCGAGGTGATCGGTCACGACCTGGCTGATGAGACCGGAGGGATCACCCTGCAGGACGCGGTCGGTCTCGCCACCGGCGAGAGCGCCCAGCCGCTCGATCATCCGCTGGGCGAAGCCGTGGAT
The DNA here is from genome assembly GCA_016870475.1 of Actinomycetota bacterium. GTDB lineage: Bacteria > Actinomycetota > Acidimicrobiia > Acidimicrobiales > CAIXPF01 > VGBO01. Next base: position 6,065 of record VGBO01000014.1, on the reverse strand, counting down.
GGTCGAGATCGTCGCCGTGTCGAAATCGGCGACGGCCTGTTCGAGCCGGCGCCGACCGGCTTCCGTCGGGGCGCGGTCCGCTGTCGTGATGCGGGCACTGAGGTGCTCGCGGATCCGGTCACGGAGCTCGGCAGCTGCGGCGCGGGTGTAGGTGACGACGAGGATCTCGTCGATGGTGGTGTCGGTCTCCTCGACGTACCGGGCGACCAGCGTGGCGAGCGTGTGGGTCTTCCCGGTGCCGGCACTCGCTTCGATGGCGACCCGGCCCATGGGCAGCGGCCCGGTGAGATCGAACGTCGTCATGAGTGCACCTTCCCTCGTGCCGAGGGCTTCGCCGCCTTGCGGAGCGCCCGCAGCAGCGGACCCCACAGGAGCCATCCGTAGTGTTCGACCCGTCCTCCGGAGGAGGGGGGCTGATCGCGGTCGGGCGACGGATCGTGCGGTTCGACGGGTCGTCGCAGCAGATCCTCGACCGCGAGGTCGCCGAGGACGTGACGGTTCCAGCGATCCGTCCGGTCTCGTTTCCAGTCCTCCGCCGTGACCGCCTGGTTCTTCTGCTGGTGGTAGACGATCCGCGCGCTCGTGCGAGCGAAGATCGGAAGAGGTTCGGCCCTGCCCCGGAGAAACAGCTCGGTCGCCCGCTCGAGCGCCTCGAGCGCTGCTTCGGCGTCGGGGCACTCGACGACGAGGGACTGCGCCGACTTCTGGTCGGGCTTGGGCGGCGGGCCGACGAGAGCCCCGCGACGGGTCGCCGTCAGGTCGCTGACGGTCAAGGCGCAGAGCTCGACGGCGACGTCGATGGCGTCCGCGAAGTACCCGCAGAGATGCGTCGCCCACTTGGCCTTGGACGCGCGGACTCGGTACGGGCCCCGCTCGTCGCCTGCGGATTCGGTGATCACCCCGGTGAGGCGCCGGCGGCCACCGGCGAGCGGGATGTCGACCGGGGTCCGGACGGTGGATCCGTCGAGGCCGAGGTCGTTCGCCCTCTGCGCGAGCAGGTCGAGGATCCGTTCGATCTGCTCGGCGGACCGTTCGCCGTAGCGGCCCGGGGGCAGCTCGCCGGCCCGGCGGGCGCGGTCGAGCGCCGCGGCGCCGCCGATCCCGTGCAGGGTCGGGAGGAGGAGCCCATCGACGAGCTTCCACTGCTGGAGGTCGTCGAGGTCGAGCTGCAGGTCGCGACCGTCGACCGCCGAGGCGGAGGACGACCAGGCCGATGCGGTGTCGGGAGGAAGGGAGAGCCCGGCGACCCGACGAAGGTGGTGGCGCATCGGATGACGGAAGAAGTCCAGCAGCTCGGCGAGGTCGACCACCTCGACCTCGTCGTGGCGCGGTTCGGTCGCCGTGCGCCGCAAGGTGGCGACGCCTGCGGGGCGTGGCATGGTTGGCGCACGGTCACGCAGGGCCTCTGCTGCGGCGAGCGCAGTGCGGTCGAAGCTCCGTGGGTCGGCGACATCGAAGTTGGTCGGGTCGAAGGACTGGCGAGGGTGATGGACCTCGAGTCGGGTGCGATCGGTCGTCTCGAGGTGTGCACCGAGCGTGCCGAGGAGCTCGGCGACGACGACGGAGGGCGGAACCTCTCGATCGGTGACGAGATCGTGACCGGTACGCAGGACGACCACGGCGTCGTCGGCGGCGAGGAGCGCATCGAGCAGGCTGTGCCGCACGTCGGCCCGGCGATCGGGATCGCCGACGAGTGGCGCGACGGAGGTGAGGTCGTCGCCGTCTGCGTCGGCGCCGCCGGCGAACACCTGGTCGTCGAGGCCGAGCAGCGCGACGACGCGGAAGGGCACGCCGCGAAGCGGCACGAGGGACGTCACCGTCACGCCGCCGCGGAAGAAGTCGGTCCGCCCCGTGGTCCGCCGTCCCACGCCCGAGCGGAGGATCCGGCGCACGTCGGCGAGCCCGAGCGGGATCTCGGTGCCTGCCCCGCCGGCAGCGCCCTTCGGCGCGAGTGCGCGGAGGTCCTCGCGGAGGCGATCGAGTTGCCAGCGCTCGTCCCCCGAGGTCGCGAGGAGGGCGTCGACCTCGGTGGTCAGCCGTGCGACCCAGTCGTCGATGGGGTGCTCGGCGCGGGCGAACTCGTCGAGTGCGGCCAGTCGGGCGAGGACGTCGGCGACTCGGCCGGCGAGGTCGATGTCGGACCCCTCCACGTGGAGCGGGACGACGCCACGAGGGGTCGACGGCGCGTCGGGTCGATCGAGGACGACGGCCCCGACGAGGAGCCGGTCGAGCAGGTGTTGCCAGGTTCCGGCGTCGTAGTCGGCCGGCGCCGACCAAGCCGTGCGATGGGAGGCGTCGAGCCCCCAGCGGACGTCCGCTTCGGCGAGCCAGTCGTCGATCGTTCCGAGTTCGCTCGGGCCGAGGGACAGACGCCGGGCGACGGGGGCCGACTGGAGGAGGTCACGCAGCGCCCCGACGCCGAAGCGTGTGCCGAGGAGGGCGACCACCGCGTCGAAGGCCGCGTAGGTGGGGACGGTCTCGGTGAGGGACCGGTCGCTGATGCGATACGCCAGCGCGGGTGCACCTCCCGGACCGACGGGGTCGGTCGGTACGTCGGCGCCGGACGGTGCGGGCGGGCCGAAGACCGCGCGGACGAGTGGCGCGAACGAGCCGAGATCGGGGCAGAGCACGACGATCTCGTCCTCGGTGAGGTCCGGTCGGTCCCGCAGCAGCCGGAGAAGTTCGTCGCGCAGCACCTCCACCTGCCGTCGGCGACCGTGCGCGGCATGGACGACGAGCGTTCCGTCCTCGGCGGCCTCGGCGCAGGGTCGGGGTGGCCGATCGGCCCGCAGATCGGCCTGGACCTGGCCGAGCAGCGTTCCGGAGGCGCTGCGCTCCTCGGGCACGTGGCGGATGTCCCGATCGCAGAGGAGGGCCTCGGTCTCGAGTGCCGGCCTCGCCCATGATCGCAGCAGCGGGTGTCGGCCCGTTACGGCGTCGCGGAGCCCGCGGCGGGACGTGGGACGCCCGTCGTCGGGGAGTTGCGTCCGCACGGTGTCGCCGAGACCGGGGGAGCTGCGATGGAGCAGGACGTGGACGTCGCGGTGCACGGCGATCGCATCGACGAGGTCGAACCAGGTGCGCCCTCCGGTGAGGGTCGCGATGCCGAAGATGACGATCCGTTCGGGTACCTCGTCGGGGATGTCGCCCGCTCGGATCGCATCGATGCGGGCGTGCAGGGTCTCCGCGGCGCTCGGGCTCCCGATGTGCCGACGCACCGCTCGGAAGACCTCGGGCTGCCAGGCGTGCCGGTGACCGGGCGGCAGCGCGTTGCCGCTCGCGTCGATGTCGGCAGCCCCGTGATCGTTCGCTGCCCAGGCGGCGATCATCTCGGGTCGGTGGAGGAGGTAGCGGTCGAACAGATCGGCGATGCGACGCGCCCGAGCCCAGGGCGCACCTCCGTCGCCGCCGGGTACGGCACGCAGCAGGTCCGGGTCGTCGTGGAGGACCTGGAGGACCGCCCAGGGCAGTGCTCGGAGATCCCACGGGTCGGTGGCGGGGTCGGGGCGGCCGAGTACCCGGGATCGGAACTGACCGGGGAACAGCGTGTCGATGTTCGTCGCGATTCCGTCGGCGCCGTTCGTCGCGCCGAGCCGCCGCGCCAGGCGATTGCGCAGCCAGCGGTCGACACCTTGCGTGTTGACCACGACCCATTCCGGGTCGAACACGTCATGCTGTGGCTCGACGAGGACCGCGGCGGCCGCGTCGACGAGGGTGTCGAGACGGTCGGCGGCGGTCAGGTGGAGCACGGGGCGAACCGTAGCGACCGGGTGTGACCGTGGCCGTCCCGTGGTGGTGTACCCGCGGACACCTGCGTCAGGGGTGGACGGTGAGGATCGAGCCCCGTCCGTCGGGGCGACGCCGCACGTCGATGCCGACGTGGAGTTCCTGCTTCATCGCCTCGACGTGGGTGATGACGGCGACCGTCCGACCGCCGGCCTGGAGGTCGTAGAGGGCCTCGACGGCCTGACCGAGTGCGTGGGGGTCGAGCGAGCCGAAGCCCTCGTCGACGAAGAGCGCGTCGTAGCGGTGACCGCTTGCGGTGCCACCACGACCGATCACGTCCGCAAGTCCGAGTGCGAGGCCCAGCGACGCTTGGAACTGCTCGCCACCCGACAGCGATGCCACCGGACGAGGGCGCCCGGTGTGCGCGTCGGTGACCTCGAGATCGAGACTCCCGGCTCGGCGGCGGAGCCCGTAGCGGCCGCTCGACATGCGCATGAGGTGAACCGCTGCGGCGTCGAGGACCTCGTCGAGTACCGACCCGAGGACCCACTGACGGAAGCTGAGGCCCGTCGCGCCACCCGAGGCGAAAACCTTCGCAGCCCATGCCGTTCGTTCGCTCGTGGCGAGCGCCGTGACGGTCGACTCGACGAACGCCGCATGGGCGGCGCTATGGCGGACGGCGGTGGCGTGCAGCGTCTGCAGGGATGCGGCTCGTGCGCGTGCGGTCACGGCACGTTCCTCTGCGGCCGTCGCAGCCTGCTCCGCCTCCTCGAGCGCCGGCGCGTGGTCGGGGACGCCGAGTGTCTCGAGCTCCCGGAGTGCGGCGGCGAGGGCGACCGCGCGGTCGCCCACGGCGCGTTCCTCGGCGAGGGCGTCACGGATGACGAGATCGTCGAGCTGCGCGGAGGATGCCGCAGCGACGTCCTCGAACGGACTGTGGTCGAGGAGCTCGGCGAGCCTTCCTTCGGCTGCGGCCGCCTCGCTCTGCGCCGTCGCCGCAGCGGCGATCCGCTCGCTCAGGTCGTCGAGGAGCCGGTCGGCCCGGGTGAGGGCAGCGACCTGGCCATCGAGGCGCGCAGCGTCGATACCGGCGGCTGCGGCCTCGGCCACCGCCTCGGCGCCCGAGGCATCTCGTCGGAGGGCCTCGGTCGTCGGGACGGCGCCGTCGGCCGCCGCAAGACGCGCCGCAGCGGTCGAGAGCTCCGCCTCGACATCGGCGAGTCGTCGGTGGCGGGCCAGTGCTGCGGTCCGCATCGAGCGGGCGTCGTCGAGCGCGGTAGCGGCCGAGCGCTGCCGGGAGCGGAGCTCCTCGACCGAGGTGGTGGCGTCGGCCCCGAGGCGTTCGTGAAGGGTCGCCGCGTCGACGGCGAGCCGTTGGGCGGTGGCGCGGGCTCGATCGAGCCGTTCGCCGAGGTCGTCGAGCTCGGAGCGTTCCACGAACGGTCCCGCCGAGTCGGTCGCAGGTGCCGGGTGTTCGGCGGATCCGCAGACCGGACACGGTGCCCCGGGGGTGAGGAGCCGGGCGAGGGCCGGCGCCTGCGTGGCGGTGAAGCGGTGGAGTGCGTCGTCGTACGCGGATCTCGCCGCGCGCACGAGTTCGTGCGCCTTCGCTGCGGCCGCCGTCACCCCGATGAGCTCCGCACCGGCATCCGCTGCCGATGTGGCGAGTCCGAGCGCCGCCTCGGCCTGCTCGAGGAGTGCATCGAGGGCTTCGGAGGACGGGAGGTCGGCGGCGAGGTCGTCCCGCTCGGTCCGGAGCGCATCGTGGGTGGCAGCGGCCGCGTCGCGGGCGGCGAGGGCGGCCTCGACCGCCTCGGCGGCGGCGCGCCGCCGAGCCGCTGCGTCGTGGAGCGCCTCGAGGATCCGACCCTGCTCCGTCAGCACGGCGCTCCGGCGGGCGGCGACGACGGCGAGCTGCTCGGGCCGGGCCTCGGGGTCGGCTCCGGCGGCTGCGAGCAGCGTGCGGACCTCCGCGACGAGAGCGTCTCGCCCGATCGCGCGTGCGCCGGCGGCACGGCGGCGTTCCACGGCGGTGTCTCGTGCGTCGATGACCCGGGCCGCTGCAACGGCGAGGCGAGCGGCATCCGCCGCGGCGCCGACCGCCGAGCGGCGATCGTCGAGGGCGGCGAGCTCGGAACGGGCCGTCCCTGCGGCGGCGAACCGTCGAGCGGCCTCCTCGGCCTCGGCTCGAAGGGTTCGGGCCGTGGTCGCCGCTCCCTCGACGGCGGTCGCAAGGGCTTCGGCGGTGGTCGCTGCCTCGCCGAGCGCGTCGGTCACCCGCACGAGGGCGTCGACGTCGGCCTCCGTCGGGTCGAAATCGTCGGGCAGGTCGAGCTGGT
>VGBO01000013.1 GCA_016870475.1 Actinomycetota bacterium | reverse complement strand
GCTCCGTCAACGGTTCGCGTCGGCAGGGCGGTACGAGGGGGCGTGCACCGTGCACCCCAGCGGCGAGATCGCCATCACGGTCCGATGACGCGTCGACGACTCCGCACGTTCCTCGGCGCGTTCGGCCTGGCGCTCGCCGGCCTCGTCGTCACCGCCGGTCCCGCAGCCGCCGACCCGGCCGGACCGACCGACTACCGAAGCGAGGTCGTCCGCGTCGACCCGGCCACACCGGCGATCGACGTGCGCGTCGTCGGCGGCGACTCGTTCGTGCTCCTGCGCGCCGAACGCGGCACCACCGTCGACGTCGTCGGCTACCGCGGCGAGCCCTACCTGCGCTTCGGCGCCGACGGCACCGTCGAACGGAACGAGGCGTCCCCGAGCCGCTGGCTGAACGACGACCGCTACGGATCGACCGAACCCCCGCCGTCGTCGACGCCTGGGGCCGAGCCCGACTGGCGGGTCGTCGCGACCGACGGCAGCTACGCCTGGCACGACCACCGTGCCCACTGGATGAACCCGGCCCGACCGCCGGGGGCGGAACCGGGTGACACGATCCTCGAGGCGGTCATCCCCCTCGTCGTCGACGGCGACGAGGTCGACGTGCACGTCCGGTCGGTGCTGCTCGCCCGACCGTCACCCGCCGCGGCGATCGTCGGCGGGTCGATCGCGTTCGCAGCGGTCGGCGCGCTCCTCCTCGGTGGACGCCGCGTCGGCAACCGTTCCGGGCTGCTCACCGTCGCAGCCGGCGGCGCCGCGCTGGCGACCGTGCTCGGCGGTTGGGCCTACCGGTCGGTGCCGGCGGAGACCGAGCCGTCGGTGACCCTGTGGCTGCTCCCGGCCACGGCGCTCGTCGCCGCCCTCGGCGCGCTCGTGCTCGGCCGGACGGGCCGGGTGTCCCGCTTCGGCGTCGACCTGCTGGGCGCGCTCGCCGCCCTCGAACTGGGCCTGTGGGCGTGGTCCCGTCGGGCGGCACCGGTGCGAGCGTGGGTCCCGACGGACGCCCCGCAGTGGCTCGACCGGGCGACGGTGACGGGGGCCGGGGCTCTCGCTCTCGGCGTCGCCGTCGGCCTGCTCGTGCTCCGCCGGACGACCCCGACGACGACCTGACCCCACGGACACGGGAGTACGCTCCCGTCACCGACGAGGGGGAGAGCATGACCGCAGGGGAATCATCGACGCGCACCGGACTCGAGGGCGTCCGCGTGCTCGAGATCGCTGGCGGGATCGGCCCGGCGTGGGCGGCGAAGCTGTTCGGTGACCTCGGCGCCGACGTCGTCCGGTATGAGACCGACCACGACATCGTCCGGGACCGCCCCCACGACCTGTTCCGTTGGCTCGGCACGTCGAAGCGGTCGACCACGACCGGCCTCGACGACCTCCTCGACGGCGCGGACGTCGTCCTCCACGACCTCGGTCCCACCGCCGCCGCCGAGCTCGGCGTCGCCGGCGACGACCTCCTCGCCCGCCACCCGCGGCTCGTCGTCTGCGCCCTCACCCCCTTCGGCGGCGTCGGCCCCTACGCCGACTACGCGGCGACCGAGCTGAACGTCGTGCACGGTTCGACCTGGGGGAACCTTTCCCCCGGCTCCTCCGACCGGGCCGACCTCCCCCCGATCAAGGCGGGAGGCAGCCACACGTCCCTCATCGCTGCGACCGTCGCGGCGACCGTCGCCCTCGCCGCGTTCGACCGCGCCGACCGCACCGGGTCCGGCGAGGTGATCGACTTCTCCGTGCTCGGGGCGGTCGCCCGCATGGCGGAGACGTCGCCGGCCGGTGCCCTCTTCGGCGAGAACGACGCCTCACGCGTCGGCGTGAAATCCCTCGCCCCCTGGAACGTGTACGCCTGCGAGGACGGCCTGATGCAGTTCGTCTGCGTCGAGCAGGCGCAGTGGGAGTCGCTGCGGCGCATCATGGGCGACCCCGAGTGGGCGCAGATGGAGATCTTCGCCGACAACGAGTCACGCCGGGCGAACGTCGACCTGCTCGACATCTACCTGGCGGAGTGGTTCGCCACGCAGCGGGTCGACGACCTGTACGTGCGTGGGCAGGAGGCGCGGGTGTGCGTGTCGCCCGTGTCCACGATGGAGCAGCTCGAGCGGAACGCCCAGTTCGTCGCCCGCGAGTTCTTCGCCGAGGACCCGGACGGCTTGAAGCTCCCCGGCTCCGGCTTCCAGGTGGACCGCCCCTGGTGGCGGTTGCGGTCGGTCGCACCGGCTCGTGGCGCGCACGACGGGGCGACCTGGCTCCCCCGGGAGGAGACCGCGCCCGCGGCGAGTCCGGTCGCGCCGGGGTCCCTCGCTCGACCGCTCGAGGGCGTCAAGGTGTGCGACTTCAGCTGGATCTGGGCGGGTCCGTACTGCACGCAACTGCTCGCACACCTCGGTGCCGACGTGATCCGCCTCGAGTCCCCGTCGTTCCTGTGCCTGTTCCGCCGCCTCCCCTTCCCCCCCAAGGGCGTCGACCTCACGCCCGATACGAACGGCTTGTTCCAGGTGTACAACTCCGACAAGCGGAGCCTCGGCATCGACCTGCGCAACGAGGCGGCACGCGAGATCATCCGGCGGATGATCGCCTGGTGCGACGTCGTCGTGGAGAACTTCGCCGTCGGCACGCTCGCCGACCTCGGGTTCTCCGTCGAGGAGCTCCGGGCCATCAACCCCGACGTCATCGTGACCTCGCTGTCCGGCTACGGACAGGACGGTCCCGCGGCGGGGTACATGGCGTACGGACCGGTCGGTGGTGCGGTCGCCGGGCTGTACGCCGCCACCGGCTACGAAGGCGGCAACCCCCGCGAGACCGGGATCGCCACCGGCGACCCGACCACCGGGCTCACCGCCGCCTGGGCGGTTGTGAACGCAATCACCGCCCGCTGCCGCAACGGCGAGGTCGCCCGCCTCGACGTGGCCATGGTCGAGGCGATCGCGGCGACGACCGGGGAGCTGTGGATGGAGTACCGGAGCACCGGGACCCCACCCGGTCCGATCGGGAACAAGGACCCGAAGTGGGCGCCGCACAGCGTGTACCGGACCACCGGCGACGACGAGTGGGTGAGCATCTGCTGCACCGACGACACGATGTGGCAGGCGCTCTGCTCCGTCGTCGATCCGACCCTCGGCGCCGACCCCCGGTTCGCTACCACGGCGGCCCGAAAGTCCGCAGAAGACGCCCTCGACGAACGGATCGCCGCCTGGTGCGCGACCCGCGACCGCTGGGAGGTCACCCGGGCGTTGCAGGCCGTCGGCGTCGCGGCGTTCCCGTCGCTGTCCCCGCTCGCGCTCTGGGCCGGGGAGCCCCAGATGGAGGCGATCGGGATGATCGAACGACCCGAGCACGCGCTCACCGGGGTGCGACCCGTGCCGGGCGTGCCGTGGCGCCTCCGGAACACCCCGAACGGCTTGCGCCGGGCCGCGCCGACGCTCGGTCAACACACGAACGAGGTACTCGTCGACGTCCTCGGGTTCCACCCCGACGAGGTCGCCGCCCTCGCCGCCGCCGGCGCCCTGCCGACCGTCTGAACCGACGGCCCACGATGGTGCTGTTCCTGCAACGGGTCATCGACGGGCTGACGAACGGCGCGCTCTACGGCTCGCTCGCGCTGGCGCTCACGCTCGTCTACCGGGCGAGCGGGCGGGTGAACCTCGCCCAGGGCGAGCTCGCCACGCTCGGCACCTATGTCGCGTTCGTGCTCGGCGCACCGATCTCGGCGACGGTGGCGTGGACGGTGACCGCGTCACGGGTCCTGCCGGGCACCCCGTGGGCGCAGTGGGCGACGATCCCCGCCGCGATGGTGGTGAGCGCCGTCATCGCCGTCGCCCTCGAGCGGGTGGTGCTCCGTCGGGCGTCGGCGCGTTCGAACGTCGCCGCGATCTCGCTCTCGGTCGGCCTGATGCTGCTCGTGAACGCCGCGGTCAGCCGGTGGTGGGGTCGCGGCCAACGTCCGTTCCCCTCGCCGTTCGGGTCCGACCCGCTCGACCAGTTCATCATCGGGTCCGTCCGGATCCGGTACGCGACCGTGGGCACATGGGTCACCCTGCTCGTCGTGCTCGGGTTGCTGTCGCTCGTGCTGCGCAGCCGGGTCGGGCTCGCCTTCCGTGCGGTCGCGTCGCACCGGCCGCATGCGGCGCTGTGCGGGATCCGCTCGGGGCGGGTGCTCTCGGGGGCATGGGCGCTCGCCGCCGCGATCGGCACACTCGTCGGCTGCCTCGCCGCGAGCACGGTCCTGCTGACCCCGGCGATGATGACCCGCCTCCTCGTGTTCTCCCTCGTCGCCGCGACGATCGGCGGGCTCGCGAGCCCCGGCGGCGCGCTCTTCGGCGGAGTGCTCGTCGGCCTCGGCCAGACGATGGTCGCCGCGTACGTGCCCGGGGTGAAGACGACCGGTGCGTTCCCCCTGCTCGTCGTCGCGATGGGCGTGATGCTGTACCTGCGACCGCAGGGACTCTTCGGTGTCCGCCGGCAGGACCCCGACGCGCCGGCGGTCGCCGCCCCAGTCCCGTTCCCGGGCCGGCCGGCTCGTTTCACCGTGCGACGCGACGGCGCGCTGGTGCGCAGTGCACGCTGGACGGGCGGGATCGCCCTGGTCGGGGCCCTCGCCGTCGGCGGCCTCGTGCTGCCTTACCTCGAGGCCCGGCTGCTCACCGAGCTCGTCGGGACGGCGATCGCCGCGTGGGGGCTCGGGTTCCTGCTCGGGGACGCCGGTCGGATCTCCCTCGGGCACGCCACGTTCATGGGGGTCGGGGCGTACGCGAGCTCGGTGATCGCGTACCGGGCCGGGGTCCCTGCGCTCGTCGGGGTTGCGCTCGCCACCCTCGTCGGGTTCGCCGTCGGCACGCTGCTTGGCCTGCCGGCTCTGCGGATCCGCGGCCAGGAGCTGGCGATGGTCACCCTGTGCCTCGCCGTGATCTTCCCGTCGTTGCTCAACCGGTTCAGCTCGATCACCGGCGGCGAGCTCGGCCCGCCGCCCATGCAGCTTCCCACCGCACCGTCGTGGCTGGGCCTCCCGACGGACCGGACCTACGCGTGGCTGCACCTCGTCGTGATCGCCGTCGCGGTCGCCGTCGCGTTGATGCTGACCAACATCCGACGGAGCGGGATCGGCCGGGCGATCCGGGCGGCGGCGGAGAACGACGTCGCGGCCGCGGCGATGGGCGTGCCGGTGACGCGGGTGCGCACGCTCACCTTCGGGATCGCCTCGGGGCTCGCCGCGCTCGGCGGTGGCCTCGTCGCCGTGCAGACCCAGGCGGTGACCGCTTCCCGGTTCGACGTGTCCCGTTCGCTCGCGTTGTACGCCCTGCTCGCCGTGTGCGGAACCCGTGGTCTGGTCGGGCCCTCGCTCGCCGCGGCCCTGTTCATCGGCGTGCCGTGGTTCATGGCGGAGACCGGGTGGACGTTCGGGGCGCGGGGCGTGCTCCCCGACGCGCCGGGGGGCGGGGCGTTCCTCGTGTGGGGGCTCGGACTGCTCGTCGTCACCGTGATCACGACCGACGGCCTGGTGCCGGCAGCCCGCCGGGTGGTCGACCGGGTCGTCCGCGTGACCGGCGACGACGATCGGTAGGGTCCACGCCATGGCCGTCACCGCCGCAGAGCTCGCCGCCGTCCGCCGTCTGTGCGAAGGGTGGAACACGATGTCCCTCGACGACTTCCGTGCCACCGTCACCGCCGACTGCGAGTACCGCAACATCCCCTTCGACGACGACCTGCACATCGGGCCCGACGCGATGCACCGCACCCTCGAAGGGTTCGGTCAGAAGTGGGACGTGCGGCTCGAGGTGCTGCACCTCGTGGAGGGCGACGGGGTCGTGCTCACCGAGCGCCACGAGCACTTCACCCACCGGCCGGGCGACAAGTCGCCGTTCGTGCTCCCGGTGATGGGGACCTTCGAGGTGCGCGACGGGCTGGTCTCGGCGTGGCGCGACTACTTCGAGCGCTCCCACATGCGGCTCCGCTGACCGCGCGGGTCGCCCGCTACTGCAGGACGAACCCGCGGTAGTCGTCCTCGGCGACCTCGTCGCAGCGCGACCGGTACTGGGGTGCACCGCCGGCGTAGAGGACGAACCGCTTCTCTGTGCGTCCCTCGAGGTTCTTGTTCACACCCATGAACCACGAGTCGACCTTGGTGAACAGCAACTTCTCACCGGACTCGAACACGTGGTCCGTCCAGGCCTGCTCCGCTTCGGGGGTCGACACGACGCGTTCCTGCCCGTTCGCCTGCATGTGGGCCAGCAGGTCGCTGATCCACTCGACGTTCTGCTCGATGCAGCGGGTCATGTTGCAGAACGTGGCCGCGTTGTGCGGGCCGACGATGGTGAACAGGTTCGGGAACCCGGGGATGTTGAGCCCGAGGTAGGTGCGCGGCCCGTTCGCCCAGTGGTCGGTGAGTCGCTCGCCGTCCACACCGCGGATGTCGATCCGGTCGAACGCCCCGGTGACCGCGTCGAATCCGGTCGCGTAGACGATCATGTCGAGCTCGACGAGGCCGTCGGTCGTGCGGACGCCGGTCTCGGTGATCTCGGTGATGGGCGTGTCCCGCAGGTCGACGAGGCGCACGTTGTCCTGGTTGTAGACCTCGTAGTAGTTCGTCTCGAGCGGCACGCGCCGGGTGCCGAATCCGTGGTTGCGCGGGGTCAACCGTTCCGCCGTGTCCGGGTCCTGCACCCGTTCCCGGATCTTGCGGGCGAGGAAGTCCGACATGAGCCGGTTCGACTCCTCGTTCACGAGGACGTCGCGGAAGTTGCCCATCCAGATGCCGAAGCCGGGGCTGTCGTAGAGCCGTTGGAAGACGGCTTCACGTTCGGCCTCGTCGACGTCGACGGCGTTGCGCTTGTCGGTCTCGTGCACGAACCCGCCGTAGTTCTGCCGGCAGCGCTCCATGATCTGCTTGTAGTCCTCGCGGATCTGCGCCTGCTCGTCGTCGGTGATCGGCCGGTTGTGCAACGGTGCGCACCAGTTCGGGTTCCGCTGGAACACGGTCAGGTGCCCGGCGGTCTTCGCGACCTCCTGGATGGTCTGCACCCCGGTCGCTCCCGTGCCGATCACCCCGACCCGCTTGCCCTCGAAGGAGACGGGTTCGTGCGGCCAACGGGCGGTGTGGTGCGACTCGCCTCGGAACCGGTCGACGCCGGGGATGTTCGGCATGATCGGCGTCGACAACGCGCCGATCGCCGTGACGAGGAACTGCGACCGGTAGCTGTGGCCGTCGGTGGTCGTCACCGTCCAGCGGGTGGCGTCGTCGTCCCAGTGCGCCGAGGCGACCCGCGCTTCGAAGGTGATGTCCCGTCGCAGGTCGAACCGGTCGGCGACGTGGTTCAGGTAGCGCAGCGTCTCCGGCTGCGGGGCGAAGTGCTCCGACCAGTGCCACTCGTCGAGCAGGTCCGGGTCGAAGAAGTAGCCGTAGGTCCAGCTCTCCGAGTCGAACCGGCACCCCGGGTAGCGGTTCCAGTACCACGTGCCGCCGACCCCGTCACCCGCCTCGAGCACCCGGACGGACATGCCGAGCCGGCGCAGGCGGATGAGCTGGTACAGGCCGGCGACGCCGGCCCCGATCACGACGGCGTTGAACTCCTCGGTCCCCATGGGGCGGATCCTACGTCGGGGTCAACAGGCCCGCGACCTCGGTCCGGAGCTCGGGGATGCCGAACCCCTTCTCGGCGCTGCACCACGCCACGTCGTTCGGTGTGAGGCCGAGTCCGGCGGCGAGCTGGGCGCGTCGGCCGCCCCGTCGGGACGCACCGACCTTGTCGGCCTTGGTCGCCACGATGCGGACCGGCCGGCCGACGTGGCGCAACCAGTCGACCGTCTGCACGTCGAGGGGGGTGGGGCCGATCTCGGCGTCGACGAGGAGCAGCACCACCTGCAGGTTCGGTCGGCCGGTGAGGTACCCCTCGATCATCTGCTGCCACGACGCCCGTTCGGCCCCGGACACCTTTGCGAACCCGTAGCCGGGGAGGTCGACGACCCACCGCCCCGACGGCTTCCCGTCGAGCTCGAACACGTTGAGGAGCCGGGTCGCTCCCGGCGTCTTCGACGTGCGCGCCAGGTTCGTCCGGTTGGCGAGCGCGTTGAGGAGCGAGCTCTTGCCGACGTTGGACCGGCCGACGAGGGCCACCTCGACGAGTGCGTCGGGGAGCTGGTCGGACGACGACGCCGACCGCAGGAACTGCAAGGCGAGAGGACCGGCCACCGACGGGAGCCTACCGAGGGACCTAACGTGGCCGACCATGGAGCTCCGGCGCATCGGGGCACTCGAGGTCTCCGTGGTCGGACTCGGGTGCAACAACTTCGGCATGACGATCGACGCGGACGCGACGCGGGCGGTGGTCGACGCGGCGCTCGACGCCGGCATCACGTACTTCGACACCGCCGAGAGCTACGGCGGCGGACAGTCCGAGGAGTTCCTCGGTCTCGCCCTCCGCGGGCGTCGTGACCGGGCGCTGATCGCGTCGAAGTGGGGGTTCCCGACGAACCTCGCCGACGGTGAGGTCGCCGGCGACCCGGCGATCGTCCGACGGGCGCTCGAGGGGACGTTGCGCCGCCTCGGCACCGACCACGTCGACCACTACCAGTTGCACCGATCCGACCCCACGACCCCGGACGAGGAGATCCTCGGGACCCTCGCCGACCTGCGTACGGAGGGCAAGATCCGCGAGATCGGGTGCACCCACCAGACCGCGGCGGAGATCGACGGCTGGCTCGCTGCGGCGTCCTCGACCGGGCACGCCCCCTACGCATCGGTGCAGAACCACTACAGCCTGCTCACCCGGGGCGACGACACGAACGGGGTCCTCGACCGGTGTCGGACGCACGGGCTCGGGTACGTGCCCTACTTCCCGCTCGAATCGGGCCTGCTGACCGGCAAGTACCGCCTCGGTCGTGACCGTCCGACCGACGGTCGCCTCGTGCGCTGGGGGGCGCGGGCCGACGCGTTCATCGACGACGCGAAGCTCGCCGTCGTCGAACGGCTCGTCGCCTGGGCGGACGGCGCTGGGTGTTCGCTGCTCGACGTCGCCCTCGGTTCGCTCGTCGCCACCCCGGCCGTGGCCACGGTCATCGCCGGGGCGACCAGCCCGGCGCAGGTACTCGCGAACGTCGCCGCCGCGGGGTGGACGCCCGACGCGACCGCACGCGCCGAGATCGACGCTCTGCTCGCCCGCTGACCGACCCCGTCAGTGGTGCAGGTCGTCGGTCCAGAGCACCGTCTCGGGTTCCTCGACGACGGGGATGTCGAGGTTGACGACCACCGGCTCCTGACCGCTTCGCACGAGCACGCACTCGAGCGGTTCGGTGGAGGCGTTGATCTCCTGGTGGGGCACGTACGGCGGGACGAAGATGAAGTCCCCCGGACCGGCCTCCGCGGTGAACTCGAGCCGGTCACCCCACCGCATGCGGGCCCGACCGGACACGACGTAGATCACGCTCTCGACCTCGCCGTGGTGGTGCGCGCCGGTCTTCGCCTCCGGGTGGATGGTGACGGTGCCCGCCCACAGCTTCTCGGCGCCGGCCCGGGCGTGGGTGATCGCCGCCGCCCGGTTCATGCCCGGCGTCTGCGCCGTGTTCGTGTCGAGCGCGGTCGACGGGATCACCTTCACCCCGTGGTCCCGCCAGTGGTCGTGGTCGCTCATGGGTCCCTGGCTAGCAGCAGGTCGACCCGTTCCGCCATCAGGTCGCCGTCGTCCGGGCCGCACCCGACGCGACGAGCGCCTCGATCTGGGTGGTGTCGAGGCCGACCTCGGTGAGCACCTCGACGGTGTGCTCGCCGAGGCGCGGGGTGAACCGACGCAACGCGGACGGGCTGTCGGAGTAGCGCACGGCGTCCCGCACGTGCACGTACGCGCCCTCCGTCGGATGCTCGACGTGTTCGAACAGGCCGACCGCGGCGAGGTGCGGGTCGTCCGCCGCGTGGGCGAGGTCGAGCACCGGCATCACCGGGATGCCGTGCGCCTCGCACGCGTCCACCCAGGCGTCGGTCGTTCGGGTCGCAGCGACCTCGTCGACCCAGCGGTACAGCGCGTCGACGTTGGCGATGCGGGCGTTGTGGTCGGCGAACCTCGGGTCGGCGGCGAGGTCGGGACGTTCGCACAACGCGAAGAACGCCGCCCAGTGCGCGTTGTTGTAGGGCAGCAACGCCACCCAGCCGTCGGCGGAACGGAACGGCCGGCGGTAGGGGGTGAGGAGTCGGTCGTAGCCGAACGGTGCGAGCGGCGGGTCGAACGTGGCACCCCGCTGGTGCTCGATCAGGTTGAAGGCGACCATCGTCTCGAGCATCGGCACCTCGATCGTCTGCCCGCGTCCCGTCCGTGCGCGGTGCAGGAGCGCGGCGAGGACCGCCTGCGCGATCGTCATGCCGCAGACCTTGTCGGCGATGATCGCCGGCAGGTACCCGGGCCGGTCCTGCACCTGACCGATGAGCCAGGAGATCCCCGAACCGGCCTGGATCGCGTCGTCGTAGGCGGGACGGTCGGCGTAGGGGCCGTCCGACCCGTAGCCGTTGGCGACGCAGTAGACGACCGACGGCGCGGCGGCCCGCACCGTGTCCGGGTCGAGCCCGAGACGGGCGAGCGCGCCGCGGCGCATGTTGGTCACGACGACGTCCGCCCCGCACAACAGACGGAACGCCGCCGACCGGGCGGTCGGGTCCTTCAGATCGAGGGCGATCGACCGCTTGTTGCGCTGCAGGTTCATCGCCATCGAGCTCATGCCGGGCGTGCGCGCCGGGAGGCTGTTGCGGGACGAGTCCCCCTCGAGCGATTCGAGACGGATCACGTCGGCACCGAGGTCGCCGAGGATCCGGGCGGCCAGCGGACCCATGAGGACGGTGGTCAGGTCGACGACCCGGAAGCCGTTCAGCGCACCGGAGTTCGCGGGCGGGAGCATGGGCGTATCCTGCCCCAATGGCCGCATCGCCGACGTCTGCGTTCAGCCCGAACGACCGGGGGCACGTGTGCCTGTCGTTCGACTTCGACGGGCCGTCGCTTTGGATGCAGCGGCGGATGACGTCGCCGACGCCGATCTCCCGCGGCGAGTTCGGGGCCGTCGCGGTGCCCCGCATCCTGCGGTTGCTCGCCGAACGGGACATCACGGCCACGTTCTTCATCCCCGGCCACACCATCGAGAGCTATCCCGACGAGTGCCGCATGGTCGCCGACGCCGGGCACGAGGTCGCCTTGCACGGGTACGCGCACGAGCTGAACACCGTGCTCACCCCCGAACGGGAGACCTGGGTGATGGGACGGGCGATCGAGCTCGTCGAACGCCTCACCGGCGTGCGACCGACCGGGTATCGGGCACCGTCGGGGGAGCTGACGATGCAGACGATCGACACCCTGCTCGCCCACGGGATCCGCTACGACTCCTCGATGATGGGCGACGACTACCGCCCTTACCGGGTGCGACGCGGCGACCGGTTCCCCGAGGACGGTCCCGCCGAGTGGGGTGAGGTGACCCCGCTCGTCGAGCTGCCGTTCTCCTGGACGCTCGACGATTACCCGTACCTCGAGTTCGTCACCTTCAAGCGCATGCTCATGCCGGGTCTGCGACGCCCGGAGGAGATGTTCGCCAACTTCACCGGCGACGTGCGGTGGATGGTGCGCGAGGTCGAGGCGGGCGTGTGCAACGTGGTGTTCCACCCCCAGGTGATCGGCCGCGGGCACCGGCTCCTCGCTCTCGAGGCGTGGCTCGACGAGATCGCGGATCTCGGCGTGGCCTTCACCCGGATGGACGCGATCGCTGCGGCGTTCGACGACGGTGTGCTCTTCGGGGTCGAACCCCGGCCACGCTGAGGTGGTGCGTCAGTCGGTGATGACGACGGCCTGCTCGGGGCAGTTCGCCGCGGCGAGCCGCGCCTTCGCCTCGAGCTCCGGCGGTACGATCTCGTCGCCGGTGGCGGTGGCGTAGCCGTAGTCGTCGACGTCGAACAGTTCGGGGGCGAGGGCGTAGCACCGGTTGTGGCCCTGGCACTTCTCCGCGATGACCGAGATCTTCATGACGGCGATCCTACGCCGGTCCGTCGGCGCCGGCACCCGCGTCGAGCGCCTCGCCGAGGGCACGGTTCATGGCGTCGAGCGCGGTCGCGGCCGCCGCCTGCCAGCGGTCCGGGGCATCGGCTCGCTGCCACGCCCCCCACAGCTCGCGCGAGGAGTTCACGACGAGGCCTGCGGCCGACGCCGCACCCGAACCGGGGCGACGACCGGCGACGGCGTCGACCGCCGTCCCGCCCTGCGCCCCGAACCCGGGCACGAGGAACACCGTGTCGGGCATGCGGGCCCGCAACGCCCGGGCCTGCTCGGGCCAGGTCGCTCCGACGACCGCTCCGACGGCGGTCAGCCCGCTCGTCCCACGCCGTGTCTCTCCCCAGGCGGCGACCCGGTCGGCGACGTGCTCGGCGACGCTGCGCTCGCCGGCGACGACGTCCTGCAGGTCGGCGGACGAAGGGTTCGAGGTGCGGACGAGGGCGAACACGCCGTGTGCCCCGGCGTCGTCGAGGAACGGCTCGACACCGTCGCTGCCGAGGTACGCGTTCACCGTCACCCAGTCACCGCCGAGACCGTCGGCGACCGCCGCACCGCTGAACCCGGGAGCACCGCCGAACACCGCGTCCCGGTAGTGCTCGGCGGTGGAGCCGATGTCGTTGCGCTTGCCGTCCACGATCACCGGGATCCCGAGCGCACGGGCGTGCGCGACGGTCGCGGCGAGCACGTCCCATCCAGCCGACCCGTAGGCCTCGTAGCAGGCGACCTGCGGTTTCACGACAGCGCAACGACCGGCGACCGCGTCGAGGATCCCCCGGTTCGTGGCGAGGAACGCCTCGGCGACCGCGGCGACGGTGTCGCCGTGCCGGGCAAGCGCCGCGTCGCGCACCGGCGGCGGGACGAGCGCCGGGCGCGGGTCGAGGCCCACGCAGGCGACCGAACCGGTCGCGTCGATCGACGCGGCGAGACGGTCGGCGACGTGCACGGCCGTCAGGCGGCGGCCGGCGCGACCGACGGCAGGTGCGGGCCCATCAGGTCGGCCATGTTCCCGGCGTAGAAGCGCTCGAGCTCTTCGTCGGTGCAGGACTGGGTCGACTCGGCGAACCGCTTCAGCGGGTTCCGGCCGCCCTCGACATGGGGGTAGTCGGAGGAGAACAGGCAGATGTCCGGCCCGGACTCCCGGATGATCCACCCGGTGTCCTCGTGCGGGTACGGCGTCGCCTTCACCTGCCGACGCACGAAGTCCGACGGCCGCATCGACAGGTTCTGCAGCCGCTCCTCGTTGCGGCGGAACGCGTCGAACGCCGAGTCGAGGTAGCGCATCCAACCGGGCAACCACGACGCGCCCTGCTCGATGATCCCCCACT
Source organism: Actinomycetota bacterium (assembly GCA_016870475.1). GTDB lineage: Bacteria > Actinomycetota > Acidimicrobiia > Acidimicrobiales > CAIXPF01 > VGBO01. Next base: position 32,533 of record VGBO01000013.1, on the reverse strand, counting down.
GCAGGCGCGGGAACCGGTCGAGGACCCCGTCGAGGATCAAGGTCGCCATGGTCTGCATCGGGTTGTGCGGGATCGCCATGTAGTCGACCGACCGGAAGTTCTCGGCACCACCGTGGAAGTCCGGCACCGGTGGCAGGCCGTTCACGAAGTACTTCGGCGACAGCAGCACCCCACCACCGCCGACGTGGGTGACGACGGGGACGCCGGCCTCCTGCGCCTGCGCCCACACCCGGTCGAGACCGACGTGGGACGGCGAGTGGTCCTTCGGGCAGTACGAGGCGATCATCAACGCCTTGCAGCCCATGGCGATCGCGCTGCGGGCGTTCTCCGCCGCCCGGTCGACGTCCATGAGCGACACGTAGCCGACCGGGAGCAGGCGCCGGTCGACCGAGCAGAACTCGACCATGCCCCGGTTGTGCGCGTCGGCCATGGCGTAGGCGAAGTCGACGTCGTCGCCGTGCTCCGCCTTCACGAGCTCGGCCGCGCTCCACGTCGAGAACACGAGCTGGCTGGCGAACCCGAGCTGATTGAGGGCCTGGCTGCGGTGGTCCCGTTCGAAGCTGCCGACCGCGTAGTAGTTCTTGCGGATCGTCACCTCCTCCTCGGCGGCCCGGTACTCGGGGTCGAGGTGGAGCGGGCAGGTCATCTGCGCCCAGTCCATGTTGCTGCCCGCCTCGTCGCCGATCGCCGAGACGCCGAGCCGGGGCAGACGGTCACGCCACGTCGAGGGGGTGTTGTCCCGCAGGAAGTCCGGCAGCTCCATGATGTGGGCGTCGGCGTCGTGGTAGATGCGTCCCTGCGCGTACGGCATCGAGTCCCCCTCGTTCCGGGCGGCCCGTCGGCCGCAGCAATCTCGGAGACTACCGATCGACCGGCGGCGGTTGCGGATCGACGTGGATGTGCCGGTGCGCGAACAACCAGCGTCCGTCGACCCGCACGAGGCGGTCCCGGTACACGCCGGTCGCCCCGAAGGTCGCCGGTACGCCCGGCTCCATCGCCCGGAACGACGTCAGATAGCAGGCCATCGTCGCCTCGTCACCGTCACCGTCGATGAGCAGGTTCCAGTTCCAGTGCCGGGCGCGGCCCTGCGCGTAGGAGTAGTGGGTGCGGGCGTAGGCCACGAGGGCGTCCCGTCCCACGTGCAGTCCGGTGACCGGCCCGCCCTCGGGGGTGCAGTGGAACACCCCGTCGGGGGTGAAGCAGTCGGCCCAGCCCTCGAAGTCGCCGAAGTCGACGGCGAAGTTGTACCGGGCGACGAGCTGCCGGATGTCCTCGTGGTCCTGCGGGGTCAGCGGCACGGCGTCAGACCTCGAACTTCCAGTTGGCGCCGTCGCGCACGATGTGCCCGGCGGTCGGTGTCGCGAAGTGGGTGCCGATCACGAGCGTGCCGCTGTCGCCGTACCGTTCCACGAACGCCGCCCGGGTGCGGTCCCCGAGGTCGCGGTCGGTGTCGACCCCGCAGCTCAGGTTGTACCGCACCTGGATGGGGCTGTGGATCATGTCGCCGGTGATGATCGCGTCCTGCCCGGCGGAGGAGATGCGCACGCACACGTGCCCGGGGGTGTGTCCGGGGGTCGGCTCGAGCCACACCTCGTCGGTGATCCGATGGTCCTCGTCGACGAGGTCGACGAGTCCGGCGTCGACGACGGGTTCCACCGAGTCGGCGATCACGGTGCCGTTCATCTCCTCGTCGGGGTTCGCGTGCCAGTACTCGTACTCGGCCCGGTTGAAGAGGTGGCGGGCGTTCGGGAACGTCGGCACCCACACGCCGTCGTCGAGGCGCGTGTTCCAGCCGACGTGGTCGACGTGCAGGTGGGTGCAGGTGACGACGTCGATCGTCTCCGGCGGGAAGCCCGCCGCACCGAGCCGGGTGAGGAAGTCGGTCTGCAGCATGTTGAAGGACCGTGACGGCCGGGCCTTGTCGTTGCCGATGCAGGTGTCCACCAGGATCCGACGCCCCTGCGACTCCACGACGAGCGTGTGGATGGACAGCAGCATCTTCCCGTCGTCGTCGACGAAGTGGGGCCGCATCCACGGCACCGAGTCCACGAGCTCGGGCGTGCAGTCCGGCAGCAGGATCGAGAACCTCCACGCGACGACGGTCTCGACCACCTTGGTGACGCGCACGTCACCGATCTGCCACTGCTGCACGTCGGTCGTCATGCGGGCGAACCTACCCCGACGCCCCCGCCGCCGCACGACCCTCGACCCGGTCAGGACGCGGGACCCGCAACGACACGACGGCGAGCGCCAGCGCCACCGCCGCGAGCGCGAGTGCAGGGGCGCGGAACCCGCCGGAGGCGTCGGCGACGACCCCGACGAGCAGCGGTCCGAGCACCCCGCCGACCTCCCCCGCGGTGAAGTACAGACCCCCCGCCGCCGCCATGTTGCGGGGGCCGACCTCGGGGGCGTCCATGAGCACGAGCATCGCCATCGGCAACGACGTCGCCCGGGCGACGCCGAGCCCGACGAGGAGACCGGCGACCGCGGACCCGGACACGAACGTCATCCCGGCGACGGCGACGGCGCCGAGCAGGTACACCCCGACGAGCAGGGCGACCCTGCGCTCGACCGTCGCGAACCGTGGCACGACCGCCGTCGCAGCGATCCCGACCGCCGTCGTGAACGCCGCCAGCGTGCCGGCCGTGGCCGCCGTGCGCCCGCCGTCCTGCAGCATCCGCACCATCCAGTTCCCGAGCGCATGGCTGAACAGGAACGACCCCACGGCGAGCACGAGGACGAGCCGCACGACCGGAAGGCGCAACAGCGCCCGCGACCCGAGCGCCTGAACGGCAGCCGGTGCGGCGGCGGTGTCGACGGGGCGCCGAGACCAGGCACCGACCGTGGCGCTGACCGAGAGCCACACGAGCCCGGTCGCCCCGGCGATCACCCCGTAGAGCACGAGCGTCGGCCGCCACGAGCCGAACATCGGCACGAACACGCCGTTCGCGGTGAACATCGCGAACATCATCCCGACCGACGGGGCGGTCGTGTACACCCCGACCGCGGTGCGGCGTTCGGTCACGTCGAACCACTCACCGATGAGCTGCGGCGCCCCGATGGAGATCAGCGGTCCGCCGAACCCGAACAGCGCGACGGCCGCGTACAGGGTGCCGAACCCTCCCGCTCCCGCCCGCAGCACCCCCGACGCGCACACCACCACCGCCGACAGCGCGACCGACCACCGCAACCCCACCCGGCGGATGAACGCCCCGGTCGGCACGGCGGACACCAGGTACACGAGCTGCCACGCCCCGAGGACGAGCCCCATCGCACTCTTCGACAGGCCGAGGTCGGCCTGCACGTCGGCGACGACGGGGGCGAGGGAGCCCGCGACGAGACCGAACCCGGCGTACACGCCCCACACCGCGGCGAGCATCGCCCAGCGCCCTCGGGCACGGGCGGGGGACCCGGGCTCGACGACGGCGTCGCCGGTCATGCCGGCGGCCGTGCCGCCGGATCCATCCAGCTGAACCTGCTCCCCTCGCCGAGCGGGAGGAACGCCGGCTCACGCCGTTCGACGAACGCGCCGATCCCCTCGTGGGCGTCCGGCCCTCGGAGCGATTCGTACATGTAGCGGTGCGCGTCGGCGACCGCCTCGGCGTAGGTCTGCCCGTCGATGCGACGGAGCTGTTCCTTCATCGTCGCCGCCGACGACGGCGCCACGTTGGTCGCGACGTCACGGGCGTAGGCGAGCGTCGCCGGCATCAGGTCGTCCGGGTCGCACACCCGGTTCACGACGCCGAGCTGCAGCGCCTCGGCCGCGTCAAAGGTGCGGCCGGACAACAGCAGGTCGGCGGCCCGGCCACGACCGACGAGCCGCTCGAGCAACCAGGCGATGCCGTACTCCGCGACGAGGCCACGGCGGGCGAAGGCCGTCGTGAACTTCGCTCCCGAGGAGGCGAACCGGATGTCGCAGTGCAACGCCTGCACGAGACCGACGCCGGCGCAGCCGCCGTTGACCGCCGCGATCATCGGCTTGGTGATCGTCGCCGGGAACGTGGTCGGGATCCGGCTGTTCGGCAGCGGTTCGTCGTCGGGTCGGCGCTCACCGGCGAGGTCGGCGCCCGGGCAGAACGAGCGCCCTGCGCCGGTGACCACGATCACCCGGGCGTCACGGTCGTCACGAGCCCGCTCGAGCGCCCGGTAGTAGGCGAGCTCGAGGGCCCCGTTCATGCCGTTGTTCCGTTCGGGACGGTTCAGCGTGAGGGTGGCGACACCGTCCGCCACCTCGTAGAGGCAGAGGTCGGTCATCTCACAGCTCCCAGCCGAAGGCGCGTGCCGCGACCATGGTGTCGGCGTACTCCTCCATGTCGACGATGCGCCCGTCGCGCACCGTGTACACCCAGCAGTACTGGTTGTCGTACGCCGCGCCCGTCGCCTTCGCCGTACCGGTCAGTCGTTGCTGCACGACGGCGACGTCACCGTCGGCGACCATGCGGCGGATCTCGATCGCGAACGGCTTCGACAGGTCGAACATCTTCTTGACGAAGTCACGGCCGAGTGTGTCGGCGACCGCCTCAGCACCGCGCAGCGGGGCGATCGGGGCCCCGGGCGGCGGCGACCAGGTGACCTCCGGGTCGAGCAGTTCGAGCAGCCGGTCGCGGTCGCGCCCGACGACTCGGTAGTACTCCTCGACCACGGCGCGTGTCGTGTCGGTTCCCATCAGATGACGCCCTTTCGTGCCTGGCTCCACGGGATGTCACGGTCGACCCGGGGTTCACCGGGGAGGCCGAGCACCCGCTCGCCGAGGATGTTCCGTTGGATCTCGTCGCTCCCGCCGCGAATCGACATTGACGGGGCGGTGATGAAGTCGATGTGCCCGTCGCTGTCGTCGAGCATGCCCTCGGCGCCGCGGGCGTCCTTCGCCGTGTAGGCGTGGCCCTTGTAGGAGGCGACCTTGCGGAGCTTCGCGCCCGACCCTGCCGGTCCGGGTTCTTTCGACGCCGCGGCCCGGTCGGACGTCCAGTTGCCGGCGAGGTCGGCGGCATGGATGCGCATCGCCCGGTCACGCCGCACGACGTCGCTGAACGCCCCGGCGTCGCGCAGCTCGCGCAACCAGGTGGGGACCCGGGCACCGCGCACCTTGCCCTCGCCGCCGCCGCGTTCGCCACCGGCGGACGCCCGCTCGTGGGCGAGGACGGTCATCGCCACCTTCCATCCGTCGCCGACGGCGCCGATCCGCCAGGTGTCGGGCAACCGGGCGTCGGCGAGGAACACCTCGGAGAAGTGCTTGTCGCCGTTCATCTGGACGAGCGGTCGCACGTCGACCCCGGGGGCGACCATGTCGACGGCGAACATGGTGAGGCCGGCGTGCTTGGGCACGTCGGGGTCGGTGCGGGCGAGGAGCAGCCCCCAACGGGCCCACATCGCCCGGGAGGTCCACACCTTCTGGCCTTCGAGCACCCACTCGTCGCCGTCGGCGACCGCGCGCAGCCCGAGGTTCGCGAGGTCGGAGCCCGCCTCGGGTTCGGAGAACATCTGGCACCAGATCTCGCTGCCGTTCGCGATGCCGCGCAGCCACAGGTCCCGTTGCGCATCGGTGCCCCACTGGAGCAGCGTCGGGCCGGCCATGCCGAGACCGATCATGTAGGGGTACAGGTCGGGCACGGCGAACTCGCGCAACACCCGCCCGATCGTGCGGGCGTCGGCCGGATCGGCGTCACGTCCACCGTGGCGCTTCGGCCAGGTCGGCACCGCCCAGCCCTCGGCGACCGCCGCCGCGAGGTACCGGCGGCCGGCCTCGAGGTCGTCGCTGCCCGCCCCCATCGTCGACATCCGGGTGTTCTCGGTCCGGCGGGGCAACGCGTCGCCGATCGCGTCGAGCGCCGCCCGCACTTCGTCGTCTGCCAGCACGTCGGTGAACCTAACCGCGGCGAGCGTCGGCGCGCCCGCGCCCGACGCAGCGGACCCGGGGATGGGCCAGACTGCGCCGCCATGGACCGCACTCGTGCCTACTGGACGTCGCTCCCTCGCACCGGCACCGCCGCCGAGATCGCCGAAGCGGCCCGCCGGGCCGAGGGGACCGGCTACCGGGGTGTGGTCGGCGCGCAGGTGTACGCCCCGCCGTGGGCGCCGCTCGCCGTCGCAGCGTCGGCGACGACGACGCTCGAGGTGGCGTCGGGGATCGCCATGGGGTTCACCCGGTCGGCGTTCGAGACGGCGTGCGCGGCGATCGACCTCGCCACGCTCGCCGACGGACGGTTCACCCTCGGCCTCGGTACCGCACCGCAGGATTGGACGGAGAACTACTTCGGCATGGCGTACCGCCCGCCGATCGGCCGCATGCGCGACGTCGTCGGCGTGGTGCGCCACGTCGACGCCGCGGCCGTCGCCGGCGCGACGTCGATCGAGCCGTACCGGGGGCGGCACGTCGAGTTGCAGTTCGACCGGTTCACCCCGACGTTCGCCCCGAGGACCGGGCCGCTGCCGATCTGGTTGGCGTCGTTGCGCGAACGGCTCTGCGAGCTCGCCGGCGAGGTCGCCGACGGGTTGATCGGCCATCCGGTGTGGTCGATCGACTGGACGCTCGGACCGGCGCTCGACGCGCTCGCCCGCGGCGCGGCCCGGGCGGGGCGCGACCCGGCGGATGTGCACCTGCAGCTCTGGCTCACGGTCGCCCTCGACGACGACCCGGCACGGGCCGTCGAGCTGGCGCGGCCCACCGTCGCGTTCTACGCGTCGATCCCGCAGTACCGGTCGTTCTTCGAGGCGCACGGGTTCGCCGAGGTCGCCGACCGGATCGTGGAGGCCCGCCGCAGCCTGCCCATCGAGGAGGCCGCCCGTCTCGTCCCCGACACGATGGCCCGCACGTTCGTCGTGTGCGGCGACCGCGACACCGTCGCCTCGACGCTCGACCGCCTGTGGTCCCGTGCCGACTCCATGATGGTGCGCCCGCCGGTGTGGGGGGTCGCCCCAGCCGAACAGGCGGCCCGGCGCAGCGAACTCGAGGCGCTGCTGCTCGGCTGAGCGACCACCTACGATCCGGGGGCACGACGAGGAGGGGACGATGGAGAAGTTCACCGGCACGAGGCCCGAACCGCTGGTGCGGGGCCGCACGTGGGAGGAACAGCCCGTCGGGTACGCGTTCCGCACCCAGCGCCGCACCGTCACCGAAGCCGACCTCGTCGCGTTCGTCACCCTGTGCGGGTTCTCCGAGAGCCTGTTCCTCGACGCCACGGCCGCGGTCGGCGAGGCGGGCTACGCCGGGCGCCTGTGCCCCGGGGCGCTCGTGTTCTCCTTCGCCGAGGGGCTCACGATCGGCTCGGGCGTGATCGCCGGCACGGGCATGGCCTACCTGGGCTCACCGGTGGAGGTGCTCGGCCCGACCTACGTCGGCGACACGATCGAGGTGCACGTGACCGTCGTGGAGTCGCGACCCACCTCCAAGGGCGGGCGTGGCATCGTCACGACCCGGAACGACGTGGTGAACCAGCGTGACGAGATCGTGCTCCGGTACACGCCGAGCCGGATGATCCGCGGTCGCTCCTGAGCGACTTGCGGGTCACGACATCGTCAGGCCGCCGCTGACCGACAGCGTCTGCCCGGTCACGAACCCGGCCACGTCGGAGGTGAAGTACGCCACGGCGGAGGCGACCTCCTCGGGGCGTCCGAGCCGCTTCATCGGCACGGCGCGGGTCATCGCCCCGATGACCTTGTCGCCGTCGCCGTCCCCGCCGACGATCTCGCCGAGCAGCGGCGTGTCGGTCGGCCCGGGGCAGACCACGTTCGCGGCCACACCGTGGCGGGCCGACTCGCGGGCGATCGTCTTCGTGAAGGCGATCACCCCGCCCTTGCAGCCCGAGTAGACGGCCTCGAGCGACGAGCCCACCCGACCGGCGTCGGAGCCGATGTTCACGATGCGTCCCCAACGGCGCTCGAGCATGCCGGGGAGCACGGCATGCGTCATGCGCACCGGGCCGAGGTAGTTGATGGCGACGACCTTCGCCCAGAACGCCTCGTCGGTCTCGACGAACGGCCTCAGCTCGTCCCACCCGGCGTTGTTCACGAGGATGTCGACCGGACCGAGCTCGTCGGTCACGGCGAGCACGCCGTCGGCGACCGCGTCCGGGTCGGTGATGTCGATCCGGTAGGCCTTCGCGTTCCCGCCTGCGGCCCGGGCGAGCGCTGCGGTCTCCTCGGCCTCCTCGCCACGGATGTCGGCGACGGCGACGGCGCGCCCCTGCGCGACGAGCGCCAGCACGATCTCCCGGCCGATCCCCCGGCCCCCGCCGGTCACCAACGCCACCCGTGCCGTCATCACGTCCTCCGCTCCCCCGGCGCCGTGCGCCCCGTCCGCTGCGACGCTAGCCGCAGGCCGCTCCACCGTTCAGAGGGTCCGGTCGGCCACGTCGAGGTGCTCGACGTCGGACAGGCGCGACAGGCCGAACGTCCACCCGTCCCCGAGCTGCAGCGGTTCGATGCGGGTGACGGACGCGTGGTTGAGCACGAACCGGTCCCACTCCCACGGCACGGGAGCGAGACCCAACAGGTAGGCCACGATCCCGGAGTTCGTGCCTGCGTGCGCGACCACGAGGATGCGGCGCCCCGGGTCCGGCACCCGCCATACGGGCAACGACTCGACGTCCTCGGTGACCGGTTCGACCCCTCGTTCGGCGAGGAACAACCCGCCGTTCTCCCGGATCCGGGCGACGAAGTCGCGCACCGCCTCACCGCCCTCGATGCCTCGCCACCGTTCCTTCGCGATCCGGGCGCGTTCCTCGCGGAAAGCCTCCTCGGCCCGTTCCGCCGGGGTTCCGTGCCAGATCGGGCTGCGGATCTCCTCGAGCCAGGGGGTGATCGTGCCCCGCCACCCGGTGCGGTCCTCGATGGCGGCGAAGGTCTCCCGGGTACGGACGAGCGGGGAGACCACGATCTCGTCGAAGGTCTCGGTGCGGAGTCGTTCGGCGAGTCGTTCCGCCTGCCGCCAACCCCGCTCGGTGAGCGGCGGGTCGTCGACGGCGAGTCCGTCGCGCACCCACATCGGTTCGGCGTGACGGACGAGGGTGAGGCGCATCGGGCCCCAGTCTGGCGCGTCGAGGGTCGGACCCGGAGACCGGGAGGTCGCCGACGTGGCAGGCTCTGGCCGACCGACCACGACCGACGCCGGAGACCACCATGGCCGACCCCACCGTCCCGCCCCCCGACACGCTCAACGAGATCGGGGTGCTCAAGCGCCGGGAGATAGAGGCGCGCATCGTCGCACCGCTCATCGAACGCTTCGCCGCCGAGTTCGGCCGTGAACGGGTCGTCGAGCTCGCCCGGGAGGTCGTCGTCGACGTGGCCCGCCGGCAGGGTGCCGAGTTCTCCCGCCAGGTCGGCGCAGATGACCTCGACACGTTCGCCGCCGGCCTCGAGATGTGGACCCGCGAGGACGCGCTGCGGATCGAGGTGGTCGAGAAGTCCGACACGACCCTCGCGTTCGACGTGACCCGGTGCCGGTACGCCGAGATGTACCGGGCGCTCGGCGTTCCCGAACTCGGCGAGGTGCTGAGCTGCAACCGCGACGGGTCGATGATCGAGGGGTTCAACGGGTCGATCCGCTTCACCCGGACCCAGACGATCATGCAGGGCGCCTCGCACTGCGACTTCCGGTACACGCTCGGCGAGGACTGAGCCCCACCGGTGGCCGCCCGTCCGCACCGTTGGATCGTGCTGGCCGCCGGCGCGGCGCTCGTGATCTCCCTCGACACGATGGTGAACATCGCGTTCCCGGCGATCACCGCCCGGTTCGACCTCGGTGTGGAACGGATCAGTTGGGTGGTCGTCTGCTACCTGCTCACCTACGCGAGCCTGCTCCTCGCCACGGGGCGGCTCGCCGACGTGTTCGGGCACCGTCGGATGCTGCTCGGTGGTCTCGTCGGGACGGTGATCGGGGTGACCTGGTGCGGTCTCGCCCCCTCGTTCGGGTGGTTCCTCGCCGGACGGGTGATCCAGGGGGTCGGGGCGGCGCTGGTGCTCGGCTCGGCCCCGGCACTCGTCACCCTCGCCGTCGCCGAGACGGACCGCTCGCGGGCCCTAGGCTCCTACCAGCTCGGCGTGTCCGCCGGCCTCGCCCTCGGCCCGCCGGTCGGCGGGTTCCTCGTGGCGGTCGGCGACTGGAGCTGGGTGTTCCTCGTGCGTGCCCCCCTCGCCGCGGGGCTCGCCGTCGCCGTGGTCGTCGGCACCCCCGCCGTCGCAGCGCCCGACCGGCGGTCGCGCCCGTCGCTCGACCTCGCGGGTGTGAGCGGTCTCGGGATCGCCGCGGCGTCGGCCCTGTTCGCGCTGAGCCGGGCCCGCGGGGCGGGGTGGTCGGACCCGCTCGTGCTCGGCTGCGCCGTCGCCGCCGTGGTCGTGACCGTGTTGTGGGTTCTGCACGAACGCCGGACCCCGGCGCCGGTGATGGACCCACTGCTGCTGCGGCACCGGCCGTTCGCTCTCGCCAACCTGTTGACGCTGCTCGCGAACGGGACGATGTTCGCCGTCTGGCTGCTCGTCCCCTACTACCTCGTGACGATCCGTGGGCACCACGTCGTCGTCGGCGGGTTGCTCCTCGCCTGCACCCCGGCGGCGACCGCACTCGCCGCGCCACTCGCTGCCCGACTCGAAGGCCGGGTCGGTGCCGGTGCGCTGTGCACGATCGGACTCGCCGTGCAGACCGCGGGCCTCGTCGGGGTGGCGTTCCTCGACGCGACGAGCCCGGTGCCCTTCGTCGTCGTCGGGCTCGCGCTGATCGGCCTCGGACTCGGCCTGTTCACCGTGCCGAACCTCAGCTACGTGATGGGCAGCATCCCGCGCGATTCCCAGGGCGTCGCCGGCGGGCTCGCCCAGATGATGCGCACCGTCGGGATCACCGCCGGGGTGACCCTCACCGGGCAGTTCTTCGCCGCACGCCGTGGCGGCGCCACCGACGACGCGTCGTTCGGCGACGCGTTCAGCGACGCGTTCCTCGCCGTGGGCGTCGTGTGCGCGCTGGTGGTGGTGTTGTCGATGTTGCGGCCTGCGCCTCCCGGGCTCAACTCAGCCACCGCGTGACGAGCGGCGCGACGGCCAACACCGCGACGACGCGCACCGTGTGGATCGTCACGACGAACAACAGGTTCGACCCGGACTGGTCGGCGAGCACCGTCATCTGCGACAGCGCACCGGGCGATGCCGACAGGTAGGCCGTCACCGGGTCGTACCCACCCCATCGCACGAGCAGGACGGCAAGCAGGCCACCGAAGACCAACAGGGCGACGACGACGAGCACGATCGGCACCACGGCGGTGCGCAGCGACGCAAGCGACTGGCGGTTCACCCCGAACCCGATTGCCCACCCCAGGACGACGTACGCCACGAAGGTGACCGGCGCTGGGAGTGCGGCGACCTGACGGAACCCGATGTTGTGGACCGTCACCCCGATCATCGCCCCGATGAGCGCGCCGGAGGGGACGTGCAGTTTCTCGAGCGCGAACCCGCCGAGGAATGCAGCGGCCAGGCTGGTGAGGAGCGTCATGCCTGCGTTCTAACGCAGGCGACGGACGGCGTCAGACCTGCACGTGGAGCGCGCGCAACGACCGGCCGAGCGGATTGCCCCGCCACGCGGGCGGTTCGCCGTCGGGTCGGATGTCGGGGAACCGCTCGAAGATGCGCCGCATGGCGATGCCGCCCTCGAGCCGCGCAAGGTTGCCACCGAGACACAGGTGCGACCCCCAGCCGAACCCGAGGTGCGGGTTGGGGGTGCGACCGAGATCGAACCGGGTCGGGTCGGGGAAGGTGGCCGGGTCCCGGTTCGCGGTGAGGATCACGCAGAACACGGCGTCGCCCGCCCGGACCTCCTGGTCGTAGCGGACGTGCGTCTCGGTCGCGATCCGCACCATCGCCTTGGCCGGGCCGACCACCCGCAACAGCTCGTCGGCGAGGGTGGTGTCGACCTCGCCGCGACGGATCCGTCCGATCTGGTCCGGGTGGCCGAACAGCTCGCGCAGACCGTTCGTCAGCAGGTTCGTGGTCGTCTCGTGACCGGCGAACAGCAGCATCGTGCACGCGCCGACCACCTCGAGCACCGACAGCGCATCGAGGTCGTTCGCCGAGACGACCTTGGAGATGAGGTCCTCGCCGGGGTGCTCCTTGCGGTGTTCGATGAGTCCGCCGAAGAAGTCGATGAACTCCTCGGTCGCCGCCACGATCGACGCCTCGGTCGCCGGGTCGGCGGCGCTGCCGTCGACGGCGAACACGACGTTCGCCAGCTTGTCCGACCACTCCTGGAACCGGTCGCGTTCCGACCGGGGCACGCCGAGCAGATCGGCGATCACGAGCGCTGGGAGCGGAGCGGCGAACCGTTCCTTGAAGTCGAACGTCGGCTCGTCGCCGATGGCGCCGAGCAGCTCGTCGGTGATCGCCACGACCGACTCGCGCAGGGTCTCCATCACCCGCGGGGTGAACGCCCGCCGGACCGGTTCACGCAGGCGCGTGTGCACCGGCGGGTCCCGGAACACCATCCACCCGGACAGGAGCTCGTAGGTGCGCTCGAACGCGTCGCCGCGCTTCTGCACGGCACGACGGAACGCCGGGGTCCGGTCGTTGGAGAGGCGTGGGTCGAGGAACCCTTCGGTCGCCGCCTTGTAGGAGAGCAGCAGCCACGCCCGGTTCCGCTCGCTCCACTGGATCGGTGAGCCGACGAGCATCTCGGCGGCGAACGCGTCGGGGTCCTGGTTCACCTCGAACGCCCCGAGGTCGATGCCACCCGTAGTCGTCGCCCCACCCATGGGTCGGTTCTAGCGCAGCCACGACCCGGGGAGCCAGAGGCGGATGTCCGTCGTTCGGACGTGGCAGGCTGGCACGCACGGGTCGCAGCGGGCGATCCTGTGCAGGTCGTACAGGGCAGCGTGCCCCGCAACACCGTTCGGGAGGACACCATGCGTGAGGTCGTGATCATCGAGGCCGGTCGTTCGCCGATCGGGAAGAAGGGCGGCTCGCTCGCCTCGACCCACCCCGCCGACGTGCTCGGCCCGGTGCAGATGGAAGTGCTGCGCCGCGCCGGCGTGACCCCCGACCAGGTCGACCAGGTGGTCGGCGGCTGCATCAACAAGGTCGGGTTGCAGGCGATGAACATCACCCGCACCGCCTGGCTCTCCCACGGCGGGGCCGAGGAGGTCGCCTGCACGACCGTCGACGCCCAGTGCGGGTCGTCCCAGCAGGCCGTGAACCTGGCCTACAGCCTGATCGCATCCGGTGCCGAGGACGTGGTCATGGCCTGCGGCGTGGAGAACATGTCGCGCCTGCCCATCGGGTCCGACGCCTACGCCGGCGCCAAGGCCGGCCTCGGCAAGCCGGTGTCGCGCAGCTACTTCGAGCACTACGAGTTCACGAGCCAGTTCGAGGGTGCGGAGCGGATCGCCGACAAGTACGAGATCTCCCGCGAGGACACCGACGCCTTCGGGCTCGAGTCCCAGCTCCGGGCTGCCCGGGCGATCGCCGAGGGGCGTTTCGAGCCGCAGATCATCCCGATCGAGGTCGAGGTGACCAACGAGGCCGGCGAGCGCACCGGTGACAAGGTCACCGTCACCCGCGACGAGATCCCGCGCGAGACCTCCCTCGAGAAGCTCGCCCAGCTCAAGCCGGTCGCCCGTGAGAACGGCGTGCACACGGCCGGGTCGTCGTCCCAGATCGCCGACGGCGCCTCCGCCGTGCTCATGATGTCGGCCGAACGCGCAGCCGAGCTCGGCCTCCGGCCGGTCGCCCGGGTCGTCGGCACGGCACTCGTCGGGTGCGACCCGGTGCTCATGCTCGAGGGTCCGATCCCGGCGACCCGCAAGGTCCTCGACCAGGCCGGCATCTCCGTCGACGACGTCGACGTGTTCGAGATCAACGAGGCGTTCGCCTCGGTGGTGCTCGCCTGGCAGAAGGAGCTGCAGCCCGACCCGGAGCGGGTGAACCCGAACGGCGGTGCGATCTCCCTCGGCCACCCGCTCGGGGGGACGGGCACGTTCCTCGTGACCAAGGCGGTTCACGAACTGCAGCGCACCGGCGGGCGCTACGGCGTCATCACCATGTGCTGTGGTGGCGGGCTCGGCACCGGCACTTTGATCGAACGGATCTGACGGCGGCGGGGGTGGCGTCTCAGGCGCCGCCCCCGTCGATCTTCAGCACCGAGCCGGTCGTGTAGCTCGACGCGGCGCTCGCGAAGTAGAGCGCCGCTCCGACGACCTCGTCCGGCTGGCCCCCGCGCTGGAGCGGGTAGTCGACCTTGACGCGCGCCTCGAACGCCTCGAGGTCCCAGGCCTTGGAGATGTCGGTCAGGAACGGCCCGGGCATGATGCAGTTCACCCGGACCTTCGGCCCGTACGCGTGGGCGAAGGCGACCGTGATCGCATTCAGTCCGGCCTTCGCCGCCGCGTAGGCGGTCTCGGTCGGGGTCGGCCGGATCGCCGCGGTCGACGACACGTTGATGATCGACCCGCCGTCACCGGCGGCCATGCGCGACCCGATCAGCGCCGACAGGCGGAACGGGCCCTTCAAGTTCACCCCGATCACCTTGTCGAAGAGGTCCTCACCGACCTCGACGAGCGAGGGGTACAGCGGCGACATCCCGGCGTTGTTGACCAACACGTCGACCTTGCCGAACTCGGCGTAGGCCGCCTCGGCGAGGGCGTCGCACTCCTCCCACCGGCCCACGTGGCAGGCGACGGGCAACGCCCGCCGCCCCGGGAAACGCTCGGTCACCTCGGCGGCGAGCGTCTCGCACGAGTCGATCTTGCGCGAGGCGATGACGACGTCCGCGCCGTTCTCGGCGAACGCGAGCACCATCTCCCGGCCCATGCCCCGGCTACCGCCGGTGACGACAGCCACCTTCCCGGTGAGGTCGAAACGGTTGATCATCCCCGGATTCCACCACACCGGATCCCCGGTGCGTCGCCCGGCCGGAACCCCGGCGGGGGGCTGCAGCTACGCTCGAGGGGTGGACACCGTCCGCATCCGCCGCCTGCTGGGCATCGTGCTCGTCGTTGCGACCGTCCTCCCGGTCGGTCGGTCGGCAGGCGCGCAGACCCAAGCCGAGCTCGAGGCCCGGGCCGCCGAACTCGCCGCGGAGATCAATGTGCTCGCCGTCGACGCGGAGACCGCCGGCGCCGCGCTCGACGCCCTCGTCGCCGAACGGGACCGTCAGCAGCAGCGGCTCGACGACGCGCGCGCCGCCGTCGCCGGCGCGCAGCGTGAGATCACCGCCGCCCGCGAACGCGAGGACGCGGCGAACGACAAGATCGACGAGCTCACCGGGCAGCTCCGCGAGCTCGCCGTCGCCGCGTACCTGCGTCCCCCCTCGACCGACATCGGCGCGCTCCTCGCCGACGACGACGTGCGCGCCGGGGCGAAGCGCCGGGTGTTCGCCTCCGTGGGGGCGTCGACCACCGACGACGTCGTGAACCGCCTGCGGGGCGAACGCCAACGAGCCGAACGGGCCCGGACCGACGCCGAACGCGCGGAGGCCGAGGCGAAACGCCTCGAGGCCGCCGAGGCCGCCCAGTTCACGACCGTGCAGGCGGCTTCCGACGCTCAGCAACGCCTCGCCGACGACATCGCCGCGAACCTCGAACGCAAGCTCGCCGAAGCGAACAGCGTCGGCGAACAGCTCGCCGCCCGGGAGCAGGAGCTCGCCCGCGCGGCCCGACGCGCCGGCGGCGGGGTGAGCCGGCCGGGTTGGACCCGGAACGGGCCGATCACCGTCGTCACCGTCTACGGGATCGAGGTGAACACGGAGATCGCCGGCCAGGTCCGGGCGATGGTCGACGCCGCCGCCGCAGACGGGATCGAGTTGTACGGCGAGGGGTACCGCGACATCCAGACCCAGATCGACCTCCGGCGGGCGCACTGCGGTTCGAGCGACTGGGCGATCTGGGACATGCCGTCCATGGACTGTTCGCCGCCGGTGGCGCGACCCGGGTTCTCCATGCACGAGCAGGGTCTCGCCATCGACTTCTTCTCCGGCGGCGACCTGGTGCGCAGCCGGTCGAACCCGATCTTCCGCTGGCTCGCGGCGAACGCAGCGTCGTTCGGCTTCTACAACCTGCCGATCGAACCCTGGCACTGGTCCACCACCGGCGGCTGACCGCCCACCGGTAGCGTGCGGGGCCGTGTCCGAGTTCCCGCCTCCGCCCGACGCCGACCCGTCACTGCTCGACGAAGCGGTCGAGCTCGCCCGGGCGGCCGGGGACCTGACCCTCGACTGGTTCCGGCGCGACGACCTCGTGGTCGACCGGAAGGCCGACCGAACCCCGGTGACCGACGCCGACCGGGCCGCCGAACGGTTCGTGCGCGACCACCTCGCCCGACGGCACCCCACGGACGGGATCATCGGCGAGGAGGAAGGCGTCGTCGGGGGCACCTCGGCCCGCCGCTGGGTGGTCGACCCGATCGACGGCACCTACGGCTTCATCCACGGCGTTCCCCTGTACTCCACGCTCCTCGCCGTGCTCGACGACCACGGTCCGCTCGTCGGCGTCATCCACCTGCCGGCGCTCGGCGAGACGGTGTGGGCCGGACGCGGGCTCGGCTGCTGGTCGAACGGACACCGGTGCTCGGTGTCCACGCACGCGTCCGTCGCCGACGCCGCGGTGATGACGAGCGGCCTCGACGTCTGGCCGGACGCCTCCGTCGACCGGCTCCGCGCCGCCGGTGCGCGCTTGCGCACCTGGGGCGACGGCTACGGCTATGCCCTCGTCGCCACCGGGCGGGTGGAGGCGATGGTCGACCCGGTGGTGTCGGTGTGGGACCTTGCGCCGATGCCGGTGCTCATCGCCGAGGCGGGCGGACGGTTCTCCACGGTCGGCGGCCGCGACGCGGTGATCGACGGCGGCAGCGGCGTCGCGTCGAACGGGGTGCTGCACGACGAGCTCCTCGGGGTCCTCCATCTGCACCGGTAGGGTGCGCGCATGGAGTTCGCCGCACACCTGCACACCCTTCGCGCCGAAGGTGCGGCGCTCGGTTCGGTCTCGCCCGCCGAGCTCGGGAACCGGGTCCCGTCGTGTCCCGACTGGGACGTCGCCGGATTGTTGGGCCACACCTCGTGGGTGCACCGCTGGGTGACGGCGATCCTCGCCGCCCCGGCCGGCGAGCGGGTCAGCGCCCGTGACGTCCCCCAGACGCCGACAGGCGACGCGGTGATCGGTTGGTACGCCGACGGCCTCACCGCCCTGTCCGACGCGTTCGACGTCGCCGACCCGGACGCCCCCCGACACACGTTCATCGGGCCGCGCGACACCCGCTGGTGGGCACGCCGATTGACCCACGAGAACGCCGTCCACCGCTGGGATCGCGAGGCCGCCACCGGTACGCCGCGGCCGATCGCGGTCGACGTCGCCCTCGACGGCGTCGACGAGACGATCTCCACGCATCTGCAGCACCGGTTCGACCGCGCCGCGTTCGGCGCCGCCGGTCAGACGTTGCACCTCCACGCCACCGACGGCGACGGTGAATGGACGGTCACCTTCGATGCCGACGAGGTGCGGTGCGTCCGCGGCCACGCCAAGGGCGACGTGGCGGTCCGCGCCCCGGCGTCGGACCTGCTGCTGTGGGTGATGGGCCGGGTCCCGACCGATGCCGTCGAGGTGTTCGGCGACGTCGATCTCGCCCGCCGATTCCGGGACATCGCCAGCATCTGAGCGGGTCCGCTCAGTCGGCGCCCTCGAACGTCGACACCACCACGCCCGCCTCGTCGAACCGGTCGAGGAACCAGACCGGATCCGACGTCGCCGACAACGTCGACGCCCCGGCGGCCGGGAGCCGTCCGGAGGCGATCGCCTCCACCGCGGCGACGGCACTCACCGCGGTGACGTAGGCCGGGTTGTCGGTCGCCGCGTACACGACGACCTCGCGTTCGCCGTCGCGCCGACCCCAGACCTCGACCCGGAGGGCTCCCGGGCCGCCGTCGGCGTGGGGGGGCCGCAGCATCGGCAGCCATCCCGTCACCCGGTCGCGGCGTGTGGCGGCGAGACGGGCGGTGATGCGTCCCGCGTCGGGGAACGACCGTTGCAGGAGCACCGGGTCGGCGAGTGCCGCCCGGTAGCAGTCCCGGGCACCGAACGGCTCCGGGAACCACACGAGCTGTCGGCCGGACGCACCCCGGCGGTGCACCCAGGCCCCGTCCCGCCAGTCCTCGTTGCGCCCGGTCAGCGCGTCGTGGTGCTGACGAGCGCACGCCGGCCCGCCGGTCCCGCCCCGTGTGACGTGGATCTCGTCGACGGTGTCGAACAGGGTCGCCGCGTGCCGGGCGAGGACACAGCTCAATCCGGGGCAGAAGCTGGCGCCGACGACGACGGCGCGGCCGCGGTCGACGGCCTCGTCGTGCAGCCCGAGCAGGTCCCGCACGGCGTCGGGGCGGTCGGCGGTGCTCACGACGGAGGACCCTGCCGCAAGGGCCGCTCGGGCCGCGACCGTCTGGGTCGCCGCCGGCCCGCAGAGCACGACGACGTCGGCAGGCGCGATCCCCTCGAGGTCCGCCAGCGCCACCCCTGTGCCGCCGACACCGTCGGCGAGGCGGCGTGCGACCGCCGGGTCACGCCCGGCGACGACGATCGCGCCGCCCCCGAAGCGGGCGGCGAGGCGGCGGACCGCGTGACCGGCGACGAGGCCCGTGCCGACCACCACGGCCCGCGCGGACGATGTGCCCGTCATCGGTAGGTGGGCGCGTGCAACGTGCGCCAGCCGCCTCGGCGTGCCTCGGATGCTGCGGGTCGACGCAGGCGGATCGCTCCGGCGGTGCCGGCGGCGATCACGAGGGCGAAGAGGACCCGTCGAACGACGAAGATCATCCCGTGGGGCTAGCTGGAATCGAACCAGCGACCTCACCCTTATCAGGGGTGCGCTCTAACCGACTGAGCTATAGCCCCGGGAGCGATCACTCTACCCGCGGCGTCGGATCCGTCGTCCAACCCGGTCGCCGGATCCGGGCGGCGGCCGCTCAGCCCCCACCCGGGCCGGGAAGGCGCACCGGCCGAGTGCTCTCCTCCTCGACCACCGACACGGTGACCCCGCCGACGATGTCGCTGACCAGGTTGAACACGAGTCCGAGGAGCGAGGTCACGACCGTGCCGACCGCCGTCACGACGAGCACGGTGAACACGCCGAACCGGAGCAACCGCCCGCTGTGGAACTCGAAGGAGTCGAGGGCGAACACGTCGGTCAGGAACCCCTCCACCGTCCCGACGATGCCGCCAGCGTCGAGCACCATCCACAGCAGGCACGCAGCGATCAGCAGTACGAGGGTTCCCGCCACGTGGAACAGGAGGGACACCTTCAGCAGCGACCAAGGGTCGATGTGGCGGATCGTCCGCCGGACCTTGCGAGCCTGCAGCTCCTTGGCGGCAGTGATGTCGCTCTTGCCGAAGGACGACGACGGCACCCGCTCCCCCCGCTTCGGCCCGCTGTCCACCGGGTCAGTGTACGGGAGCACCCGAGTCGATTCCGTACCGCTCCGCCGTGGCCACGGCCGTGGCCGTACTCCGCCGCACGACGACCTGCACCTGGTCGCCGTCGACCCGGACGGCGACGACGTCGACCCCGTTGGCCGTCGCGATGCGACGGGCGTCCGACGGTCCGGCAGCCGCCCCGGCGAGCGCTGCGGCGTCGGCGGCTGCCGACGCGACGGCCGCATCGACCGCCCGCTGGCCGAGTGCGCCGAGCCCGGCGACGACCAGGGCGGCGAACGCGAGCCCGGCAGCGACGAGGGGGGTCGCCTGCCCGCTGTCGGGCCGAGCCCGGGTCACGCCGAGGGCGGTTCGGAGGACGTCGACCCGTCGGCCGTCACGTCGGTCTCCTCGGGGGACGTCTCGTCGTCCCGTGGGACGGTGGCCACGGCGGCCACCACCTCGTCGCCGGTGACGTTCATCACCCGGACCCCGGTCGCGTCGCGTCCCTGCCGGGAGATCTCCCGGACCGGGGTCCGGATCAGGACGCCGTTCGAGGAGACGAGGAGCACGTCGTCGTCGTCGGCCACCATGAGGGCGGCGACGACGGTCCCCTTGCGTTCGATGGTCCGGATCCCCCGGATGCCCTGCCCGCCTCGGTGGCGGAGCGGGAACGCCGTCGGTTCGGTCCGCTTGCCGAACCCGCCGTCGGTCACGAGCAGCAGGTCGGCGTCGGGCCGGATCACGTCGCAGGACACGACCGCGTCGCCACCCACGAGCCGCATGCCGTGCACGCCGCCGGCCACCCGTCCCTGGTCGCGGACCTCGTCCTCGCTGAACCGGATCGTCTGCCCGGACCGGGCGACCATCACGACCTCGTCGCCGCCGTTGGTCGGGATCACCCGGACGAGCTCGTCGCCGTCGCGCAGGTTGATGGCGATGATCCCGCCGCGCAGCTTCGTGTCGTAGGCGAGGAACCGGGTCTTCTTCACGATGCCGCGACGGGTAGCGAAGAGCAGGTAGCGGTTCGTCTCGTAGTCGCGCGTGTCGACGACGGCCTGCACGGTCTCGCCGGGTCGGAGGTCGAGCAGGTTCACGATCGGGAGCCCCTTCGCCCCGCGGTCGCGCACCGGCACCTCGTGTGCCCGCAGTCGGTACACCCGTCCGATGTTCGTGAAGAACAGCAGGTAGGCGTGCGCCGTCGTGTGCAGCACCCGGGTGACGAAGTCGTCCTCGCGCAGCCCGGCGCCGGTCACGCCACGCCCACCACGGCCCTGGGTGCGGAACGCGGTCGCATCGACCGCCTTCAGGTAGCCCGCCGCCGTCATGGTGACGACGAGCTCCTTGTCGTCGACGAGGTCCTCGATGGCGAGCTCGCCGCGATCCGCGATGAGCAGCGCCTTGCGCGGGGTGGCGAACTCGCTGCGGACGGCGGCGAGCTCCTCCTTGATCACGGTCCGCTTGCGGCCCTCGTCGGCGAGGATCGCCTCGAGATCGGCGATCGTCGCCCGGAGTTCGCCGTGCTCGGTCTCGAGCTCGACCCGACCGAGGCGGGTGAGCTGCCCGAGGGTCATGCGGAGGATGTCCTCGGTCTGCTCCTCGGAGAACGAGAACGGTTCGCTCGTCAGCCCGGCCCGGGCGGCGTCGCGATCTTCCGACGCCCGCACGAGGGCGATGATCTCGTCGAGCACGTCGAGCGCCCGGAGACGACCCTCCACGATGTGCGCCCGCCGCTGCGCCCGGTCGAGCCGGTGCTCGCTGCGTCGGGTGATGACGTCGAGCTGGTGGCCGACGTAGGCATTCAGCATCTGGGCGAGGTCGAGGGTCCGCGGCACCCCGTCGACGAGGGCGACCATGTTCATCCCGAAGCTCGTCTGCAACGGGGTGAGCCGGTAGAGGTTGTTGAGCACGACGTTCGCGTTCGCGTCCCGCTTGAGCTCGATGACGAGCCGCGTGTCCTCACCGGAGGACTCGTCGTTCACGTCGCGGATGCCGTCGAGCTCCTTGGAGTCGACGAGCTCCTTGATGCGCGCGGCGATCGAGCCGGCCGAGGTCTGGTACGGCAGTGCGGTGACGGTGACCTGGAGGCCGCGTCGGGTCTCCTCGATCTCTGCGGCAGCGCGTATGCGCACCGACCCCCGTCCCGTGCGGTACGCCTCGACGATGCCGGCGCGCCCCATGATGAACCCGCCGGTGGGGAAGTCGGGCCCCCGGACGAACTGCATGAGGTCGTCGGGCGTCGCGTCGGGATGGTCGATGAGGTGGACGGTCGCGTCGATGACCTCACCGAGGTTGTGCGGCGGGATGCTCGTCGCCATGCCGACGGCGATGCCCTGGCTGCCGTTGACGAGCAGGTTCGGGAACCGGGCCGGCAGGACGGTCGGCTCGGTACTGGTGCCGTCGTAGTTGGCGACGAGCTCGACGGTGTTCTCGTCGATGCCGTCGAGCATCCGCATGGCGAGCTGGCCGAGACGGGACTCGGTGTAGCGCTCGGCGGCGGCGCCGAACTCCGGCGAGCCGTAGTTCCCGTGGAAGTCGATGAGCGGGTCGCGCAGCGAGAACGGCTGCGCCATGCGCACGAGCGCGTCGTAGATCGCGCTGTTGCCGTGCGGGTGGTACTTCGCCATCACGTCGCCGGTCACCCGTGCGCACTTCACGTGCGCCCGGTCGGGCCGGAACCCCTGGTCGTACATCGACCACAGGATGCGGCGGTGGACGGGCTTGAGGCCGTCGCGGGCGTCGGGCAGCGCCCGCGCCATGATCACCGACATCGCGTACTCGAGGAACGAACGTTCCATCTCGTCCTGGATCTCGACGATCTGGACGGAGGAGCGCTCGACCGCGTCGTCGCTCTCCGCCGGGTTCGTCCCGGGTTCTTCGGGTCCTGTGTCGCTCATCGGTCAGATGTCCACGAACCGGACGTCTTTGGCGTTGTTCACGATGAACTTCTTCCGTTCCTCGACGTTCTCGCCCATGAGGATCGAGGTGATCTCATCGGCGATCGCCGCCTGGTCGATGCTGACCTGCAGCAAGGTGCGGACGCCGGCGTCCATGGTGGTGTCACGCAGCTCGGCCCAGTCCATCTCGCCGAGGCCCTTCAACCGCTGGAACTCCTTGCGGTGGTTCGGGTGCTCGGCGAGGAACCGGTCCTTCGCCGGGTCGTCCTTCAGGTACACCTTCGCCTTACCGACCTCCGTGGAATAGAGGGGCGGCTGGGCGATGAAGAGGTAACCGGACTCGACGAGGGGTCGCATCTGCCGGAAGAAGAACGTCATCAGCAGGGTGCGGATGTGGCTGCCGTCGACGTCGGCGTCGGCGAGGATCACGACCTTGTGGTAGCGGCACTTCGCGAGGTCGAACTCCT
Source organism: Actinomycetota bacterium (assembly GCA_016870475.1). Taxonomy (GTDB): domain Bacteria; phylum Actinomycetota; class Acidimicrobiia; order Acidimicrobiales; family CAIXPF01; genus VGBO01. The sequence continues at coordinate 9,808 of VGBO01000013.1, read as the reverse complement.
CGCCGAGGCCGGCGCCGATCGCCGTGATCAGCGTCTGGATCTCGGTGTTCCGCAGCATCTTGTCGATGCGTGCCCGCTCGACGTTGAGGATCTTGCCCCGGATCGGGAGGATCGCCTGGGTGAGGGGGTCGCGCGCCCGGACCGCCGAACCGCCCGCCGAGTCACCCTCGACGATGAACAGCTCCGACTCGTCGGGGTTGCGGGAGTTGCAGTCCTTCAGCTTGTCGGGCATCCCGGCGCCCTCGAGCGCGGACTTCCGGCGGATCGCGTTCCGTGCGTCGCGGGCGGCGGCGCGGGCCCGGGACGCCTGGGTCGCCTTGGTCACGATGGCCTTCGCCTCGGCCGGGTGCTCGTCGAACCACACGGCGAGCCGTTCGTTGGTGGCCCGCTCCACAAGCGAGCGAACTGACACGTTGCCGAGCTTGCCCTTGGTCTGTCCCTCGAACTGCGGTTCCCGGAGCCGGACGCTGATGATCGCCGCAAGACCCTCGCGGATGTCCTCACCCTGGAGGTTGTCGTCCTTCTCCTTGAGGAGCCCCTTCTCGCGGGCGTAGCGGTTGACCACGTTGGTGAGGGACTTCTTGAAGCCCTCCTCGTGCATCCCGCCCTCGACGGTGTTGATCCCGTTCGCGAAGGAGTGGATCCCGTCCGTCTGGAAGCCGGTGTTCCACTGGAACGCGATCTCGACCTCCTGGTCGTCGTCCGCGGCCTCGAACGCGCCGACCGCGGCGAAGAGCGCCTCCTTCGAGACGTTCAGGTGCGTGACGAAGTCGCTGATGCCACCCTCGAACCGGAACGCGGTGCGCCCGGGGGCGTCGTCGCCGGTGCGACGGCGGTCCTCGAAGGTGATCTCGAGGTCCCGGTTCAGGTAGGCCATCATCTGGAAGCGGTCGAGCAGCGTCTGCGCTCGGAAGTCGACCTCGTCGAAGATCGAACCGTCGGGCCAGAACCGCACGGTGGTGCCGGTCCGACCGTCGGGCGCGTCGCCCACGACCCGGAGTCGTTCGTCGAGCCGGCCGCCCTCCACGAAGGACATCGCGTGACGCCGACCCTCACGGTCGATCTCGACCTCGACCCGGGTCGACAACGCGTTCACGACCGACACGCCGACGCCGTGGAGACCGCCGGACACCTTGTACCCGCCGCCGCCGAACTTGCCGCCGGCGTGCAGGACCGTGAGCACCACCTCGGCGGCGGACATCTCGGGGTACTGCGGGTGGAGGCTGACAGGGATACCTCGACCGTTGTCGACCACCTCGCAGGCTCCGTCGGGGAGGATCGTCACGTCGATGCGGGTGCAGTGGCCGGCCATCGCCTCGTCGACGGCGTTGTCGACCACCTCGTAGACGAGGTGGTGCAAGCCGGCGGGTCCGGTTGAGCCGATGTACATGCCGGGCCGTTTGCGGACCGCCTCGAGGCCTTCGAGTACCTGGATGTCACCGGCTTCGTAGGACAAACAGTTTCCCTCACTCGGCAGTCGGCCGAGGGGCCGACACGCGTCGTCGCGGGGCTGCGACAGCTGCCCGATTCTACCCGCCGGTGGGACACCGGCCGCGCACACTCCCCCAGCTCAGAGGCGGGGCACGACCCGCACGACGAGTCGTTCGAGCCGCTCACCGCCGGCGTCCGCCAACTGGTCCAGGATGCGCTGCTCCAACCACCGGATCTGGCTCGCCCAGGCGGTGTCATCGACGGCCACGACGAGGGTGCCGGCCTCGAGCGACGTCGGGCGGGCGTGCGCCGCGATCGCCTCGCCGACGATCTCCGCCCATCGGGCGAGCACCCCGACCTCGGAGGCTCCGCCGGCCCAGCCGAGCGACCGCACCAGCCGGTCGAGACCGACGTCGACCCGCACCGCCCGCAGCGGTGCGGTGTCCGGGTCGTCGACGACGTCGGGTCGGGCCGCCGACCACCGTTCGACCCGCTCGTCGGGCGCATCCGGGCTGGTCACGACCGTTCCTCGACCGTACCGTCGCGCACCTCGTAGGTACGGTCGGCCACCGCTCCGGGCGGCAGATCGTCGGCCGTGGTGAGGATCGTCTGGCCGGTCGGCAGGATCTCGACGAGCGCCGCTGCCCGTCGGGGATCGAGCTCGGAGAACACGTCGTCGAGCAGGAGCACCGGGGGACGACCCACCCGTTCGGTGACGAGGCGGTGGACGGCGAGCTTGAGGGCCAGGGCGAGACTCCGTTGTTCCCCCTGGGAGGCGTGCGTTCGTCCGATCCGCCCGTCGAGGACCAGGTCGAGGTCGTCGCGGTGCGGGCCGACCGTGGTCGTGCCCCGCCGCACGTCGTCGCGCCGGGCGTCGGCGAGACGGCTGGCGAGCGTGCCGACCTCGGTGGAGGGTCGATGCACCGGTTCGACGCGGGCGGTCGTCGGCGCGAGCCCCCGGTAGGCGGCCTCGACCGGGTCGCCGAGCTCCGCGACCAGCCGGGCACGGGCCTCGACGATGCGCTCGCCGGCTTCCACGAGGCGATCGTCCCACACGTCGAGGGTGATCGCGTCGTCGGCCGAGAGTCGTCCGCCGACCTGGCGGAGCAGGGCGTTCCGCTGGCGGAGCACCCGGTCGTAGGTGGTCGCCACCGTGTCGAACCGGGGGTCGAGTGCGGTGAGCGCCTCGTCGAGGAGGTCCCGGCGGAGTTGGGGCCCCGCCTTCACGACGGCAAGGTCCTCGGGGGTGAACACGGTCACCCGGAGGACCCCGAGGAGGTCGCGCGCCCGTCCGAGTCGCCGCCGGTCGACCTGCACCCGGTTCCGACCGTTCACGGCGAGCTCGGCCTCGACGAGCACCTCGCGGCCGTCGGGACGGTGGCCCTCGGCGCGGATGACCCCGGTGTCGCACCCGGTGCGCACGATCACGTCGGGCCCGGCCCCCCGGAACGAGCGCAGCGTCGCCAGCCAGCCGACGGCCTCGAGGACGTTGGTCTTCCCCTGGCCGTTCGGCCCGACGAGCGCGGTGAGGCCTGGCGCGAACTCGACGACGGTCGCCGTGTGGTTCCTGATGTCCCGCAGGTGCAGCCGGTCGAGGTGCACGGTGGCCGCCGGTCAGAGACCGGCGTCAGGAGACCCGGACGGGCATCAGCAGGTACAGGAAGTCCGGGGATTCGGTGCCGCGGAGCACCGCCGGGTTGCGCGCATCGAGGGTGTCGAGGACGACCTCGTCGTCGCCGAGGACCTCGAGGCCGTCGACGAGGTACTCAGGATTGAACGCGATCGTGAGTTCTTCACCCTCGTAGCTGGCATCCACCGTCTCGTGCGCCTGGCCCACGTCCTGGGTGATGGCGAGCAGGTCGAGCCCCTGCGCCGTCTGCAGGAGTCGGATCGGGGTCGCCTCACGCGCCATGAGCCGCACCCGTCGGACCGCGTCGAGGAGGGCCTCACGGTTGACGACCAGCTTGTTCGGGTGCGACTGGGGGATCAGCCCGCGGTAGTTCGGGAACTCCCCGGGGATCAGTCGCGTCACCAGGCGGCTGCGTCCCACGCTGAAGGACGCCTCGTTCTGGCCGAGTTGCACGGTGACCGTGCTCGCCGAGCCGAGCAGCCGCCGGAGTTCGGTCAGCGCTCGGGAGGGCAATAGGACGGACTGCCCGTCCTGGAGTACCGACTGCCCGCGCACGTCTCGGCGGGCGAGCCGGTAGGAGTCGGTGGCGACGAGTCGGAGGTCGCCGTCCTCGGCGGTGAACAACACGCCGGTGAGGATCGGTCGGGAGTCGTCGGTGCTGGCCGCCGGCACCACCTGGCGAAGCGCCGCGTCGAGGACCTGTGCGTCGATCTCGACCTGGTCGCCGACGGCGACCGACGGACGCGGGAACTCGTCGGGCGGGATGACCCGCACGGCGAACTGGCTGCGCCCAGCGCTGACCTGTGCCGTCTCCCCGTCGATCTCGACGGTGACCGCACCCGGTTCGAGGGATCGGACGATCTCGGCGAACAATCGGGACGGCACGACCGCCACCCCGTCCGCCGCACCACCGACGGTCACCTCCATGGAGATGCCTAGCTCGTTGTCGGTGCCGAGGAGTCGCAGTTCGTCGCCGGTCAGCTTGAGCCGAACGCCGGACAGCACCTGCAGGGCACCGGCGCGGGTGCTCACTGCTCGGCCGACGACGGAGAGCGCCTCGAAGAGGACGTCACGTTCGCATCGGAACCTCATGTCGTTCCCTCCGTGCAGGTGTTCGGAAACCGCGGTAGTAGTGATAACGCTGTGGATTGTGGACAACTTTGCAGAAGTCCACGTCGGAGGCGGTGTGGTCGTCCCGCCATCATCCACGGTCGTCCACCGCGCGAGATCGGTCGCGCGGGTGTTCGGTGGAGGGCGGACGGGTCGTCCACAGATCGCGTCAGACTACCCACCGATCTCCCACCGCTTCGTCCACAGGGTGTGGATGCGACGGTGCTCACGGTGTACGGCCGTTCTTGAGGAGGGTGATCAGCTCGGTGACCTGGTCGTAGATCTGGCGACGCTCGTTCATGAGGGCCCCGATCTTGTCGACCGCGTGGATCACGGTGGTGTGGTCGCGTCCGCCGAACTCCCGGGCGATCGCCGGGTACGAAAGGTCGGTCAATTCCCGCATCACGTACATCGCGACCTGCCGGGCGATGACGAGCGGACGGCGTCGGCTCTTGCCGATCAACTCGTCGATCTCGAAGCCGTACTTCGCCGAGGTCACCTCGAGGATCAGCTTCGTGGTGATCCGCCGTGGCTGGTTGTCCCGCAGGCTGTCGGCGAGCACGTGTTCCGCCAGCGCGACGGTCGCCGGTTCCCGGGTGAGGGAGGCGTACGCCGAAACCCGGATGAACGCCCCTTCGAGCTCACGGATGTTGTTCGTGATGTTCGTGGCGATGAACTCGAGCACCTCGGCGGGCACGTTGCCGCCGGACTTCTTGCGGAGGATCGCGAGTCGCGTCTCCACGTCGGGGGGCTGGATGTCGGTGATCAGCCCCATCTTGAAGCGGCTGCGGAGTCGCTCCTCGAGGGTGGAGATCGCATCCGGCGGCCGGTCGGAGGAGAGGACGATCTGCCGGTTCGCCTCGTAGAGCTCGTTGAAGGTGTGGAAGAACTCCTCTTGGAGACCTTCCTTGCCCTCCATGAACTGGATGTCGTCGACGAGGAGCAGGTCGCGTTCCCGGTAGCGGCGCTTGAACTCCGCCGACGTGGAGTTCCGGATGGAGTCGACGAACTCGTTGAGGAACGTCTCGGTCGACACGTACCGGATCGTGTACGTCGGGTAGGTGACCCGCACGTAGTTCGCGATCGCCTGCAGGAGGTGGGTCTTGCCCAGCCCGGCGCCGCCGTAGATGAACAGCGGGTTGTAGGAGGCAGCCGGTCGTTCGGCGACGGAGAGGGCCGCGGCGTGGGCGAACCGGTTCGATGCCCCGATGACGAAGCTGTCGAAGGTGTACCGCTCGTTGATCCCGTCGAGCGCCCCCACAGGCTGTGGACGACCGGTGACCGGCGGCGTGGGTGCGGGGTCGCCGACGCCGGCGGGCGGGCGGGCGGGCGCGTCGTCGGTGGGGTCGGCCCCGGCGACGGGGAGCTCGGCGACGACCTCGACGGTGACGGTGACGTCGGGCCACCCCGCCGTGGCGAGCGCATCGGTCACGAGCGAGTGGAACCGACCGTCGAAACGGTCCTTGACCAGCGGATTCGGCACCCCGAGCCGCAACGTGGAGTGGTCGAGGTCGAGCGGACGCACGTGGTTGAACGTGCTCTGCCACACGGCGTCGGAGACCTCGACGCGCAACGCATCGGCACAGGCCTCCCACATGCTGCGTGCGTCGATGTCCAACGGTAGGCCTCGCGGATTCGGGACGGCCACGGACGTCCACAGGCCCGTCCACACCTGTGGACAGCGGACCCCTCGGCGGGGAGCCGGGGAGGGTTCGCCATCGGTGAGGGGAGGAGGGGGAGGGTTGCCCGGTACCGTGGGAGCACCGACGGTAGCAGCGGACGTCCGGACGTGCACGAGCGGGACGGTGGCGAGGTTGTCATCCGTGGAGCCCACCCCCTAGGATGGTGAGCCGTTCGACGGGCCCGGGCTGTCGGGGCCGTCCCGAGGATCACGTCGGCGCTCGTCTCCGGCCACGTCGGAACCCTTCCGGGTTCGACGGCGGCACCGCCCCTGTCGGGGTGAGGGCGTTCGACGGTCGAAGAGGACCGCCATGAAGAGGACCTACCAGCCGAACAACCGGCGCCGGGCGAAGCGACACGGCTTCCGTACCCGGATGGCGACCCGAGCAGGTCGTGCGGTGCTGCGCGCACGCCGCCTCAAGGGTCGGAACCGCCTGTCGGCGTGATCGCCCCGATCTCGGATCGGGCGACGTTCACGGCATTCCGGCGTGCCCGTCGGGCCGGGAGCGGCACCGTGCGCGTCCGATACCTCGCCCCGGACGAGCTTCCCGCTCGACGGGCGGGATCGGCGGCGCGCCCACCCGAGGGTGTGCGGGTCGCCTATGCGATCGGCCGACCCGTGGGTGGAGCCGTCCTCCGCAACCGGGTCCGCCGGCGCTTGCGGGCGGTGGTCGCCGAGCTCGATCGGGCGGACGGCGTGCTCGAGCCGGGTGCCTACCTGATCGGCGCCGGACCCGAGGCGGCCGAGGTGCCTTTCGACGCGCTGCGGGGCGATCTCCGGCGGGCGGTCGACCGGGCGCACCGTCGTACGCCGGGTGTGGGCGGAGCACCCGCGTGACGACCGGCTGCGTCGGTCATGACGTGTCGGCCGCACCGCCGACGGTGAATCGACCGCGTTCCGTGGCGGCGCGCGCGCTCCGCGCGTCGATCGGCGCCTACCAGTGGGCGTTCGCCTGGCGCCCCTCCCCCTGTCGGTTCGTTCCGTCCTGCTCGCAGTACGCGCTCGAGGCGGTCGAGCGTCACGGTGCGCTCCGCGGTACCCGGCTCACTATCGCGAGGCTCGCCCGCTGTCATCCCTGGGGTCCCCACGGTGAGGACCCCGTCCCAGCTCCGGAAGGCAAGTAGATGTTCGACGGATTGTTCCAGGGCATGGCGTGGGTGCTCGCCGGCGCCTACAGCTTCACCCGTTCCTACGGCGTCGCCATCATCCTGCTGACGCTCGTCGTCATGGCGTTCGTGACCCCGCTGACCCTCAAAGGCACCCGGTCGATGATGGCCATGCAGGCGTTCCAGCCCGAGATTCGGCGCATCCAGCAGGAGTTCAAGGGCGACCGGCAGAAGCAGAACGAGGAACTGCTCAAGTTCTACAAGGACAACAAGATCAACCCGGTCGGCAGCTGTCTCCCGCTGCTGATCCAGGCGCCGATCTTCATCGTGCTGTTCCGGGTGATCAGCGGGCTGACTCAGCTCGGCGAGAGCCGAGAGATGTTCGACCCGAAGTACCTCGATGAGGGAACCGCGCTGCACAAGTCACTCTCGACGGTCAACGAGATGCGGTTCCTCGGGATCGACCTCGCGCGGACTCCCCTCGATGTGGTCCAGGACGACTTCGTGCTGTCACTCCCGTTCCTGCTGATCGTGGCGCTCGTCGGGGTCAGCAGCTACATCCAGCAGCGGCAGGTCTCCGGACGGAACCCCGGTCAGATGACGCCGCAGCAGAAGCAGATGATGCGGATCATCCCGCTGTTCTCGCTCACCGTCGCCTGGTTCCCCGCCGCCCTCGGCATCTACTGGGTGACCTCGAACGCGATCCGAGTGCTGACGCAGTCCTACATCTCGCGACGCATGTACGGCATGAAGAAGGGCGTCGCCCCGGCGGTGGTCGAGACGACCGCCAAGGAGAAGCCGTCTTCGCCGAAGCCGGCCGGTGGAACCACCGAGCCGAAGGCCAAGCCGGGTCGGGTGACGCCGTCGAAGAAGCCCGGCGCCGCCCGGCCACCGGCGAACCGTCCGACGACCGGTCGTCGGACATCGGATCCGGGACGCACCGGTGGGTCGCGTCCACGCCGCCGGCCGGAACCTCCGGCCTCGGGCGATCAGGGGAAGGGAAAGCGCTGACCATGGAATGGGTGGAGGTCGTCGGCCGAACGGTCGAGGAAGCGAAGGACCGGGCACTCGATCTGCTCGGGGTGGACGAGGCGCAGGCCGAGTTCGAGGTGCTCGAGGAGCCGACGGTCGGCAAGTTGTTGCGTCGGGCGAAGGGCCAGGCCCGGGTGCGGGCCCGGGTGCGTCCGGTGGCGCCGAGGGCGAAGACCGACCGGCGTGATCGGCGTCGGAGCCGCGGTGGTCGCGAAGGCGGCGGACGCGAGGGCGGCGGTCGCGAGGGCGGCGGCGAGGGCGGCCGGGGCGGCGGGCGCGCGACGACGCCGCGGGAGTCGGCGGGCGAGCGCGGTGGCAACGGTCGCCGCGACGAGCCCCGGCGCGAGGCCAAGGCTGCGCCCGCAGCCCGGCACGAACGGAACAACGACGAAGGGAAGGCCGCGATGCGGGACGAACACCAGGGTGAGGAACTGACCTCGGAACAGCAGCTCGCCGAAGCGACCACCTTCCTCGAGGGTCTCGTGGCGGCATTCGGCGTCGAGGCGACGGTCTCGTCGTCGTCGGTCGACGAGTCGCTCGACGAGGTCCGCGTCGACGGCACGGAGCTCGGTCTGCTCATCGGCCCGCGTGCCGGGACGCTCGATGCCGTGCAGGATCTGACGAGGGTCGTCGTGCAGCGGCGCGGCAACGGCCGCAGTGAGAGCCGCCTCCGGGTCGACGTCGGTGGGTACCGGGCGAAGCGCCGTGACGCGCTCGAGCGGTTCACCCGACAGCTCGCCGAGGAGGTCCGCACGACTGGCGGCCGCAAGGTCCTCGAGCCCATGGGCTCGGCGGATCGCAAGGTCGTGCACGACACGATCGGGACGATCGACGGTGTGCAGAGCCTCTCCGAGGGCGAGGAGCCCCGTCGACGGGTGGTGATCGTTCCCGGCGAGTAGCTCGGAACCACCAGCGACGTCGGTACGGCGACCCTTCGGGGTCGCCGTTGCCGTTTCGGGGTCGGTGAACGCGTACGCTGCCCGCCCGTGACGGAGGGTCTTCGGAACGTGCTTGAACGGAGTCGGAGCCTCGGGTTCCTCGGCCCCGGCCCGATCGACGACCACATCGATCACGCTGCCCGCTTCTGTGCGCTCGTCGACGGCGTCCCGGACTCCTTCGTCGACCTCGGGTCGGGGGGTGGGATCCCCGGGCTGATCGCCTTGTCGACGTGGCCCGGGACGACCGGCGTCCTCCTCGACGCCCAGGCTCGCCGGTGCGCGTTCCTCCGCTGGGCGGTCGACGAGCTGGGATGGTCGGATCGGGCGTCGGTGGTCGAGGACCGTGCCGAGCGGGCCGGGCGTGACGCGACGCTCCGGGAGCGGGCGGACCTCGTGCTGGCGCGGTCGTTCGGGCCCCCGGCGGTCACCGCCGAGTGCGCGGCCGCCTTCGTGCGGGTCGGTGGCCGCATCGCCGTCAGCGAACCGCCGAGCGGGTCGGAGGAGCGGTGGCCGGTCGACGGGCTCATGCTCCTCGGGCTGGACCTCGAGGCGATCCGGGTCGACGACGGGGTGCACATGGCGCTCCTGAGGAAGACGGCACCCCTCGACGACCGGTACCCCCGACCGATCGGTGTCCCCGGGAAGCGCCCGCTCTTCTGACCCGATCGCGATGTTCCACGTGGAACATCGCCGCGGCCCGGTCGACGGTTTCACGTGGAACACCTCGGACCGTCAGCGCGCGCCGGTATGCTCCAGGTTCGCCGTCCCACCGCGATCACCGCGGTCGGGCAGAGTCGACGAGGTCGGAGCGCACGATGGAGCCGAAGCCCTTTCCCCGGATCATCGCCGTCGCAAACCAGAAGGGCGGTGTGGGGAAGAC
>VGBO01000012.1 GCA_016870475.1 Actinomycetota bacterium | reverse complement strand
GTCGTCATCGGTGGACGCACCGGCCGGGACGGCATCCACGGCGCCACGTTCTCCTCCGCCGAACTCGACCACACCACCGTCGACGTCGCCGGGTCCGCAGTGCAGATCGGCGACCCGATCACCGAGAAGGGCGTGCTCGAACTCGTCGTCGAGGCCCGTGACGCCGGGATGTACCGGGCGATCACCGACTGCGGCGCCGGCGGGTTCTCCTCGGCGATCGGCGAGCTCGCCGCCGAGGTCGGCGTCGACGTCGACCTCACGACCGTGCCCCGCAAGTACGCGGGCCTCCGGCCGTGGGAGGTGTGGCTGTCGGAAGCGCAGGAACGGATGGTGCTCGCCGTTCCCGCCGACCGGCTCGGCGACCTCGAGGCGCTCGGCGAGCGCTGGGGGGTCGAGATCAGCGTCGTCGGTCGCCTCACCGGCGATCACCGCCTCCGGGTCCGGCACGCCGATCGGACCGTCGTCGACCTGCCGATGGACATGGTGCACGGCGGATGCCCCCGCCGGGAGATGACCGCCGTCTGGCAGGACCCGGCGCCGGCCGCAGGCGAACCGGCCGTCGCCGACCCGTCGGCGACCCTGCTCGCCCTGCTCGCCTCGCCGACGGTCGCGTCGAAGGCGGCGATCGTCGAGTCCTACGACCACGAGGTCCGCGGGGGGACGCTGGTGCGCCCGTGGTGCGGGCCGGCCGCCGACGGACCGTCCGACGGGACGGCGTTCGTGCCGCTCGGGCGCTGGGAGGGGGGACGAGCCGTCGCGCTCGGGCTCGGCGTCAACCCCCGACTCGGACGCGTCGACCCGCACGCGATGGCGCTCGCCGTGATCGACGAGGCGTTCCGCAACCTCGTCGTCGTCGGCGCCGACCCCGACCGCGTCGCCCTGCTCGACAACTTCTGCTGGGGGAACCCGACGCTCCCCGACCGGCTCGGCTCGCTCGTCCGGGCGGTCGAGGGGTGCCGGGACGGCGCCCTCGCCTACTCGGCACCGTTCGTGTCCGGCAAGGACAGCCTGTTCAACGAGTTCGACGGCCGACCCGTCCCACCGACCCTGCTCGTCACCGCGCTCGGGATCGTGCCCGACCACCGCCGGGTCGTCGGCGCGGCGCTCCGCCCGACCGGCGGTGCCGTGTACCTCGTGGGTCGCACGGGCGCGCACTTCGGCGGGTCGCTCGTCGCCGAACTGCACGGAGTCGACGGCGGGGTCGTCGCCGGCCTGCCCGACGCCGAACCGCTCCGCCGTTACCGGGCCGTGCACACGGCGATCCGGGCCGGCCACGTCGCGGCCGCCCACGACCCCTCCGAAGGCGGGCTCGCGGTCGCCCTCGCCGAGTTCGCCCTCGCCGGTCGCTGCGGACTCATCGTCGACGTCGCGGCCGCGGGCGACGCGATCAGCCCGACCGCCGCGCTGTTCGCCGAGAGCACCGGACGCATGCTCCTGCAGGCGGCACCCGGAGCGGAAGCGGCCCTCGAGGCCGCCCTCGACGGGATCCCCTGGCGGCGGCTCGGCACCCCCGCCGCCGACGGACGCCTCCGCGTCGCCGTCGACGGGGCGCCCACGATCGACGTCACCGTCGAACGTCTCGTCGAGGCGTTCACCCGATGAGCGCCGTCCGCGTCGCCGTCCTCCACGCCCCCGGCACCAACCGGGACGACGAGGCCGCCCGGGCGTTCCACCTCGCCGGCGCGACCAGCGAGACCGTCCACGTGCTCGAGCTCGGCCGACTCGACGGGCCCGCGGCCGCACGGCGGCTCGGCGAGTTCGACGCCGTGCTCGTCCCCGGCGGGTTCTCCTACGGGGACGCGCTCGGCGCCGGCACCCGGCTCGCGCTCGAGACCGGCGACCTGCTCGCCGGCGTCGCCGCCACCGGCCGCCCGGTGCTCGGCATCTGCAACGGGTTCCAGGTGCTGGTGCGCGCCGGACTCCTCCCCGGACCGGCGGGAACGGCCCAGGAGCTCACGCTCACCCACAACACGGACGGCCGGTTCGTCTGCCGGTGGGTGACCCTGCAGCCGCCGACCGTGAGCCGTGCGGCACTGCACGCCGACGCGGACGGGGTGATCGCCTGTCCGGTCGCTCACGGCGAGGGTCGCATCGCGGTCGCCGACCCCGACCTCGTCGCCCACCTCGCCGCCAACGGCAACGTGCTGCTCCGCTACGTGGAGGGCACCAACCCGAACGGGTCCGTCGACGACATCGCCGGGCTCGTCGACGACGCGGGCACCGTGTGGGGGCTGATGCCCCACCCGGAGGACCACGTCACCGACGCGCAGAACGCGTTCCCCGACCGGCCCGGTCGTTCCGGGTTGCCGCTGTTCCGCTCCTTCGTCGCCCTCGCCGTGGAACGCCGCCGTGCTCGACCGCACTGACCTCGACTTCCTCGGGCCCTGCACCCGGGGCAAGGTCCGTGACGTGTACCGCGTCGACGGGACGACCCTCGCGCTCGTCGCCACCGACCGCCTCTCCGCCTTCGACCGGGTCGTCGGCCTCATCCCCCGCAAGGGCGAGGTGCTCACCCGGCTCTCCGCCTGGTGGTTCGGCGAGCTCGCCGACATCGTCCCCTCCCACCTGCTCGAGGTGCCCGACCCGGCGGTGAGCATCGTGCGGGCCTGCGACGCGCTGCCCGTCGAGGTCGTCGTGCGCGGGGCGCTGACCGGTGTCACCTCGACGTCGTTGTGGCCGCGGTACCGGGACGGCGCCCGGGAGCTCTACGGCGTGCGCCTCCCCGACGGACTCGCCGAGGGCGACCCGCTCCCCACGCCGATCATCACGCCGACGACCAAGGCGCAGGCCGGAGCGCACGACGAACCAATCTCCTCCGCCGACGTTGTCCGCACCGGCCTCGTCGCCGCCGACCGGTGGGAGGAGGTGTGCGAGACCGCCCTCGCGGTGTTCCGCCGCGGCGTCGACCGGGCGTCCGCTGCCGGCCTCGTCCTCGTCGACACGAAGTACGAGTTCGGTGTCGACCCCGACGGCCGACTCCGACTCATCGACGAGGTGCACACCCCCGACTCGTCACGGTTCTGGCGGGCGGGGACCCGCGACCACCTCGACAAGGAGCTCGTGCGCCGCTGGTTCGCCGAGGCCGGCTACCGGGGCGACGGTGAGGCTCCCGCACTCCCCGCCGCCCTCGTCGACGAGCTCGCCGCTCGCATCGTCGAGGTCTTCGAACGGCTCACCGGCACCGTGTTCGAACCCGGCGTCGAGCCTGCCGTGGGCCGCATCGAGACGAATCTGCGACGCTGGAAGGACCGCGCCGACGAAGGGAGCCCGACGTGACCGAGCCGTCGCCGATCGTCGGTGTCGTCATGGGATCGCAGTCCGACTGGGAGACGATGCGGCACGCCGCCGACACCCTCGCCGACTTCGGGATCCCCTATGAGGCGAAGGTCGTGTCGGCGCATCGCACCCCCGACCTGCTCGTCCGCTACGCCGAGGAGGCCGCCGGCCGGGGGATCCGGCTCATCATCGCCGGTGCGGGCGGTGCCGCCCACCTCCCCGGGATGCTCGCCTCCCACACCGTCCTCCCCGTCGTCGGCGTGCCGGTGCGCTCCCGCACGCTCGCCGGCGTCGACTCGCTGCTCTCCATCGTGCAGATGCCCGCCGGGGTGCCCGTGGCGACCATGGCGATCGGCGAGGCGGGTGCCACGAACGCGGCGCTGTTCGCCGTCGCCGTGCTCGCCGACACCCGAGACAACCTGCGCGCCGAGCTCGAACGTCGCCGGGCCGTCCGGGCCGCCGAGATCGAGGCCATCGAGCTCGACACCGATGGCTGAGCGGCCGGCCGTCCCGCTGCCGCCCGGCTCGACCGTCGGCGTGCTCGGAACCGGTCAGCTCGGCCGCATGCTTGCGCTCGCCGCACGGCGGTCCGGGTACCGGACCGTCACCCTCGGTGACGGTCCGTCGCCCACGCCCTGCGGGCAGGTCGCCGACCGGGAGGTCGTCGCCCCCTACGACGACCCGGTGGCGCTCGCGGCGTTCCGCGCCGAGGTCGACGTCGTCACCATCGAGTTCGAGAACGTGCCGGCCGCCTCACTCGACGCCGGCCGGGACGGGCCGCCCGCCCGCCCGTCCGCCCGGGTGGCGTCGACCTGTCAGAACCGGGCGAGGGAGAAGGCGTTCCTCCGCGACGCCGGTGTGCCGACGGTCCGTTGGGCCGACCTCACCGAGCCGGAGGACGTCGCCGCGTTCGGGTTCCCCGCCGTCGTGAAGACCGCAGCGTTCGGATACGACGGCAAAGGGCAGTGGCGGGTCCACGGCCCGGCGGACGTCGCCGCCCTGCCCACCGACGTCGACCTCGTCGCCGAGGAGCTCGTCGACCTCGCCGCGGAGTGTTCCGTCATCGTCGCCCGCGGGGTCGACGGCACCGTCGTCACCTATCCGCTCGTCGAGAACCACCACACCGACCACATCCTCGACTGGTCGGTCGCCCCCGCCCGTCTGCCCGCCCCGGTCGCCGCCGCGGCCGACGCGCACGCCCGGCGCATCGCCGAGGCGTTCGAGCTCGTCGGGGTGCTCGCCGTCGAACTGTTCGTCACCACCGCCGGTGACGTGGTCGTCAACGAGTTGGCCCCACGGCCGCACAACTCCGGCCACCTCACCATCGAGGCGGCGCCGACCAGCCAGTTCGACCAGCAGCTCCGCGCCGCGTGCGGGCTCCCGCTCGGCGCCACGACTCCGTTCCGGCCCGCGGCGATGGCGAACCTCCTCGGCGACGTGTGGGTGGCCGCCGGCGGCGAACCCGACTGGGCCGCAGCGCTCGCCGTCCCCGGGGTCACCCTCCACCTGTACGGCAAGACCGATCCGCGGCCCGGTCGTAAGATGGGCCATCTGACGGCACTCGCCGACACCCCCGACGACGCACTCGCCCGCGTCCTCGCCGCACGGAGCGCCCTTGTCCACTGAGTATCTCTGGGACGACCATCCGCACGAGGAGTGCGGGGTGTTCGGCATCTGGGCGCCGGACCACGACGTGGCACGGCTGTCGTTCTTCGCGTTGTACGCGTTGCAGCACCGCGGCCAGGAAGGTGCGGGGATCGTCACGAGCGACGGCACCCAGGCGCACCTGCACAAGGGACTCGGGCTCGTCTCCCAGGTCTTCAACGAGGAGAACCTCGCGAACCTCGTCGGCCACCTCGCCGTCGGCCACACGCGGTACTCCACGACCGGCTCGTCCGCCCTGCGGAACACCCAGCCCTACGTTATCGAGACGCTCGACGGACCGCTCGCGCTCGCCCACAACGGCAACCTCGTCAACGCCCCGCAGCTCCGCCGCGAGCTCCTCGAACGGGGCATCGGACTGTCGTCGAGCTCGGACACCGAGGTGATGGTCCACCTCCTCGCCGGCGCCGGTGGGCAGGGCGCCGACTGGGAGACCCGCATCCGGGTGCTCATGGCCCGCGCGGAAGGGGCGTACACGCTCACGATCCTCACCCGCGACGCCGTCTACGGGGTGCGCGACCCCTGGGGTCTGCGCCCGCTCGTCCTCGGCGAGCTCGAGGACGGCGGCGGGTACGCGCTCGCCTCGGAGAGCTGCGCGTTCGCCACGATCGGCGCCCGAGCGATCCGCGAGATCGGCGCCGGGGAGATCGTCCGCCTCGACCGCAACGGGTACCACATCGTCGTCGGTGCGGCACCCCGGGCGCCGAGCTTCTGCACGTTCGAGGAGATCTACTTCGCCCGACCCGACTCGGTGTTCCGCGGGCGCCTCGTCCACCAGGTCCGTCAGGCGATCGGACGCCAGCTCGCGCTCGAGGCCCCCGCCGCCACCGGTGCCGACATCGTCGTCCCCGTGCCCGACTCCGGGGTGCCGCACGCGATCGGGTACGCCGCCGCGAGCGGGATCCCCTACAGCGAAGGGCTCATCAAGAGCCGGTACATCGGCCGCACGTTCATCGAACCGACGGCCCAGCTCCGTCGTGACCGGGTGGCGATGAAGTTCAACCCGCTCGCGGCGAACCTCGCCGGCCAGCGGGTCGTGCTCGTCGACGACTCGATCGTTCGGGGGACGACCTCGGGGCCGCTCGTGGCGTTGCTGCGGAAGGCCGGCGCGGCGGAGGTGCACCTGCGGGTGGCGTGCCCGCCGATCGCGCATCCGTGCTTCATGGGCGTCGACATGGCGAACCGTGACGAGCTGATCGCCGCCACGCACACGATCGACGAGATCGCCGCGCTCGTCGGCGCCGACTCCCTCGCCTACCTGTCCCTCGACGGACTGCAGCGAGCGCTCGTCGACGAGTCGCCGGCGTCTCCCGAGCACGACCGTCCGCACGGCTACTGCAACGCCTGCTTCACCGGCGTGTACCCCTTCGCGTCGATCCCCGTCGAGCTCGGCCGTCGGGAACCGGCCGAAGTGCTCGGGCACGGCTGATGCGGGTCCTCGTCGTCGGCGGGGGCGGACGTGAACACGCCCTCGCCTGGTGGCTCTCCACGTCGCCACGGGTCGAGGAGGTGCTGTGCGCCCCGGGCAACGGTGGCACCCCCGGCAACCGGCCGGTCGCGGCCGACGACGTCGAGGGGATCGTCGCCCTCGCCCGCACCGAGGCGGTCGACCTCGTCGTCGTCGGACCGGAGGTCCCGCTCGTCGCCGGGGTCGTCGACGCGCTCGTCGCCGCCGGGGTCGCGACCTTCGGCCCGACGGCGGCCTGCGCTCGGCTCGAGGGCTCGAAGGCGTTCGCGAAGGACGCGTTCACCCGATGGGGCATCCCCACCGCCCGGTCGGTCACGGTGCGCGACGTCGCCGCCGGTCGGGCGGCGCTCGCCACGTTCGCCGACCCGCCGGTCATCAAGGCGAGCGGCCTCGCCGCCGGCAAGGGCGTCGTGGTCGCCGAGACCGTCGCCGAAGCCGACGAGGCGCTCGTCGGCATGCTCGAAGGCGGGTGGTTCGGTGACGCGGGCGCCGAGGTCGTGCTCGAGGAACGGCTCGTCGGCGACGAGGTGTCCGTGCTCGCCGTGTGCTCGGGCACCACCTACTCCTTCCTCCCGCTCGCCCGGGACCACAAGCGGCTCCTCGACGGCGACCGTGGGCCGAACACCGGCGGGATGGGTGCCTTCGCCCCCGTCGCCGACCTCGCCGACCCGGCGTTCCACGCCGAGGTAGGCGCAACCGTGTTCGAACCCACGCTCCGAGGCCTCGCCGCGGAGGGGACCCCGTACCTCGGCGTGCTGTACGCGGGGCTCATGCTCACCGCCGACGGGATCCGGGTGCTCGAGTTCAATTGCCGGTTCGGCGACCCGGAGACCCAGGTGATCCTGCCCCTCGTCGCCAACGACCCGGTCGACCTGCTCGAAGCGGCGATCGAGGGGCGGCTCGCCGACGAACCCGTGCGGTGGACCGACCAGCACGCCGCCACCGTGGTGCTGGCCGCCGACGGCTACCCGGCGAGCCCGCGCACGGGCGACGCGATCGAGGGACTCGCCGCCGCCGCGGCGGCCGGTTGCCTCGTCTTCCACGCCGGGACCGTCGCCACCGCCGACGGCCCCCGCACCGCCGGCGGGCGCGTCCTCGCCGTGACCGCCGTCGGCGACGACGCAGCGGCAGCACTCCGGCTCGCCTACCAGGGGGTCGCCGCGATCTCCTTCCCCGGCGCCCAGCACCGCAGCGACATCGGACGGACCGCATGACCACACCCTCCGCCAGCTACCGGGACGCCGGCGTCGACATCGACGCCGCGAACGCCGCCGTCGCCGGGATGGCCGCCGCCGTGCGGGCCACCTACACGCCCCGTGTGCTGTCCGACGTGGGCAGCTTCGGCGGCCTGTTCTCCCTCGACGGGCTCGGCACGCACCCGGTGCTCGTGGCGTCCACCGACGGGGTCGGCACCAAGGTGAAGCTCGCCGCGCAGCTCGGACGGTGGCGGGGCATCGGGCACGACCTCGTGAACCACTGCGTGAACGACATCCTCGTGCAGGGTGCCCGACCGTTGTTCTTCCTCGACTACGTGGCCACCGCCCGCCTCGACCCGGCCGTCATCGTCGAGATCGTCACCGGGCTCGCCGAGGCGTGCGGGGCGGTCGGCTGTGCCCTCCTCGGCGGGGAGACCGCCGAGATGCCCGGGGTGTACGTCGACGGTGCGGTCGACGTGGCCGGCACGATCGTCGGGCACGTCGAACGCGACCGGGTGCTGCCCCGTCTCGACGAGGTCGTTGCCGGGCTGGGGGTGTGGGCGTTGCCGTCCTCGGGCCCGCACACGAACGGTTACTCGCTGATCCGCCACCTCCTCGCGGACCGCACGATCGACGATGCGCTCGCCGACGCGCTGCTCGCCCCCCACCGCTGCTACCTCGACGATCTCCGTGACAGCGACGCGGTGGCGTTCGCGCACATCACCGGCGGCGGGTTGGTCGAGAACGTGCCCCGGGTGCTGCCCGAGGCGCTCGCCGTGCGCGTCGACCTGGAGAGCTGGGAGGTCCCGCCGCTGTTCCGTGACCTGGTCGCCTGGGGGTCCCTCGAACGTCACGAGGCGTTCCGAACCTTCAACATGGGTCTCGGCATGGTCGGCATCGGCGGCACCCCGCCGGCCGGGGCGTTCCCGATCGGCGAGGTCGTCCCGCGACGCGACGGCGTCGCCGTCGAACTGGTCTGAGCGCCGTGGCCGGCCTCGCCGTGCTCGTCTCGGGGAGCGGGTCGAACCTCGCCGCACTCCTCGCCGCGGACCTCCCCGTGACGGTCGTCGTGTCGAACCGACGCGACGCCTACGCCCTGCAGCGCGCCGCCGACGCGGGGATCGCCACCGAGTACGTGCCGTTGCGTCCGGTCCTCGACGCCGGCCGCACCCGCCGTGACTACGACGCCGACCTCGCCGACGTCGTGGCCCGCCACGACCCGGCGTTCGTCGTGCTCGCCGGGTGGATGCACGTGCTGTCGTCTGCGTTCCTCGACCGTTTCCCGAACCGGGTCGTGAACCTGCACCCGGCCCTCCCCGGCACGTTCCCCGGCGCACACGGCATCGCCGACGCGTTCGCCGCCTACGGCCGGGGCGAGATCACCCACACCGGGGTGATGGTGCACCTCGTCCCCGACGAGCGGGTCGACGAAGGACCGGTCCTCGCCACCGCCGTCGTACCGATCCAACCGGGCGACACGATCGACGCGCTCACCGAACGCATGCACGCCACCGAGCACGTGCTGCTCGTGGACACGTTGCGCCGGTTGCTGGCCGAACCGACCTGACCCGCAGCGCGGGCTCAGCCGAGCGGCACGGTGGCCGCGTACCGCTCGAGCAGCGCGAGGTGCTCGGCGAGCGTGCGGGGCGGACCGAGCGCGACCTGCCGGGACTCGTCGGTGCGCAACGACAGGTGGGTGACCCCGAGGGCTGCGTACTCCGCCGCCTCGTCCGCCCACGACGCCTCGTCGGTGCGGCCCGGGCTCGTCCACACCTCGATCCCGAACCCGGCCGGCAGCTCACCGCCGGCGGCCGCCGCGAGGCTCGCCTTCGCGGCGACGAAGTCGTCCCGGTCGGCGGTGATGTGTTGTTGGAAGTTCGACAGCCAGCCGTCGCTGCGGGTGACCGCACGACGGTGCGCCGCAGCGGAACGGCCGCCGATCCAGATCGGGATGTCGCGACCCGGCAGCGGGTTCAGCCCGACGCCGTCGAGGACCTCCGCCCCGCCGCGTTCGTCGGCGGTGCCGACGCTTCGGTGCACGCGTTCGTTCGCCCACAGGTCCCGCAACGCGTCGATCTGGTCGTCGAGGCGCCGACCGCGCCGGTGGAAGTCTCGTCCGAGAGCGTCGAACTCGTCGGGGTTCCAGCCGACGCCGAGCCCGAGCCGCAGCCGACCGTCGCTCAACAGGTCGACCTCAGCCGCCTGCTTCGCGGCGAGCGCCGTCTGCCGCTGCGGGAGGATCACGATGCCCGTCGCGAGCTCGATGCGTGAGGTCAGAGCGGCGAGATGCCCGAGCAGCACGAACGGTTCACGCCACAGCCGACCGGCGTAGTCGTCCCCGCCGGGCCGGCCGACGACATGGTCGAACACGACGAGGTGGGCGAACCCGAGCTCCTCGGCCGCCGTGGCGAACCGGCGCACGGCCGACGAGTCGGCGCCGATCTCGTTGCTCGGGAGGATCACGCCGATCTGCATGTGGCGGATGCTACGACGCCCGGCGTCGGCGCTCACCGGGCGGGTAGGCCAGCGCTCCGACGAGGGAGAACAGGTAGCCGCCGGCGACCAGCCACCACGTGCGGCGGAACGCCTCGACGCTGTCCGTCGTCCGGTCGCCGCCGAGGAGGGCCACGGCCAGTGCCACGCCGATCGCCCCGAGCAGGCGCCGGATCGTCTGGAACACGGCGTTCGCCGAGGCGAGCGACGCCTCCGGTAGCCCGGCGAGTGCGGCGTTCGTGACGACGATCCCGACCATGCCCGCACCGACGCCGAAAAGGAACAACCCCGGCAGGTAGTCGACGACGTAGTTCGGGGTCTCCCCGACGAAGAGCAGCCACCACACCATGCCCGCTGCGGTGACCACGCCACCGGCGACGAGCACGTGGCGGTAGCCCGCCCGGTCGGAGTACTTCCCGACGGGGATCGACACGAAGCTGATCAGCATCCCGATCGCTACCGCGCTCCCGCCGGCGAAGGCCGAGTACTCCCACACGTTGATGAGGAACAGCGGCGTCGTAAAGAACCACGAGAAGATCGCCATCTGGGTGCCGGCCTGCGACAGGTTCGCCGTGGCGAAGGGGCGGTGGCGGAACAGCGAGAGGTCGAGCAGCGGGTTCTCCGACCGTGCGCACCGCAGGAAGAACCAGGCGAGCAGCACGACGCACGCCGCCGCGGCGATGCCCACCCCCGACGACGTCCACCCCCACCGGGGCCCCTGCAGCACGGCGAAGGTGAGCGCACCCACTCCGGCCGTGCCGACGACCGTGCCGATCGCGTCGATCGGCCGGCCGGCGTCGTCGGAGGGGGTATCGGCGGGGATGAGCCGGCGCCCGAGCAGCAGCACCACCGCGGCGATCGGCACGTTGATGAGGAACACCCACCGCCACGAGAACGCCTCGATCGCCAGCGCGCCGAGGGTCGGTCCGGCCGCCGCCCCGGCGGAGCCCACCGTCCCCCAGATCCCCACGGCGAACCCGCGTCGCGCCGGCGGGAACAGGGGCAGGATCAGCGCCACGCCGGTTGCGGTCATCATCGCTGCGCCGGTGCCCTGCACGGCCCGGGCGGCGATCAGCAGCGCCACTCCCGGGGCCAGCGCGGTGCCGATCGACGCCACGGTGAACACGGCCATGCCGGCGAGGAACACCCGGCGTCGACCCTGCCGGTCGGCGACGCGCCCGGCGACGAGCAGCAACGCCGCGAGCACGATCGAGTAGCCGGTCGAGACCCAGGCGAGGGTCGACCGGGGCGTGCCGTCGAAGGTTCGTTCGATGTAGGGGAACGCGACGTTCACCCCGTTGTTGTCGAGGATGATCGTGAACATCGCCGCGGAGATGAGCGCGAGCGCCCGCCACGCGGCAGCGTCGACCTGCGTCGTGCCACCCTCCGTCGGCGTCGCCCCCGCCGTCGCTCCCGCCCCCGTCATGTGCCCCGGATGGTAGGCGCCCGCTACGGTCCGCGGAACACACCACACGGAGGGGGACGCCGTGAAGATCGGTCTCATGTACAGCATGCAGGCACCGGCGCGGTTCGGGGTACGCACCGTCGACCTGTACCGGGAGAGCCTCGCCCAGATCGCGTGGGTCGACGAGCACGCCCCGGGCGTGGACAGCGTGTGGCTGACCGAGCACCACGGGTTCGCCGACGGGTACATGGCGTCGCCCATGGTGATCGCCGGTGCGGTCGCCGCCCGCACGTGCCGGCTGCGCATCGCGCAGGGGATCGTGTTGCTCCCCCTCTACGGGCATCCGCTGCGACTCGCCGAGGACTCCGCGGCGATCGACCTGCTCTCCGGCGGCCGGTTCGAGCTCGGTGTCGGCATGGGCTACCGCCAGGACGAGTTCGACGCGTTCGGCATGGAGCTGCGCACGCGCAAGGGCCGGTTCGACGAGGGACTCGACATCATCGAGCGGGCGTTCACCGGCGAACGGTTCTCCTACGAGGGGCGCTACTACGACGCCATGGGGGCGATCCTCACCCCGCAGCCGGTGCAACAGCCGATCCCGATCTGGTTGGGGGCGGCGACGCCGGTCGCGCGTCGTCGCATCGTCGACCGGAACCACAACCTCCTGATCTCCCTGCTCACCGACATCCACCACACGAAGGCGCAGTTCGACGAGTTCCGTGCGGCGGGCGGCACCGGCCGAACGGCGCTCATCCGGGAGTGCTGGATCGGTGACGTCAGCGAGGTGCTCCCGCACCTGCACTACACGTACCGCGAGGTCTACGCCCCGCCGAACGCCATGTTCGCGGTGAGGGACCCCGACGGTCGGCGTCGCCAGATCACCGACGCAGCCGATCCGTTCTACGACAGCCCGGAGTTCTGGACCGACCGGTTCATCATCGGGGACGCGGCGACGGTCGCCGCCGAGATCGCCCGCTACCGGGACGAGCTCGGCATCGACGAGCTCGTCCTGCGCCTCGCCCACCCGGGCGTGTCGCACGAGCGGCAGATGCAGGCGTTGCGCGACCTCAGCGAGGACGTCCTGCCGCGCCTGGCCTGAGCACCCGGTCGCTCCGGCTCAGGCGGGGGTGGAGCGGATCGTCGCGCCCTCGCCGGTGGTTCCCCGGTTCACGCCGACCAGCCCGGCCTTCGTGAACGCGGTCGGGGACCGCTCGAGCTGCGCGGACGGTCCCGCGGCGGTCTGGCCGCCGTCCACGACGAGGTGTTCCCCGGTGACGAACGCAGCGTCGTCGGAGGCGAGGAACAGCGCCGCGCCGGCGATGTGCTCCGGCCGGCCGATCTCCGGCCAGGGCTGGAAGCTCTGCAGCAGCCGCTCAGCGGTCGCGTCGTTCCCGCCGGAGAACAGCGGGGTGAGGATCCCGCCCGGGCAGATCGCGTTCACGCGGATCCGGTCGGCGGCGAGCTCGATCGCTGCCCCCTTCGTGAGATTGATCACCGCAGCCTTCGCCGCCGAGTAGCACATCGGCCCGCCGCCGCCGCTCAGACCGGCGACCGACGCCGTGTTGATGATCGACCCGCCCCAACCCTGCGAACGCATCTGGCGGACGGCGTGCTTCATGCCGAGGAACACCCCGCGGACGAGCACGGCGAAGGTGTAGTCCCAGTCCTCGACGTGCAGGTCGGCGATCGACCCGAACGCCCCGCCGACACCCGCGTTGTTGAACACGATGTCGCACTGGCCGAACGCCGTCGCAGCGAGATCGATCATCGCCGCGACGTCGTCCTCGACGGCGACGTCGACGGCGATGGTGCGGGTCCGGTCGGCGCCGAACCCGAGGGCCGCCGCTTCGGCGGCGTAGGCGGTCAGGCTCTCGGCGTTCCGGTCGGCGACGACGACCCGGGCGCCTTCCTCGCAGAACCGCAGGGCCGTCGCCTTGCCCATGCCGCTCGCGCCGCCGGTGATGACCGCGACCTTGCCGGTGAGTCGGTCTCCCACGACGGTCGCCTCAGCCCGCCGCACGCACGGCGCGTGCGACCTCGGCCCAACGGCCGGTGCTCGAGGGATCCCGGACCATCTGCGGGTCGGCGAAGTACATGATCAGCCGGTCGGCGACGCCCTGGTAGCGGCCGACCAGCCGGTCGGCGAGCTCGTCCCAACGTGCGGTGACAGCGTACTCCTCGAGCATCTCGTCGGTGATCAGCTCACTCATCCCGGCGATGTCGCCCGCCTTCAGGCGTTCGTTCAGCTTGGCGGACACGCCCTCGAAGCCGAGCATGTCGAACTGGAACGCATAGTTCTTCGTGGAGCCGTAGAACGCGATCTGGCTGCGCGCCCGGTCGCGCCACGGTGCCTGCTCCTCCGGCGTGTCACCGACGATGGTGAACACCGGCACGGCGAGCTTCACGTCGTCGACCGAACGGTTCGCGGTCGCCGCGCCCTCGGCGACTTTCGGGAGCAGCACCTCGTTCAGGTAGCGCAGCGAGTGGAAGGGGTGCACGTGGATGCCGTCGGCGACCTCACCGGCCATCCGGGTCATCCACGGGCCGACGGCCGAGATGTAGATCGGGATGTCCGGGTGGTCCATCCGACCCGGCGCCCACGCCTCGGGCAGCAGGCTGATCCGGTAGTACTCGCCCTGGTAGTCGAGCTTGGCGCGACCCGCGAACGCCTCGAAGCACGCACGGACCGCCTTCACGTAGTCGCGCAGGCGCGGGCCGGGCGGGTCGAACGGTGAGGAGAACCGCCGTTCGATGTGGGCCTTCACCTGGGTGCCGAGCCCGAGCAGGAACTTGCCCCGGGTCGCCTCAGCGAGCTCCCAGGCGACCTGCGCGGTGATCATCGGCGAGCGGGGGAACGCGACCGCGATGCCGGTCGTGAGCGACAGCTCGGGCGCCTCGAGCGCGGCGACCGCGGCGGCGAGGTAGGCGGTGCGCCCGGTCTCGGTGAGGGTGATCCCGCTGAACCCGATCTCCTGGACGTTCCGCGCCATGACGGCCATCTCGTGGAGCGTGTTCCCACCGGTCATCAGGTCGATGTGCATGTGCGTCCCCCGTTCGTTCCTGTCGGGCGACGCTATCCGGCGGCGGGTGGGTCCGTCGTCAGCGCCCGTTCGTCGACCAGTGCCACGGTTCGGACGGGAGGTTGTACAGGCCGAACCGGGCGGCGTTGTTCGACAGCCACACGAACCCGGGGCTGCTCTGGCTGCGGATCAGGTCGCCGTTCGCCACGAAGTCGATGGCGAGACCGAACTCGTGCATCGACGTGCCGGGGCGCGCCACCCACGGGGTGCACTGCCACGACGGCATGTCCCAGATCTCGTAGTCGGACGTGCCGCAGTGCGCCCGCCGCAACTCGATCTGCACGTAGATGTCCCGGTAGCCGTAGCCCCACAGGCCGATCCCGTCGGCCGCCGCCGCGGAGAGCATCGCCTGGACCTGCCCGGCGATCGACGTGGCGACCTCGATGCCGCCGACCCAGGTCGTCTCCACCGGGGTCACCACCGGGTTGCGGGACGAGCTCGGCGGCGCGGTCGTCTGCGGGGGTGTCGAACCACCGCCGGTGGGGGGTGCGGTCGTGGGCGGCGCGGTGGTCGGCGGCGGGCCCTGGGGCAGGCGGCCGATGAGGTCGCGCTGCTCCGCCTCGATGCGTGCGGCGAGTTCGGCGTCGCGGCCCCGCAAGAACTCGGCCTCGAACAGCTTGTGCTCGATCCGGTTCGCGAGGTCCTCGGCGAACGCGAACTGTTCGACCCGCAGGGCCTGCAGCTCGTCGAGGCGCTCCTGCTCGGCGGCGGCGGCCTGTTCGGCGGCGAGGCGCGCATCGGCTGCCGACCGCCGGGCGGTCTCGAGGTCGACCTTCCGGGCGATGAGCTCGGCGAGCAGCACGTTCGCGTCCTCGACCCGGAACCGGGCGAGTGCGAGGCGCTTCGCCGCGTCGCCGGGCGTGGCGCGGATCACCGCGAGGATCGTCTCCTGGTCAGCCGGTCGGGTGTAGAGCTGCACGGCGAGTTCCCGGGCGCGGACGGTCAGCGCGTCGACCTCTGCCGTGGCGGTGGCGACGGCGGCGTCGGCGGCGGCCTCCGATGCCTTTGCCGTCTCGGCGGCGGTTCGGGCGTCGGCGATCTTCGTGGCCTGGTCGGCGAGCGCTGCGTCGATTCGGTCCAGTTCGGCCCGGATCTCGGCGTCGGTCGCGGCGAGCACGTCGAGGTCGGCGGTGACGGAGCCGAGCTGGTCACGGACGGCGTTGCGCTCGGACTCGCTCCCGCTCTGTTGCGCGCCGACGGTGCCACCCGTGAGCAGGGCGACGGTCAGTACGGCGACGGTGAGCAGGCGAGTGGGGTGGGGCACGGGCGCTCCGGGACGGACAGCTGGGGCCCGCGGACGCGGAGCGTCCACGGTGTCGGCGGTCCCCCTGGGTGCCCGAGCCGGCCGACGAACATCACTCAGCGTAGCGGTCCGCGCGCCGGACGCGTCCGGTCGGGCACAGCCGAGGTGACCATCGGCCGAGCGTAGGTACCGAACCGGTAGCGTTCGGGCTGATCCCCCATGGCCGTCACGAACGGGACCTCCCGCCCCTCCACCTCGGGTGACGGCCTCCGTCGTCTCCTCGCCGTCCTGTTCGCTGCGACCGGCTTCTCCGCGCTCACCCTGCAGGTGACGTGGCAGCGGGTGATCTCGCTCCACTCCGGCGTCGACCTGGCGTCGACGACGACCGTCGTCGCCGCGTTCCTCGGCGGACTCGGGCTCGGCAGCCTGCTCGGCGGTCGTCTCGCCGACCGGGTCGGCCCTCGCCGCTCGCTCGAGTTCTTCGCCGGCGCGAACGTCGCGATCGGGGCGTTCGCAGCGGTGAGCACCTGGCTCTTCTACGACCTGTACCGGGCGATCGCCCCGAGTCTGGGCTCGGCGGCGGCGACGTTCGCGTTCAACGCTGCGGTCGTCGTCGTTCCGACCACCCTCATGGGGCTCTCGCTCCCGCTCCTCACCCGAGGGGTGGTCCATCGTCTGCACGACGCCGGCCCCGTCGTCGGCCGTCTCTACGGGATCAACACGATGGGTGCCGCTGCGGGGGCCGCGGTCGCCGGATGGGTGCTCGTCGGTACGTTCGGGTTCGTCCCGGTCACCCTGTTCGCCGGCGGGGTGAACCTCGTCGTCGGGCTCGTCGTGTTCGCTCGGACGCGCTCCGACACCACGATCGATGACGTTGGGGAGCGGACCGCCGTGGCCGCAACGGCGGAGCCGACGCCGGTCGAGGGACGGCCGATCTGGCCGTGGATGGTCGCCTACGCCGGAACCGGCGCGGTCGCACTCGGGCTCGAGCAGGTGTTCTTCCGTCTCGTCGACACGGTGATGCGGTCGAACTCCTACAGCTTCGCCCACGTGCTGTCGCTCTACCTGCTGCTGTTCGGCATCGGCGCAGCGATCGGGTCCCGGCTCGTCCGACGAGGCGTCGACACCCAACGGTGGTTCCTGCTCCTGCAGGCCGGCGCGGCGGTCGGCGCGTTGGCCGGACCGTTCGTGCTCCTGGAGGTCCTGCCCCGCGTCGGACTCGGCGGGCCGCTCGAGGAATACTTCGCCTCGGACGGGTTCAACATCGGGTTCGGTCAGATCACCTCGGCGCGAGGGTTCGCCGGGTTCGTGTTCGCCTACGTGGTCGCACCGATGTTGTTCATGGCGGTTCCCGTGCTGTGCGCCGGCGCCGCGTACCCCTGCATCCAGGCGACGGTGAGCGACCGCATCGACCAGCTCGGCCGCCGGACGGGAACCCTGCTGTTCTCGAACATCGTCGGGAACGTCGCCGGAACCCTGCTGACCGGGTACGTGCTGATCGATCGCCTCGGCACCGCCGGGACGTTGCGACTCCTCGCCGGTCTGCTGCTCGGCGGTGTCGTCGTCGCCTCGCTCGCGACGAGCCGGGTCGGTCGC
This sequence comes from Actinomycetota bacterium, assembly GCA_016870475.1. Classification (GTDB taxonomy): domain Bacteria; phylum Actinomycetota; class Acidimicrobiia; order Acidimicrobiales; family CAIXPF01; genus VGBO01. The sequence continues at coordinate 33,236 of VGBO01000012.1, read as the reverse complement.
CGGTCGACGGCCGGCGTCGCAGCGGTCGGGGTGCTCGGCGCCGCACTGCTCGTCGGTGCGCCGTCGAACGACCGCCTGTGGTCGTTCCTGCACTCGGCCGACGGTTCGCTCGTGCTCGAGGAGCAGCGGAGCTGTGCCGTCGCCCTCAGGCGTGACGGCACCGGCAACGACATCCTGCACATCAACGGCTCGTCGCAGAACGGGTACCCCTTCGACGACTACCACGTGCTCATCGGCCTCGTCCCGGCACTCGCCCACCCTGAACCGACGAACGTGCTCGCCATCGGACTCGGTATCGGAGCCACCGCCTACGGCATGGCCACTGACCCGTCGGTGCGAAGGGTCGAGGTCGTGGAGCTCTGCGGCGGTCAGTACCCGCTTCTCGAGACGCTCGCCGAGCAACGCCCGGCGTTCGAGCTCACTCGGCTGTTCGCCGACCCCCGTGTGAAGACCGTCGTCGGCGACGGTCGTGAGCATCTCCTCGTCGTCGACGACCGCTACGACGTGATCACCGTCGATACGCTGCGCCCGCAGAGCGGCTACAGCGGCAGCCTGTACTCGAAGGAGTTCTACGAGCTCGTCGCCGAACGTCTGAACGACGGTGGCATCTTCACCCAGTGGATCCCGACGAGCCGGGTCCTCAACACCGCGGCGCAGGTCTTCCCGCATGTGGAGGCGCTCGAGGTCGCCGCCTACGGGAGCTCCCGGTTCATGGTCGCGTCGAAGGCCCCGATCACCATCGATCCGGCCGGCCTGCTCGAACGGTTCGGCCGGGTCGACCCGACCGCCTATCGGGACGAGCAACGGGGTTCGCTGCGGCGGTACCTCGGCGAACTTCGATCGGCCTGCGTGCAGAACGGGGAGCTGCTCCGCGACGTCCCGAGGCGGCTCTACAACCGTGACCTCGCGCCCCGTGACGAGTATTTCCTGAACAACGACCTGTCGGTCCCCGAGCTCCCCCGGTGTCGCCGGGGCGGAGTTCAGCAGCAGCCACCCGGAAGGTGACGCGGCCCATCCGGGCGGAACGCGACCGACCCGGCCGCGTGCACGAACACCCCGCGTTCGGCGGCGAGGGTGAGCGCCCGGGTCGTGTCGATCACCCGAGGGCCAGCTCGTCGCACCCGCAGCACCGCCCGACGGCCCGCCTCGAGGAACCGTTGCCGTTCGCCGTCGAAGGCCAGCACGGCCGGTCCGACCACCTCGACGGGTTCACCCTCGGGGAGCGCGGCGACGTCGTCGAGGCCGACGGTCGCGTACCAGCCCGGCGCCAGCGGGGCGCGTAGGTGGCGACGAGCGGCCGCCGGTGGGGCGAACCGCACGACCACCCCGCCGGGGTCGGCTGCACCGCAGGGGTGCACCAGCCCACCGATCGAGCTGATGCCCACCGAGGCCGGCTCGGCGCGGGTCAGCACCGCGACCCGCAGCTTCGCCGGGTCGAACAGCGACCGGTCGCCGACGAGACGTTCGTCGAGGACGAGCGCGTCGATGAGCGCCAGGTCGACCCGATCGTCGCCCTCGACGACGACCTCGACCAGCTTCGCCACCGCAGCGACCTCGTCGAGGGTCACGTGCCCGGCGGCGACGAGTCCGGCGGCCTCCCCGGCGACCGTCGCCTCCACGAACCGGGGGAACACGTTGTTCGTGCCCGTCGACATGGCGATCAGCGGCACGTCCCGCCACCCGAGTGTCGCTGCCCGGCTCGTCCCGTCGCCGCCGAGCACGATCACCGCTCCGACGCCGGCCTCGCGCATCGCGGCGACCGTGCGGGTCGTGTCGGTCTCGTCGTTGCGCGTCTCGACGGCCACGTGTTCGAAGGTCACCCCGTCGAGGGTGAGGGTCTCGACCGCCCGGGCGCACAGGCCGTGCGGCTCGCGGAGGAACAGGAACCGGTCGGCGCCCGCCTCGACGGCGCCGAGCACGGCGCGACGCACGATCGTGTACTTCTCGGCGAGGGTCGAGGACGCGGCGTTCGCGACGAGCCGTCGGATGTCCTTTCCGGACACCGGGTTGGGGACGATCCCGACCGTTCCGGTCATCCGGTCAGACCCCTTCGACCCGGTCGACACGCCAGCAGTGGCGCCACATCTCCTCCGACATCGACCAGTTGACGTCGGCCTCGTTCAGCACCGAATAGGGCAGGAACTCGCCGACCGCGAAGCGGACCGTGTGCCGGAGCAGCCCACGGAACGTGCCCTCGTCGAGGCCGAGCTGGCCTGGGTTCGCCTCGACCCGGCAACGGTTCAGCAGGTCGATCGCCTCGGCCGGGTCGACCGGCCCGCCGGCGGACAGCCCGAACCACGCCTGCAGCGTGCTCATCGCGACCGCGCCGAGACCGAGCAGGCCGCCGTAGCTGCGGTGCGGGCCGAATCGGTGCTCGAAGGACTGGACGTAGGTGTGCTCCGAGCCGTCGACCACCCGGCGGTGCCCCGACCTCGAGCATGCCGTGCCGAGCGCGGCGAGCAGGTCGGCGAGCAGGCGCAGCCCCGCCGGGGTGCACGCGGCGACCTCCTCCGCCCCCTCGCCGAGGAGACGCCGACACCGTTCGGCGACGTCGACGACCTGCGTGGAGACGGGCAGACCCCGGTCGCGGCTGTCGGCGAACCGCCAGTCCCACACCGCCGGGATCGTGGCCACCACCTCCGCCGCCCCGGCCCGGTTGCGTGCCGCCGGCGCCCCGCCGAGCAGGTCGACGTCGACGACGGTGCGGCCGGCGACGTCGCCCACCGGGGTCATCTGCCGACGGATCCGTCGGGCGACCTCGGTGGTGAACGGTGCGAGTGATGCAAGCGTCGTCGGTACGAGGAGCAGGTCCTTGCCGGTACGCAGCGCCAGGTACTTCGCGGTGTCGAGCGCGACGCCACCGCCGACGCCGACGACGGTCGTCGCGTCGACCCTGCGTTCGGACTCGACGAGCCGGTCCAGCGCGAGTTCCTCGAGCGAACCGGGGGTGATCGTCCGGAGTGGGGTCAACCGGTCGAGGCGGATGGCGGCAGCGGCCGTCGGCCCGGCGACGACCGTGCACGAGCCGACGCCAGCGAGCGCATCCGCCGCGTCGCCGACGACGACCTCGATCTCCTCCGCCACGCCCGCCGACGCTACCGCAGCGACCCGGACCCGGAACCGGACGGGGTCCGCCCGTCGTCAGCCGACGGAGGCCTCGGCCCGTTCGAGGGCGAGCGACGCCTCGGTCCACGCCTCCATCAGTCGGGACGCACGGTCCTTCGCGTCGTCGTGACGGGCGACGAGGTCCTGAACCCGGGTGTTGTCCTGGTAGAGCTCGGGGTCGGCGAGCTGGCGTTGGAGGTCGGCGACCGCCGACTCCGCGGTGGCGAGCTGTCGCTCGATGCGCTCCACGGAGCGGCGGAGCTCCTTCGTGGCGGCCGACCGCTTCTGGCGCCGTTCGGCGCCGTCGCGGCGGGCCTCCCGCCGGTCGCCCTGCCCGTCGGCGCGACCCAGCGTCGGAGTCGCCGCCGGGGCGGTGGGCTTGGTGGATCTGGCGGGCTTGGTGGACTTGGTGGTCGGGCGGCTCGTCGGCTCGTCACGCGGGCTCAGCACCGTCTCGTCGACCCCGTCGTGTCGGCGGACGGCACCGTCCCGCACCGCGAGCAGGGACGACGCGACCTGACGGATCAGATAACGGTCGTGGCTGACGAGGAGCACGGTTCCCGGGTACACGGACAGCGCGTCCTGCAGCACGTCGCAGCTCGGAAGGTCGAGGTGGTTGGTCGGCTCGTCGAGCACGAGGAGGTTCACCGGGTGGACCATCGCCTTCGCGAGCGCGAGCCGGGTGCGTTCCCCACCGGAGAGCTCCCCGACCTTCCGGTCGGCGGCGTCGCCGGTGAACCCGAAGCTGCCGAGCACCGTGCGGCTGCTGCGGCCCCTGGCGCTGCCGGTCTGCCAACCCGGTCGACCGGCCCGGTCGCCGTCCGGCGGCGCGTCGAACGCCTTCTGGAACTCCTGCAGCACCGTGATGGACAGATCGAGCGACTCCACCTGCTGCTGGGCGAAGTAGGCGACGTCCACGTTCGCCCCGAGGGTGCACGTGCCGGCGAGCGGCTCGAGCTGGCCGAGCAGGAGTCGCACGAGGGTCGTCTTGCCCGCCCCGTTCGGGCCGACCAGCGCGAGCTTCTCGCCCCGTTCGACGACGAGGTCGACGCCGCGGAGGACCGGCACGTCGTCGTAGCCGACGTCGGCGCCCACGATCTCGGCGACGACCCGTGACGACCGGCGGGGTTCGGGGAACGCGAACCGGGCGGCGAGCTCACGGGCCTCGGGAACCTCGATCTGCTCGAGGCGTTCGAGGGTCTTGAGGCGGCTCTGCACCTGCCGGCTCTTCGTCGCCTTGTACCGGAAGCGTTCGACGAACCGTTCGACGTGCGCGATCTGCCGCTGCTGGGTGGCAGCCGCGGCCCGGAGCTGGGCGAGCCGATCCTCGCGTTGCACGATGAACTCGGCGAACCCGCCCACGTACTCCGTCGCCGTGCCGTTCGCTACCTCGACGACACGCTCCGCGACCGTGTCGATGAAGTCCCGGTCGTGGCTGACGAAGAGGATCGCGCCCGGGTAGGCGGCGAGCATGGTCTCGAGCCAGGCGACGGAGTCGGTGTCGAGGTGGTTCGTCGGTTCGTCGAGCACGAGCACGTCGGGCCGGTCGAGCAGCAGTCGGGCGAGTGCCGCCCGCATCTGCCAGCCGCCCGACAGCGAGCGGACCGGCCGGTCGACCGCCGAGGTGGTGAACCCGAGACCCGCGAGGATCCGGTGGGCCTCCGCCTCGAGCGCGTACCCACCGAGCTGTTCGAAGCGGCTCTGCGCGGCGCCGTACGCCTCGAGCGCCCGTTCGTTCTCGGCACCGGTCGTGGTGGCGAGCCGTTCGGCGAGCTCGGCGAGCTTTCCCTCGAGCTCGCGAATCGGACCGGCTCCGGCGAGCACCGACTCGAGCACGGTCGTGTCGTCGTCGGCCGTGCCGACCGCTTCCTGGGGCAGGTAGCCGACCCGGACGCCTCTCGTGCGGTGGATCTCACCGCCGTCGGGCTCCTGCACCCCGAGGACGATCTCGAGCAACGTCGTCTTGCCGACGCCGTTCCCGCCGACGAGCGCGATCCTCCGCCCCGGCAGGAGCCGGAACGACACGTCACGGAAGAGCTGTTTGGCGCCGTGTGCCTTGGCGAGTCCGACGACGGAGATCACGAGGCGAGGAGGCTACCGGCGTCGCCGGTCGGCCCCGTCACCGCGCCGGTCACCGGGGGATCCAGCTCGGGTCGCGCTTCTCCCGGAACGACGCGATCCCTTCCTGGCCCTCCTCGGAGGCGAACAGGGCGGCGGAGAGCTGGCCGGTCCACGCGAACGCCTCGGCCCGGTCGCGGAGCTCGGGAACCCGGTAGACGAGCTCCTTCGAACGGGCGAGGGCGATCGGTCCGCCGCGCACGACCTTGCCGACGATCTCGTCGACCTTCGCGTCGAGCTCGTCGTCCGGCACCGCGTAGTTGATGAGACCGACTTCGACGCCGCGCGCCGCGCTGATCCGCTCCCCGGTGAGGAACAGGTCGAGAGCGTCGGCGCGGCGCATCTTCGGCAGGCACACCACGGAGATCACTGCGGCGGCGACGCCGATGCGCACCTCGGTGAACCCGAGCATCCCCGACGCCGACATGATCGAGATGTCGCACGCGGCGGCGAGGCCGAGGCCACCGGCCATCGCGTTGCCGGCGACCCGTGCGATGACCGGCTTGTCGGACTGCAGGATCATCTCGAAGATCTCGACGAAGTGCCGGTTGCCTTCGGTGCGCTGACCGACCGCCCCGGCCTTCAGGTCGGCACCCGCGCAGAACGTCGTGCCGTTGTTGGTGAGGACCACGAGCCGTACCGCCGGGTCGGCGAGCGCCGCCTCGAGGTGGTCCCCGAGGCTGTTGACGAGCTCGACGGACAGCGCGTTGCGGTTCTCGGGGCGGTTCAGGGTGATCGTGGCGACGCCCTTGCGGACGTCGAGCAGCGTGGCGGACATGGCGGGGACCCTACCCAGCGGCGGGTCGGCGCGTCCCGGTCACTCGATGTTGATCGGCTCGTCCGGCAGTTCGCCGGCGAGCAGCGCCGGGAGGAACTCGCGCAGGCGCGGCGGGAGCGTCGGTTCGTCCGACGCGAGCAGTTCCTCGAGGGTCCACCAGCGGCCGCCCTCGAACGCCATCGCCTCGAACAGTTCGAGCCCCTGCGGTTCGTGCTGGCTGTCGGACCGGCACCAGGCGACGTGGATGACCTCGTCCTGGTCGAAGTGGTAGCCGGCGAAGGTGAAGTTCACGTGCTGGGTCCACACGACGGGGCCGATCTCGGCGTCGCGGATCCCCGCCTCCTCCCACAGCTCGCGGGCACACGCGTGGGCGGAGGACTCGAACGCCTCGATCCCCCCGCCGGGGATCTCCCACCAGGCCGGCTTCGACCAGTCGCCCGGGTCGCGGGCGTTGATCAGGTACACCCGCCCGTGCTCGTCGAGCGGCACGACCCGTGCCGCCTGTCGCCGCCAGGTGAAGCTCATCGCCTTGTGCTCCGCACGTCGGCGGATCGTAGTGGGCGGCTACCGTGGCGGACCGATGGACGAGGAGGTCCGGTGATGGGGTCGACGGCGGAGGATCAACGCTACGGCGGTGTGCTCGTCATGGGCGGCGCCGACGGCGGGAAGTACCCCGACGGCAACTCGTTCGTGTTCGAGGGCTCGGAGAGTCGGCTGCTCGTCGACCCGTCGATGACCGTCCACGGCCGTGGCGGCGCGCCCGTCCCCGTCGACGGGGTGCTGCTCTCTCACGTGCACGAGGACCATGTCCCCGGTCTCACCCACTACCCGACGCTGCCGGTGTGGGTGCACCGTGACGACCACCCGGCGATGGTCTCCATCGACGGCCTGATGGACGCCTACGGCTATGAGGGCGAGCTCCGCGCCCACTGGCAGGAAGAGGTCCTGCGGGACTTCCACTACGTCGGCCGGCCCGACGCCACCGCGTTCGAGGACGGCATGCGCTGGGATCTCGGCGGCGGCCGGACCGTCACCGCGATCTTCCTCCCGGGGCACACCGCCGGCCACTGCGGGTTCCTCGTCGAACCCGACGGGTTCTTCGCGATCGGCGACATCGACCTGACCGGGTTCGGCCCGTACTACGGCGACGCGTCGTCCACCCTCGAAGGGTTCCGCCGCAGCATCGCCCGCTGCCGTGAGGTCGACGCCCGCTGGTTCGGCACCTTCCACCACAAGGGAGTGATCGAGGGTCGGGCCACGTTCCTCGCACTCCTCGACGACTTCGAGGCGGTCATCGACCGGCGCGAGGTCGCCATGCTCGAGCACCTCGCCGAGCCCCGCACGCTCGACGACCTCGTGCGGCACCGTTTCGTGTACCGCCCCGGTGTCGACCTGTCCTTCGTCGACATGGTGGAACGCCGCACCGCCGAGCTGCACCTCGCCGCGTTCGTCGCGTCCGGGCAGGTCGTCGAGGTCGAACCCGGTCGGTTCTGCGTGGCCGCTTGATGGGGTCCTCCGACGACGCCGTCCGGGCGCTCGCCGCAGCCCGGCGTCGCCGGCGGGTCGCCGCCGGTCGTCGAGGTGCGCTCGAGTGGGTGGTCGCGGTCGGGGTCGCGGTGGTCGCCGCACTCGTCATCAAGACGTGGGTCGCTCAGGCGTTCGTGATCCCGAGCGGGTCGATGGAGAACACGCTGCTCGTCGGCGACCGGGTGCTCGTGTCGAAGCTGTCGTACCGGCTCGGCGACGTCGATCGGGGTGACGTGATCGTGTTCGACAACCCGACCCCGCAACCCGGCCAGCCCGGCCAGCTCATCAAGCGGGTCGTCGCCGTCGGGGGCGACACGGTCGCAGCGGCGGACGGCCGGCTCATCGTCAACGGCGAGGTGCAGGACGAACCCTGGGTGAAGCCCGATGCGGCGGGTGCTCCGGGAACGACGACGATGCAGGGGGCGTGCGGTCGCTACCGCCCCGACGAGGAGATCGTTGTCCCCGACGGGCACGTTTTCGTGCTCGGCGACAACCGGGGTCAGAGCCTCGACGGTCGCTGCTACGGGCCCGTCGACGAGGACGAGATCGTCGGCCACGCCTTCGTCCGGCTCTGGCCGGTGGGGCGGATCGGTCTGCTCTGAGCTCGGGGCCGCCCGCCTCAGCGGGAGGGTCGACGCAGCACGGCGACGAGTGACGTGCCGACCGGGAGGGGTGCGACCCGGGCGATGCGGTTCTCGATGCCGAGCACCATCCCTGCGGCGCGGGCGAGTACTGCGGGCGGGTCGAGCTGGCGGCCGACGGTCCGGTCGACGGCGGCGGGGTCGGGCCGCCTGCCGAGCAGGTAGGGCACCCGGCGGGCCGCGGTGACGAGCGGGACGAGCGACGCGAACAGGTGCTCGGTCCGCACGACGAGCAGGCCGGCCGCCCGCGCCTCGGCGCGCACCATCGCCCGGTCGTAGCGGCGGAAGTGCCCGGCGTGCTCGTCCTCGGAGCTCCACAACCACCGGTAGGCGGGCACGGCGAGGAGGACGACCCCGTCGGGACGGAGCACCCGGGCGGCTTCGCGGAGCACGTCGACGGGGTCGGGGAGGTGTTCGAGCACGTCGAAGAACCCGATCGCCGGCACGCTCCCGTCGGGGAGGGCGAGGTCGGCGAGTCCACCGCAGACGGCGGCCACCCCGGCGGCGGCGATCGCCGCTGCACCGTGCGGGTGGGGTTCGACCCCGACGACGTCGACGCCGCCGGCGCGTAGCGCGACCGCCATCGACCCACTGCCGGCGCCCACGTCGAGCAGTGAGCGGATCCCGTGGTCGGCGAGCTCGCGTGCCGCCCATGCGGCGCGGTGGGCGGTCCACCAGCTCCCCTCGGCGTGGCTCGCGAGCACGTCGATCCCCGATCCGGGGTACGACACGGCGGCCGGGTCGGTGGTCCCGGCGGGCCGGTACACGCCGTCGACGACGGGCGGCGGCGACCAGCCGCGGCGCACCAGCTCGTCGATCAACCCGCTCGCCGGCGTCCCCGTGGCACCCACGTCTGCTCCCCGTCCTTTCGAAGGTGATGTCGGGGGCAGCGTAGAGTGCGACCGTGTCCCGAACCGGTGCCATGCCCGTCGATCCGGTGCCCGGGGTGTCGGTGGTGGTGCCGGTGTACCGCAGCACCGACACCTTGCCGGTGCTCGTGGAACGGATCGGCGTCGCGCTCGCCGGGGTGCCGCACGAGGTCGTCCTCGTCGACGACGGGAGCCCTGCGGCGACGTGGGCGGTGGTCCGGGAGCTCGCCGCGCAGCATGCCCACGTCATGGGGGTTCGGCTCGGTCGCAACGCCGGCCAGCACAGCGCGTTACTCGCCGGTGTGCGCACCGCCCGCTACGAGCTCACCGCCACCCTCGACGACGACCTGCAGAACCCGCCGGAGGAGCTGCCGGGACTGCTCGCGGCGCTCACCGACGACGTCGACGTCGTCTACGGCCGACCTCGTGCGGTGGCCCAGCGACGGTGGCGTCGGGGCGGGTCGAACGGCCTTCGGACGGTGATGTCCGGCGTGCTCGGGGTCGAGCACGCAGCGCTGCTCAGCTCCTACCGGGTGTTCCGCACGGCGTTGCGGGACGGGTTCGCCGCCGACCTCGGCCCGGGCGTGTCGTTGGACGCGCTGCTGTCGTGGTCGACGTCCCGGTTCACGGCGCGCGACGTCGCCCATCACGACCGTGCCGCGGGCCGATCGAACTACACGTTCCGCCGCCTCTTCCGCTTCGCGATCGACATCGCGACCGGGTACAGCGCGCTCCCGTTGCAGGTGGCGACGACGGTCGGTCTCGTGACGGCGTTCTTCGGGGTCGTCCTGTTGCTGTGGGTGCTGGGTCGCCTGCTGCTGACGGGAAGCTCGGCGCCGGGGTTCCCCTTCCTCGCCTCGATGATCGCGATCTTCTCGGGGGTGCAGCTCATGACCCTCGGCGTGATCGGTGAGTACCTCGCCCGCATGCACTTCCGGGTGATGCGCCGACCGAGCTACGTGGTCGCCGAACGGGTCGGGCGTTCTCTGCCGGAGGGCCCGCGATGATCCCGTTCAACCGGGCGACCTTCGACGGCAAGGAGCTCGCCTACCTCGCGCAGGCGGTCGCCGACGGCCACGTCTCGGGCAACGGTCCGTTCACCCGGCGCGCCGAGGCGGCGCTCGAGGTCGGGCACGGAACGGGTCGGACGTTGCTCACGACGTCCTGCACGCACGCGCTCGAGATGGCCGCGCTGCTCGGCCGGTTCGCGCCGGGCGACGAGGTGATCGTGCCCGCCTACACGTTCGTGTCGACCGCGTCGGCGTTCCTGCTGCACGGGGCGACACCGGTGTTCGTCGACGTCCGTCCGGACACGCTGAACCTGTGTCCGGATCTCGTCGAGGCGGCGATCACCGAGCGAACCCGGGCGATCTGCATCGTGCACTACGGCGGCGTCGGCGCGACCCCGCGACGGTTCCGGGAGATCGCGGACCGGCACGGGCTGCTCCTCGTGGAGGACAACGCTCACGGGCTGTTCGGTGTCGAAGACGGTGGTGTGCTCGGTACGTTCGGGCACCTGTCCACCCTCAGCTTCCACGAGACGAAGAACGTCACCTGCGGCGAGGGCGGCGCGCTGCACGGCAACGACCCGGTCCTCGTGGAACGGGCGGAGATCCTGCGCGAGAAGGGGACCGACCGCAGCCGGTTCCTGCGCGGCCAGGTCGACAAGTACACCTGGGTCGACGTCGGGTCGTCGTGGGTGCTCTCGGATCTGCTCGCCGGCGTGCTCGTCGGCCAGCTCGAACGGTTCGAGGACCTCCAGGCGCGACGGCACGCGATCTGGGACCGCTACCACGCGGCGACGGCCGGTTGGGCGGCGGAGCACGGGGTGCGACGGCCGCTCGACCCCGCGACCGCACCGCACACCGCGCACCTCTACCACCTGCGGTTCGCGTCGCTCGAGGTGCGCACTCGCTTCATCGCTCACCTGCGTGAGCGTGAGGTGCTCGCGGTGTTCCACTACCAGCCGTTGCACCTCTCCACGGTCGGCGAACGTCTCGGCGGCCGACCCGGACAGCATCCGGTCACCGAGGACGCGGGCGACACGCTCGTCCGCCTGCCGCTGTTCGCCGGCCTGACCGACGTCGAGGTCGATCGGGTGCTCGACGCGGTGACCTCGTTCCGACCGTGACCGGGACACGGCGCCGTCCCCGCCGTCCGACGGCGGACCGGGCGCGCCTCGAGCGGTTCGTCGTCGTCGCCGTGCTCCCAGTCGTGCTGTTCGTGGTGCTCCGACCGGACCCGTACGCGCTGTTGTCGAACGATCTCGACCCGCGCTTCTACACCGGCCTCGGCACGAACCTCGACGATTTCCTCGCTGCGGTCGGTCAGAACTGGTACTTCGTCAGCCGCTGGTCCGCCTACCTGCCGCTCGCCGCGGTCGACGCCGTGTTCCCCTATGCGACCGGTCGGCTGCTCCTGCGGTGGGCGCTGGCCGCCGCCGTGCTGGCGGCCGTCGCCGCGCTCGGACGCCGTTGCGGATGGCGTCGCGCCCACACCGTCGCTGCCGGCACGGTCGTCCTCACCCTGCCCGTGTTCGTGCGGGCGTTCTTCTCCGACTACGTCGAGTACGTGGCGGTGAGCCTCGGGTTCGTCCTCGTCGCGCTCTGCACCCGTCCCCGGCACGACGACCGCAGCGCTGCGGCGGTCGGTGTGCTGGCGGCGCTGCTCGGCATCGCCAACCCGTGGTCGATCGTGCTCGTGTCGACGACGGTGCTGCTCGGTGTCGTGCTCTCCTGGTCGGGGGTGCGTGCGCTGGTCCGCCACGCGGTGGTCGCCGGCGCTGCGGGCGTGGTCACGTTCGTCGCCGGGTGGGCGTTCTTCTTCGTCGGGTTCGGGGTGCGCAACATCTACCGTCCGACGTTGGCCTTCCTCGTCGTCAACCCGCAGACCCAGGACGTGTTCCGGTCGCCGTCGCTCGGTTGGCTCGGTGCGTTCACCTGGCTATGGGCGCCGGCGGTGCTGCTCGTCGCAGCCGCAGCGCTGCGGGCGACGGGGGCGGTGCGGTTCGGCCGGGTCGAGCGGGCGCTGCTCGTGCTGTGCGCCGTCCAGTACGCGATCCACATCGGCTCGCAGCTCTTCGCCGGGCAGAGCGGACTCGAGATCCCCTACTACTGGGCGTTCATCACCCCGGCGTTCGGCACGGCAACGGCGGTGGTGCTCGTGCGCACGTTCGAACGGTTGCCGACCTGGGCGGTCGGCGTGACGACGGCGGGTTGGCTGGCGGTGCTCGCCGTCGGGTTGCCGTCGTGGGCGCACGTCCCGTCCTGGCCGGCGTTCGTCGCGCTCGGCGTGGTCGCGGTGGTGGTCGTCGCCGTCCGACCCGTGGTGGCCGCGCCGGTGTTGCTCGTCGTCGTCGCCGTCGCGCACCTCGGCCCGCCGCCCTACGAGCCCGACCCGGTGTTCGGGATCAACTACTCGCCGCGCTACGACCTGGTGTTCCGCAACGACGAGCTGCGCACCCCGCAGATCCTCGACGAGTTCGTCTGGTTCGTCGAACGGATGGACGCCGTCCCGGACGACGCTGCGGCCTCCTTCGTGGCCGAGACCGGGCAGGCGAGCAACAACACCGCCGCATACGGCGCGCACGTCGCCGGCCGCCTCCTGCCCCATGACCGGGGCGTGCTCGCCCCGGAATTCGCTGCGGAGATCCGCAACGGGGTCCGTCGCCCGGTCGTCGTGTACGGGTCGCCGGCGTTCGTCGCCGAGGCACTCGACAACGTCGAGGCGGGGGTGGGGCCGTTGCGGACGCTCGTCGACGTCGTCCACGACGGGGGCCTCGGGTTCCGCCTCGTCGCGGTGACGGCCGTGGTGTCGACGGGGTCGTAGGCTCCGCCGCAGTCGACGCGGTCAGGGGAGGACGTCGTGGCGAGGTTGTGCGAGGGACGGGTGTGCCTGGTGACGGGTGCGGGGCGCGGCATCGGCCGAGAGCACGCGCTCATGCTCGCGGAGCACGGCGCGAAGGTGGTCGTGAACGACGTCGGCGGCGCGGTTGACGGCACGGGCGGCGATCTGTCGCCGGCCGAGCAGGTCGTCGCCGAGATCCGTGCGCTCGGCGGGGAGGCCGTCGCGAACGGCGACAGCGTGTCGTCGTGGGAGGGTGCCCAGCGGATGATCAACACCGCGGTGGAGTCCTTCGGGCGCCTCGATGTCGTGGTGAACAACGCCGGGATCCTGCGGGACCGGATGCTCACGAACATGACCGAGGGCGAGTGGGACGCCGTGATGGACGTGCACCTGAAGGGCACGTTCGCGCCGAGCCGCTGGGCGGCCGCCTACTGGCGTGACCAGGTGAAGGCCGGCGAGACGGTCGACGCTCGCATCATCAACACGACGTCGGTGTCGGGGATCTACGGCAACCCGGGTCAGACGAACTACGGGGCGGCGAAGGCGGGGATCGCTGCGTTCACGGTCATCGCGGCGATGGAGCTCGCCCGCTACGGGGTGACGGTGAACTGCGTGTCGCCGGGCGCGCTCACGCGGATGACCGAAGGGCTCGGCCCGGCTCCCGCCGACGACGCCGAACGGGAGCAACGGTCGCCCCGTTGGATCGCCCCGATCGTCACGTGGTTGGCGAGCACCGAGTCGGCGAAGGTGACCGGCCGGGCGTTCCAGGTGTCGGGACGTGAGCTCGCGATCGCCGAGGGGTGGCACCGTGGGCCGAGCGTGCCGCCGGTCGACGACCCGACGACCCTGCGACCGATCGTCGCCGGGCTGATGGCGGACGCCCGGCTGAACGCCGACGTCCGGGGCCGCGACCGCGAGGGCCCGGGCCGCCCGTCGAAGTCCATCGACTGACGCGCCGCCCTTTAGTCGGTCGCCGCCGCCCGAACCACGTCGGCGAGCGCGCCGAGTGCGGCGTCGGTGTGCCGGCCGAGGACGCCCACGACGTCGTCGAACCCGAGCTCGGCGAGCCGGCGCAGTCGGCGCACCGCCTCCTCCAGGTCGCACCGCAGGTCGACGGGGTCGTCCGGTCCGACGGGGCCGGGGTCGGCGTCGAGGTCGACGGCGACGTTGGTGACGACCGCACGTCGTCCCCCGGCGGCGCGGAACCGTGCGATCCCCTCGGCGAGCAGCGTCCAGCTCGTTCGGGCGCCCGATCCGATCCACCCGTCGTGGTCGCGGGCGGCACGGTCGATCCACCGGCTGCCCACCCACGACCCGATGAGTATCGGCGGTCCGCCGCGCACGTCGTCCCAGACGCCGAGCCGCCGACCGTCCACGACCTCGCCGTCGAGCAGGCGCCCGAGGACGTCGAGGTGGTGGCCGAAGGTCCGGAACCGGTCGGCGTAGGCGGTCCCGGTCACGACGAAGTCGTCCTCGGTCGACCCGGCCCCAACGCCGAGCAGGAACCGGTCGCCGATGACGTGGTGGGCGGTAGCGACCCGCTGCGCGAGCTCGAAGGGCGGGCGGAGCGGGAGTTGGAGCACGCCGGTGCCGAGTTCGACGGTGGTGGTCGCGCCTGCGGCGACGGCGAGCGCGGTGAGGGCGTCGGGCAGTAGGAAGCCGCGGCCGACGGCGTCGAACGCCCAAACGGAGGCGAACCCGTGGGCCTCGATGCGGGCCGCACCCCGGGCGAGGTCGCCCCGGCGCAGCGGACCGCCGTCGTGGGAACGTTGCGGGAGGACCAGGCCGACGCGCACCCCCCGACGTTACCGACCGGCCGTCCCCGTCGGCCGGGCACCGACTCACAGTTTTTCGTACACTCTCCATCCCTGTCACCCGGAGGGGGGTGACGTCAGGAGGCGACGTGGGATCGGCACCGATCCGACGGCGGGGCGCTCGCCGCCCTCGATGGGTGATCGGCGCCGTGGTCGCGCTCGTGGTGTCCTTCGGCGCGGGCACGGTCGAGGTGGGTGGTCCCCCAGCGGGGGCGCAGCTCCCACCGGTCATGAGCGACGGGTCCCGGGCCCGGGTGTGGGGGCTGCGGCTCGGCGGCGGGTTCGATCTCGTCGCCGACGTCGACCGGTCGGCGGGGAGCTGGTCGTGCTGGACCGCGACGTTCGACATCGACGACGCCCTCGTCGACGCGCCGGTGCACGGCGTGCTGCCGCCCGATGTGGTGTTCCTCCCCGCGCCGGTGGGGGTCGCGACGTTCGGTCGCTACTGGGTGACCTGTGTCGACGGCCTCGGCGGCCGGTTCGACGAGATCGGCTGGATCGCCGACATCGTCGACGTCGACGCCGAGGTGTGGTCGTTCGCCGCCTGGTACCTCGCCGAGGTGGCCCCGCCGCCGATGGCGATCGGCGTGTCGCCGGCCGGGCGCGCGGTCGTGGGGACCGAGACGTGGTTCTGGATCGAGGGGTACCGGGGTGCGCCGCTGTTCTCCCGACATGACGTCGTCGGGTTCACGGTCGACGTGCGGTTCGACCTCGTGGCCGTCGACTGGGACTACGGCGACGGGACGGGTGATCGGCTCGGACCGCAGGGTCTCGGGGTCCCGGGTGCCCGTGGGGCGCCGTGGCGTCGGTACACGCACCGTTCGACCGTCCCCTCGCCCGACGCTGCACTGACCGTCGCCGCAACGGCGCGCTTCGACATCTCCTACACCTTCGAGGGTCGGGGGCCGTTCCGGGTCGATCCGCCGGTCACGTCGACGGTCGACCGTCCGCTCGTCGTGCGGGAGGCGCAGGCGCTCCTCGATTGAGGTTCAGGCCGGTGACCCCGCCACGATCCGCCCGTGGCGGACGGCGAGGCGGGGGCGCTGCAGCACGGTGAGGTCGTCGCGCGGGTCGCGGTCGAAGAACACGACGTCGGCGTCCTCCCCGGGCCGGAACGCGTGGTGGTGTCCGAGGTAGTCGTAGGCGGCCGTCGTCATGGCATGCACCACCGCAGCGGCGTCGAGGCCGTACTCGTGCAGCTTGAGGGCTTCCTCGGCGACGTGGCCGTGTGCGAGGTGCAGGTCGGTGCCGGCGAGCACGGTGACCCCGACGCCCGGTGCGCCGGCAAGCAGTTCCCGAACGTTGCCGAGGCCTTCTGCGAACAGCCGCCCACCGGAGGAGCTCTCGCCGAGCATGTCCCGGATGGCCTCCATGGCGTCGATGGTCGGCACCCATGCCCCGCCCCGGCGGCCGAGGGCCTCGATGTCCTCCACGGTGAGGAACAGGCCGTGTTCGATCGAGTCCACGCCGGCGGCGACGGCGAGGCTCGCGGTGCGGGGGGCGCAGGTGTGGATCGCGGTGCGCACCCCGGCGGCGTGGGCGACCTCCACCGCGGCGCGCAACGCCTCCTCGTCGAAGTTCGGGGTCGGGCCGACGCCCTTCTTCGGCCAGTCGCCGACGATCTTCACCCAGGTCGACCCGTTGCGACCGGCGGCGGCGCGCACGGCGTGCGCGAGATCCGCCGGGTCGACCTCCTCACCGAAGTCGCCGTAGTAGCCGCCGGGGCTCGTGATGATCCGGCCGGCCATCTGCAGGTCGGGCCGTTCGGTCGGCGGGGCGTCGAGGATGCGCAGCGTCAACTCGTCGTGGGTGCCCTTGTCGGCGACGAGGAACACGCCCCCCTGGAGTTGCGCCCACGCACTCGCGGCGACGAACGCCGGGAGCTCGTCGGGACCGACCCGTTCGCCGACCTCGTCGCCCGAGAGGTGCGCGTGGCAGTCGGCGAGGCCGGACACCGCGTACCACGCTCCGGTGTCCCAGACGGCGTCGAGGGTGACGTCGGCCGGGTCCGCGAAGTGGCCGTGGTCGTCGATCGCCAGGTCGTGGACGGTGCCGTCGAGGGTCCGGATCGTGAGCCCGATCGCCATGCCCCGACCCTAGGGCGGGGCGGTGCGCCGGTGTCGGACGGGTTGCCGGACGCGGTCGCCACCCGGTACGACAGGGGGATGTCGCCGTCCCGGTCGAGCCACGTCGAGCCGCCCTCCGTCCTGTTGCTGCGTCGGATCACGTCGCTCGCGTGCCCGACCGACCCGTCGCACGGCCTCGTCGTCGGCGACGACGGCACGGTCCGTTGCGAGGCGGGTGGTGTGCTGCCGTGGCACGACGGCGTGCTCGACGCGATGGGTGGTGACCGCCCGCATCTCAGCGTCGCGCAGCTCTCGAACCTGGTGCCGCTCACCCCGCTCGTCTACGAACGGTTCTGGCGGGTCCGGTCGCTCGGGTTGCTCGCAGGTCGCCCGTTCCCGATCGAGGAGGAGCTCGCCGAGCTCGCCGCCGCCGTCGGCGAGGTCACCGGCGGGCTCGTCGTCGACGTCGCCGCGTCGGAGGGTCTCTACGGCCGTCACCTCGCCGCACGTGGCGCCGACGTCGTGATGGTCGACCACAGCGCCCCGTTCGCGCGTCGGGCACGCGACCGCGCTGCGGCGGAGCTGATCGCCGACCGTGTGCTGCCGGTCCGGGCCCGGGCACAGCGGCTGCCGGTGCGCACCGGTGCCGCCGATGCCGCCGTGATGGGCGGGTCGCTCAACGAGATCGGTGACCTGCGGGGTGCGCTCGCCGAGATGGGTCGGGTCGTGCGTCCGGGTGGACGGATCTTCACGATGAGCCTGGTGCGGGCGTCGTCGACCCCGGGGCGTCTGTTGCAGGCCGCGCTCGGACCGTCGGGGATCGTGTTCCCGACGGTCGAGGAGACCCGGTCGCTGTTCCCGCCGGGGGTCCGGATCGTGGAGGAACGTCTCGACGGGGTGGCGCTGCGGATCACCGCCGAGGTCGACGCCCGGCACTGAGTCCGCAGGTGTTCACCAGGTGAGGTCGGCGAGGAAGCCGAGCAGCGCCTCGTTGGTCTCGGCGGGCCGTTCCTGCTGCACCCAGTGGCCGCACCCGTCGAGGATGCGCATGCCCCGCAGGTTCGGGAGCGTCCGCTCGAACCGCTTGATCGCGGCCGCGCCCCAGATCGTCGGACCGTCCTTCGATCCGCCGAGGAAGAACGACGGCACGTCGATCGGTCGACCGCTCGTGAACGCCAGGTCCTCCCAGTCGCGGTCGACGTTGCGGTACCGGTGGAGTGCCCCGGCGAACCCGGTCCGTTCGAACTCCCCCGCGTAGAACCCGAGATCGTCCTCGTCGAGCCATGCGGGCATCGCGCCGTCGGCGGGCAGGTGGAACCGGTCGAGCATGCGACCGCCGTGGGGGATCGTCGCCATCGACCCGGTGCCGGGGACCATCGGCGGCGCATCGCCCGACGCCGAGTAGTAGAAGCCGGCGAGCCAGGTGCGCACGTCGGGTTCGATCTCGGCCTCGGCCCGGCCCGGCTCCTGGAAGTAGGAGATGTAGAACTCCTCGTCGCCGCCCATCGCCCGGAAGGCGTCGGTCGGCCGGGTGGGCGTACGCGGTGCGAACGGCACCGAGAGGCCCGCCACGGCGACGAACCGGTCGGGTCGCAGCAGCGCCGAGTTCCACGCGATGGGCGCCCCCCAGTCGTGGCCGACGACCACCGCCCGGTCGATGCCGAGCGCGTCGAGGACGCCGACGTTGTCGCCGACGTGGCAGACCATGCGGTACGCGTCGACGGCGGTCGGTGCGCTCGACCGGCCGTAGCCCCGCACGTCGATGGCGATCGCCCGGTACCCGGCGCCGGCGAGCGCGGGGAGCTGGTGGCGCCACGAGTACCACGACTCCGGGAACCCGTGGACGAACAGCACCGCGGGACCGGTGCCGGCCTCGACGCAGTGGATGCGGACCCCACCGGCATCGACGGTCCGGTGGTCGAAGGAGGACGGGTCAACAGCGATCATGGGGTGCTGCTCCTGCTCAGGCGAGCGGTCGGCCGAAGGGCGGTGCCGGACGCCAGGTCCGCAGGAAGTCCTCGGAGGCGGCGCACGCACCGAGGAGGAGCCCGTCGGGGTGACCGGCATGGCGGCCGACCGCCTCGGTGATCCGTCCGGGTGCGTCGTCGACGCTCGCGGCTTCGGCCCCGACGAGGAGCGGCGCGGCGAGGGCGAGGAAGTCGGGGACGTAGATCACGCCGCTGCGGAGCATCGCGGCGACGGCCTTCGTGGTGACGGGGACCGGCCCGGTCGGGACGACGGCTCGGGCGCCGAGGTGCGGGACGCCCTCGTGGGTGAGCGCCCCGGCCTTCGACCCGGTGAACACGATGTCGGCGGGGGCACCCCAGATCGCCCAGCCGGGCTTCTGGGTGCCCTCGAGCTGCTTGACGAGGCCTTCACCGTGGGCGTCCCATCCGGCGGCGAGGGTGTCGGCCGAGATGCCGTCGGGGGCGAGGAGCGTGCCGGCGCCGGTGGCGACGGCGGTGACCCCGCCGCCGGCGGCTTCGACGGCCCGGGCGAGCGCGAGGCCGGCGGGGCCGAACCCCTCGATCGCGACCCGTGCGCCGGAGAGGGCGCCAGCAGCGGCGGTCGCAGCGGCGACGATCCCGGCGAGGGTGAGCCGTTCGGCGCCGGTGATGCCGTCGACGGCGTCGGTCAGGACGGCGGGCCGGGGGTCCGCGGCCTGCAGCTCGGCGAGGTCCGCGGCGTCGACGCCCTTGCCGGCGTCGAGACGGATCCCGTCCCAGCCGGCGACCTCGGCAGCGAACGCTGCGACGGCTGCGGCACGGTCCTCGGGGGCGGCGTTCACGCCGGCGGAGGCACCGCCGGCTTCGATGCCGAACGCCGCGAAGGAGTAGGTGACCGACCGGGCGAGCATCTCGGCGCCGCTCTGGAGGATCTTCGGTGCGCTGCGCACGGTCCCGACGTGGACGGGTCCGTCCTCGAGGTCGAGCAGGACGAAGGCGTCGGTGGTGGTGAGCTTGCGCATCTTCACGGGTGCATCCTGTTCTGCGGTTCGGTGGCGGCGCCACCTCGGCGACCGCGGTGGGTCCGGTTGCGGAGTGCGGCCATGCGACGCAGCAGCTCCAGCAGGTCGTTGGGTTCGTCGCCGGACGGATCGAACTCCCGGTAGGCGGCGACGACGTTGATGGCGAGCCGTTCGGCGTCGCCGAGGTCGGCGAACGCACCGAGGTCGATGTCGAAGGTGGCGTCGAGGGAGGACATCCCGGCGTCGAAGCGCAGTCGGGCCTCCCGGTGCACGTGGTCGAGGTAGGAGCGCACGGTCTCCACGCCGCGCCGGTCGGTCAGCGGACCGTGGCCCGGCACGTACACGTCGGCGTGCAGGCCGAGGAGGGTGTCGCATGCCCGGTACCAGTTGGCGAACGGACCCGCCCACACGATGGGGGTCCCGTGTACGAAGAGGATGTCGCCGGTGAACACGATCCGTCGGTCGGGGAGGTGGCAGATGGTGTCGCCGTGGGTGTGTGCCGGGCCGACCTCGATGAGTTCGACCGGCGTGCCACCGACGTCGAGGTCGAGCCGGTCCTCGAACGTGCGGGTCGGCGGGGTGACGGTGATGCCGGTCCAGTCGAAGGACCCGAACGCGTGGCGGAGGAAGCCGTTCAGTTCGGCTCCGAGGTCGGTGTGCAGCATCGCCTGCATCGACGCCGGGGTCGGACCGTCCGCGATGTCGTCGGCGGTGGCACGCGAGGCGATGATCTCGGCACCGTCCACGAGCTGGTTGCCGTAGTAGTGGTCGAGGTTGCCGTGGGTGATCGCGAGTCGACGGATCGGCGCGGTGGCGGTGATCGGCGCCATCGTGTCGAGCATGGTCCGGGTGCGCGGGAGGTCGGTGAGGGTGTCGACGAGCAGGCTCTCGCCGCCGACGCGGACGAGCCCGGCGTTGGACAAGCACCAGCCGCCGTCGGGTTGGAGGTAGGCGAACACCCCGTCCGCGATCTCCTGCAGGCCTCGTGCGTAGTCCCGGTCGTGCAGTCGCAGTGCGTCCACGGTCGGGACCGTAGCGCCGGCCGTTGCCGTCGTGACGGCCGGTGCCCGGTCGCTCACCCGTCGACGACGGTGTTCGTGAGCCGTCCGACGCCGGTCACGGCGACGTCGACGAGCGCGCCGGCGCGCAGGTAGCGCGGCGGGTCGTGCCGGTCGCCGACCCCGCCGGGGGTGCCGGTGGCGATCACGTCGCCGGGCTCGAGGGTGGTGAACGTGGAGCAGAAGGCGATCAGTTCGGCGACGGTGTGGATCATCAGGTCGGTGGTGGTGTCCTGGCGGACCTCGCCGTCGACGACGGTCTGCAGGCGGAGCGCCTGCGGGTCGGGGATCTCGTCGGCGGTGGTGATCCACGGCCCGAACGCTCCGGACCGGTCGAAGTTCTTGCCGGGGGTGAACTGTGTGGTGAGTCGCTGGTAGTCGCGCGCCGTGCCGTCCATGAAGCACGCGTAGCCGGCGACGTGGGCGAGGGCGTCGGCGACGGCGACACGCCGACAGGTCGTGCCGATCACGACGGCGAGTTCGCCCTCGTAGTCGTACCGGTCGCTCTCCTGTGGTTTGGTGAGCGGCGTGCCGGCGCCGACGAGCGACGACGGGAACCGGGTGAAGATCGTCGGTTGCAGGGTCGGGTCGCGCCCCGTCTCGATCCGGTGCGCCTCGTAGTTCACCCCGGCGCAGAGGATGCGGGCCGGGTCGGGCACGGGCGGGAGCAGCGTGACCGCGCCGACGAGCACGTCGGGTCCTTCGGTGGCGGCGACGTGGCGCGCCCGGTCGAGGGCGTCGGACCCACCGGCGAGCAGGCCGCGCATCGTGCCGTGGTCGGGGTCGAGGCGGGCGGTGAGGTCGACCACACCTTCGCCGAGGACGGCACCGAGGGTGGGGCGGCGGCCGGGGCCGATGTAGGTGACGAGCTGCACGGGCCGACCCTACCGTCGGTCGTCGCGACGCTGACCGGGTGGTCGCCGTAGGCTGCGGCCCCGATGGATGACAACGCAGCGGTGGCGAACACGAAGGCGTTCCGGGGTTGGTGGGTGATCGCCGGCCTGTTCGTCGTGCTGATGACCTCGTCGGGCATGGGGTTCTACGCCCAGTCGGTGTTCCTGAACGCGCTCGTGCGGGAGCGGGGCTGGTCGACGGGCGTGACGAGCACGGGTACCGCCGTGTTCTTCGTGGTGTCGGGTCTCGCCGGGTACCTGGCGGCGCCGTACATGCAGCGCATCGACGTCCGGCGCATCATCGTGGTCGGCTCACTGATCGCAGCGTGCGGATTGTTGTTGATCGGTCGGGCCGAGGCCGAGTGGCAGATGTTCGGTGCGAACGTCGTGTTCGGCATCGGGTTCGCCCTGTCGGGTCTCGTGCCGGCGACGACGACGGTGGCGCGCTGGTTCGTGCGTCGGCGGTCGGTGGCGTTGTCGGTGGCGTCGACGGGTCTGTCGGCTGGTGGGATCGTGGTGACCCCGTTCGTGGCGTCGCTCGTGAAGAGCCAAGGGATCGCGGCGGTGACACCGTGGCTCGCGCTCGTGTGGGTGGCGGTCAGCTTGCCGGTGACGATCTTCGTCGTGCGGTCGTCGCCCGCCGCAGTCGGCCAGTACCCCGACGGCGATCCGGCTCCGGCGTCGGGCGGGCCGTTGGCGCCTCCGGCGGGCTACACGTTCGCGGAGGCGCGCCGGACGAGGTTCTACGCGTTCGCTGCGGCGGCGTACCTGTGCATCATGTTCGGCCAGGTCGGCGGGATCGCCCAGCAGGTGAAGCTGGTGACCGAACGCCAGGAGTGGATGGCGGCCCTGTCGGTGACGGTGGTCGCCGGGTCGTCGGTGTGCGGTCGGCTCGCCGGCGGGGTCGTGGCCTCGCGCTACCCGGTGAAGAAGTTCTCGACGGTGCTGATCGTCGTGCAGGGCGTGGCGCTCGCGATGTTCGCGTTCGCGGAGACATCCACGATGCTGCTCGTGACGTGCGTGATCTTCGGCCTGTCGGTCGGCAACCTGCTCATGTTGCAGCCGTTGCTGCTCGCCGATGCGTTCGGTGTGCGGGAGTACCCGCGGATCTACAGCTTCGCCCAGCTCATCACCACGATCGGGGTCGGTGTCGGTCCGTCGGCGATGGGTGTGCTGCACGACCTGAGCGATTACCGCCTGAGCTATCTCGTCGCGGCGGGTTCCTCCGCGTTGGCGTTCGTGCTGTTCCTGGCGGCCGGACCCGCCGAACAGCATCAGCGGGTGGTCGCCGAACGGGCGGCCGCCGCCGCCGTTCCCGCCTGAGAAGCCCCGGGCCGGCTCAGCCGGCGGTGCCTTCGGCGACGAGCCGTTCGAGTAGCAGGTCGGGGTGGTCCTGTTCGACGCGTTCGAGCCAGTAGGGCGACTCGAACAGCGCGAACCGGGTGCCGTCGGCCCGTTGCAGCACGGCGACGCCGCGCATCCGTCGGAGTTCCGTCTCGGAGGTCTCGTCGGTCCGCCGGGCGACCCGGTAGCTCGTCGCCGACAGTTCGGTCGGGGCGCCGAACTCGTGCTCGAGCCGGTGGACGGCGACCTCGAACTGCAGCCGGCCGACCGCGGCGAGCACCGGTGCCTGGTCGCCGAGGTCGCGGTCGCGCAGCACCTGCACGACGCCTTCCTCGTCGAGCTGCGCAACGCCGCGGCGGAACTGCTTGAACCGTCCGGTGTCCCGCACCCGGGCGGTCATGAAGTGCTCGGGGGCGAAGCTCGGGATCGGTGGGAACGACACGGGCGGGCCGGTCGGGTCATAGAGGGCGTCGCCGACCCGGACGTCCGTCGCGTTGACCAGGCCGATCACGTCGCCCGGGTACGCCTCCTCCACGGTCGAACGGTCCTGGCCGAACAGCGTCGCCGCGTACTTGGTGGCGAACGGTTTGCCGGTGCGGTCGTGGGTGACGACCATGCCGCGCTCGAACCGCCCCGAGCACACGCGCAGGAACGCGATCCGGTCGCGGTGGGCGGGGTCCATGTTCGCCTGGACCTTGAACACGAACCCGCTGAAGGGCGCGTCGATCGGCCGGGTGCCGCCGTCGGCGGTGGGGCGGTCGGTGGGCGGCGGGACGAGGTCGATCACGGCGTCGAGGAGCTTCGCGACACCGAAGTTGGTGAGCGCTGATCCGAAGAAGGCGGGTGTGGACTCGTTGCGTCGGAACGATGCGACGTCGAGGTCGGCGCCGATCTCGTGGAGGAGTTCGAGCTCCTCCTGCGCGGTCGTCCACGCGTCGCCCTCCTCGGCGGCGGCCCGGGCCGGTTCGACCTCCTCCTCGGGGGCGATCTGTGCGCCGCGGGCGACCCGCGTGTACCGCGTGTAGGTGCCGTCGCGCCGGTCGACGACCCCACGGAAGTCACCGGCGATGCCGACCGGCCACGTGACCGGGGTGGCCGGGATGCCGAGGAGTTGTTCGATCTCGTCGAGCAGCTCGAGGATCTCCCTGCCGGGCCGGTCCCACTTGTTGAAGAACGTGAGGAGCGGCATGCGTCGTTCGCGGCACACCTCGAAGAGCTTGAGGGTCTGCGGTTCGATGCCCTTGGCCGCGTCGAGGACCATGATCGCAGCGTCGCACGCCGCGAGCACCCGGTAGGTGTCCTCGGAGAAGTCGCGGTGGCCGGGGGTGTCGAGCAGGTTCACCGCTGCGTCCCGGTAGGGGAACTGCAGCGCGGTCGACGAGATCGAGATCCCGCGCTTCTGCTCGAGTTCCATCCAGTCCGATGCGGCGGCCCGGCCGCCGGACCTCGCCTTCACCGATCCGGCGCCGGTGAGCGCGCCGCCGTAGAGCAGGAACTTCTCGGTGAGCGTCGTCTTGCCGGCGTCGGGGTGGGAGATGATCGCGAAGGTGCGGCGGCGCGCCGCTTCGGCGATGACGTCGTGGGTCATGGGAGTTCTCTCAGCTGCAGGCGGCGCAGGTGCCGAGCAGGTCGAGGCGGTGCCGGTCGGCGTGGAAGCCGGTCCCGGTGCGGACGAGGTCGGGCAGGTCGTGGAGGGCGCCCTCGAGGTCGTGGGGGACGTCGAAGTCGGCGACGGCGTGGCAGTTCCGGCAGATCAGGTGGTGGTGGTGGGAGCCGAGCTCCTCGGCGAGCTCGAAGCAGGCGAAGTCACCCGAGGTGACGATGCGGGCGACCACGCCCGCGTCCTCGAGCACCCGCAGGTTCCGGTACACCGTGGAGGTGGCGAGGGCCCGTCCGTCGGCGATGTCGGTGACGGTGATGGGTGCGTCGGCGGCGTGCAGCCGGTCGACGAGCGCACGTCGTCTCGGGGTGTAGCGCTGGCCGGCGGCGGCGAGTCGCCGGGCGGCGAGGTCGTGCACGTCGGCGGACATCGCCGCTCACCCTAGCGAGAGGGGTCGGGGCCGACGGCGGTAGGGTCCCGCTCCGTGCCCGAGCCGCGCCGGTTGCGTCATCACCGTGTGGATCTCACCCTGTGGTCGTTGCGGGCCGCCCTGGACGGCTCCTCGGTGGGGCCGCTGCTCGTGGTGCACGGTCTCGGCGAGCGGACGGACGGGGTCACCCCCGGAGCGGTCGGCTGGCCGGGCGCGATCTGGGGGCTCGACCTCACCGGTCACGGAGCGTCGTCGGTGCCGCTCGGCGGCGGGTACGGTCCGGAGGTCCTCGCCGCCGACGTCGACACGGTGCTCGCCGACCTCGGTCCGGTGACGCTGCTCGGGTTCGGGCTCGGCGGCTACGTGGCCCTGCTCGTCGCCGGGGCCCGCGCCGGGCAGGTACGCGGGGTGGTCGTGGCCGACGGTCCGGGGTTGCTCGGCGGTTCACCCGTCGCGGGCGTCGCGGCGCCGGTCACGGTGCCCGGTGCGGGTTCGGCCGGCACCCCCGACCCCTACGCGCTGGCCGAGCTGTCGGCCGACGTGCGACCGGACGCCTACGCCGCAGCGTTTGCGGCGGCAGCGGTCGCCGCTTCCCCGGTGGAACCCGCGGTCGTGGTGGCGGTCACCGAACCGGAGGGCTGGGTCGCCGCGGTCCTCGCCGTGCCGGGTGTGGTCCGGTCGCCGATCGCCGTCGCCCTCGAGGCCCTCGCCGCTCCCGGCTGAGCCCCCGTCCGCTCAGTCCTCGTCGTCCTCGTCGTCCTCGTCGCCGTCGAGGAGGGCGGCGACGGCGTCGACGTCGGCGCGGGCGCCCTCGATCCGCAGCCGGCAGAACGCGACGAGTTCGGCGGCGCGCCGCACCTGGGAACCGAGCCGGTCGATGTCGAGCGCCGGGTCGTCGAGCTCCCGCAGGATCGTGTCGAGCTCGGCGAGCGCGGCGGCGTAGCCGTCCGGCTCCGGGATCTGCTTCGCGTTGTCGCCCTTACGCGCCATCGGCGTGCACGGTACTGCGGACGGTGCCGTCCGCGAGCAGGGTTGCGAGTTCGGTGCCGGGTGGTGCGTCACCGATGCTGCGGACGAGGCGGCCGTCCGCGGTATGGGTGATCGACCATCCGCGTGCGAGGGCACGCACCGGGTCGGCGGCGACGGCCCGCGCCTCGGCGACCCGCAGGTCGCCCTCCGCGTGCGCGAGCACGGTCCGGGCGTCGCGGCCGATGCGTCGCCGGCGTTCGTCGATGCCCGCTCCGGCGTGGGCGAGGACGCGTCCGGCCCGCTCGCCGATCATCGTGCTGCGATGGTCGAGGTTGTGGGCGGCCCGGTCGAGGTGGCGTCCGGCGCGCACGGCGATGCCGTCCCAACGGTCGGCGAGTTCGGCGATGAATGCGTCGACGGTCTCGACGAGGCCGGCGGCGCACGCGGTCGGCGTCTTGAAGGCCGTGTGCGCGACCTCGTCCGCGACGCTGCGGTCGACCTCATGGCCGATGCCGGTCCACACGACGACCTCGAGGCCGGCGATGGTCCGGGCGACGTCCTCCGCGTCGAAGGTCTGGAGGTCGGTGGCCGACCCGCCGCCGCGCACGAGGGCGATGACGTCGCAGCCGCTGGCGGCGGCTTCGCGCAGCGAGCGGCACACGGCGGCGACCGACCCGGTGCCCTGCACGAGCGTGGGGTGGGGTCGCACGTGGAAGGTGTGGCCGCTGCGGCCGAGCTCGTGGAGGAAGTCGGCCTCCGCGGCGCTCCCCTGGGAGGTGACGAGCGCGACGTCGAGCGGGACGAGCGGGACGGTGAGTCGTTCCTGCGCCCGCAGCAACCCTTCGGCGTGGAGCGCCCGCAGGATCCGGTCGCGGTTCTCGGCGAGCTGGCCGAGGGTGAACGCGGGATCGATGGCGCTCATGATGAAGGAGACCCGCGCCTGCGGCGGGTAGAACTCGAGCCGCCCGCGGATGCGCACCTCGACGCCGTCGACGAGCTCGACGCCGGCGTCGGCGAGTTGCCGGTCGACGGTGGCGCGGCGTCCCGCCCACAGGTTGACCTTCAGCACGGGGACGGTGCGGCCCCCGTCGCCGTCGGCGTCGACGAGGTCGAGGTAGAGGTGCCCCGACCGGGGTCGACTCAGCCCGCTCACCTGACCGCGCACCCAGAACTCGTCGGGGAACGTGGTGGTGATCATCTGGCCGATGCCGTTGCAGACCTCGGTGACGGAGAAGGTGGGCGTCTCGTCCATCGTGGGGGACCCGCTCAGGCGGTGGTCGCCTCGTCGCGCTGGAGGGTCCGGTACAGGTCGGCGTACAGCCCGTCGGCGGCGAGCAGTTCGTGGTGTCGGCCCGCCTCGACGATGCGTCCGCCGTCGAGGACGAGGATCTGGTCGGCGGCGACGATGGTGGACAGGCGGTGGGCGATCACGAACGCGGTCCGTCCGGCGAGTGCCCGGTCGAGGGCCTGTTGGATGAGCACCTCGTTCTCGGCGTCGAGGTGGGAGGTCGCCTCGTCGAGCACGACGACGGCGGGGTCCGTGAGCAACATCCGGGCGATGGCGAGCCGTTGCTTCTCACCGCCGGACATGCGGTGGCCGCGGTCCCCGACGACGGTGTCGTACTCCTCGGGCAGCGACGCGATCAGGTCGTGGATCTGGGCGAGCTCGCAGGCGTTGCGCAGGTCGTCGTCGGTTGCGTCGGGCCGGGCGTAGCGGAGGTTGGCGGCGATGGTGTCGTGGAAGAGGTGGGGGTCCTGGGGCACCACGACGATCGCGGCGCGCAGGTCGGCGAGGCGGACGTCGCGCAGGTCGTGCCCGTCGATGCGGATGCTCCCCGCCGTCACGTCGTGGAGTCGGGGGAGGAGGGCGGCGAGGGTCGACTTCCCGGCGCCCGACGGCCCGACGAGCGCGACGAGCTGCCCGGCTTCCACGTCGACGTCGATGTCGGCGAGGACCGGCACGGCGGATCGCGACAGCGTCGCCCCGTCGCTGAGCGATGCGAGCGTCGTGTCCGCGGCGGCGGCGTAGGTGAACCCCACGTGCTCGAACCGGATCGCTCCGCGGGGTGCGGGCAGTGCGACGGCGTCCGGTCGGTCGGTGATCGGGTTGGGGGTGTCGAGCACCTCGTAGACCCGTTCGAAGGACACGAACGCCGTGAGCACGTCGACGCGCAGCCCGGTGAGCGCAATGAGCGGCTGGTACACCCGGTTCACGAGCAGGCCCATGGCGACGAGGTCGCCGATGGCGAGGTCGCCGCCGACGACACGCCGGCTGCCGAACCAGTACACGGCGGCGGTGCCGAGCGCGGCGACGATGTCGAGGCCGAGCATGAACGCCCGCGAGTACACGGCGGAACGCACGCCGATGGCCCGCACCCGGTCGGCCCGGCCGGCGAACGCCGCCTGTTCGGCGCGCTGGCCGCGGAAGAGGGTGACGAGCTGGGCGCCGGACACGCCGAATCGTTCGGTCATCTGCGTGCTCATCGCCGCGTTGAGCTCCATCGACTCCCGGGTGATCGCCCGGAGCGTGCGACCGACCCGCTTCGAGCTCCCGAGGAGCACGGGGAGCACGGCGAGGGAGAGGAGGGTGAGCCGCCAGTCGAGGGCGAGCATCGTGACGCCGACGGTGAGCACGGTGACGATCTGGTCGAGCGCGGAGCCGAGGGTGCCGGTGACGGCCCGCTGGGCGCCGACGACGTCGCCGTTGAGCCGGGAGATCAGCGAGCCGGTCTGGCTGTTCGTGAAGAACGCGATCGGCATCGCCTGGATGTGGTCGTAGAGGCGGGTGCGCAGGTCGTAGATGAGGCCTTCGCCGATGCGGGCCGACCAGCGGCGGCCGAGGAGCGAGAGCACCGCACCGCCGGCGGCGGCGCCGACGAGGAGCACGGCGAGCAGGTCGATGCGCCCCCGGTCGGCGCGGGGGATCGCGTCGTCGATGAGGGCGCGGATGATCAGCGGCGGGGCGAGGCCGACGAGGGCGCCGATGACGACGGTGAGGAGGAACCCGGCGATCTGTCGCCGGTAGGGGGTGACGTCGCCGGCGACGCGCCGCAGGAGGGAGCGGTCGAGGCTCTTGCCCTTGACCTTGTCGGGGTCGTTGTAGCCGTACCAATGGAACACGTCGCTCCCGTGGGGTTCGCTCGTGCACGCTATCGGCGGGGCGCTCCCCGGGCCGATAGCATGTCGGAGTTCCCCGGACCGCCGGGGCGAGAGTGCAGAAGGTTCACCGCTTGCCGAAGATCAAAGACGACGCCATCCTGCTCGAGGGTCGTGCGGAGGAAGCCCTGAAGGGCGGCCACTTCCGCATCCTGTTGGACAACGGCCACGAGGTGCTCGGGCACCTCAGCGGGAAGATGCGCAAGCACCGGATCCGGATCCTTCCGGGTGACCGGGTGCAGGTCGAGGTGTCGGCGTACGACCTCGGGCGCGGGCGGATCACCTACCGCTACAAGTGACGTCCCGCGGGCCGTGCGCCGAAGGCGTACGCTGCCCGCCGTGCGGACGTTGCGTCGGTTCCTCGCCGGTCTCCCGCTCCTCCTCGGAGCGGCCTTCGCCGTGGCGCTGCTGCTGACGCCGGTCACGTCGGCGAGGCGGGTATCCCGGCGACGACGTTCCGAATCATCACGATCCCGCCGACCGTCCTCGTGAACCCGTCGTTCCTCACGATCCCGCCGATCGACACCTCCTCCACGACCACGACGTCGACCACCACGACGACCACGACCACGGCCGGGCCGGGGCCGACCTCGGGGGCCGGTCAGCTCGGTGGGACCGTGCGCACGGCCGGTTCGACCGATGCCGACGTCGCCACCGACGGGGGCGGCGGCATGTCGTGGGTCGTCTACGTGGCGCTCGGCGGGGCGGTCGTGCTCGTCGCAGCGGGCGGGATCATCGTCGGTCGGGCACGGGCGTCGGGGGGCTGACACCCCCGCCACCCGGCCGGACCTCACTGCGGAAGAGGTGGGATTCGAACCCACGGTGGCCTTGCGACCACAACGGTTTTCGAGACCGTCCCATTCGTCCGCTCTGGCACCCTTCCTCGGGGCCGAAATCCTAGCGCGTCAGCCGCGACGGTCGAGAAAGAAGCTGGTGAGCAGGTTTCCGCACTCCTCCGCGCGTACCCGCGGGCGCAGCGGGATCTCGTGGTTGAGTCGCGGGTCGGCGAACACGTTGTAGAGCGACCCGCACGCACCCGCCTTGGGGTCGTCGGCGCCGAAGACGACGCGGGCGACCCGGGCGCTGAGCAGCGCGCCGGCGCACATCATGCACGGTTCGAGCGTGACGACGACCGTGACGTCGTCGAGCCGCCAGCGGCCGAGCGCCTCCGCCGCGCGCCGCACGACGAGCAGTTCGGCATGGGCGGTCGGGTCGCCGAGCAGTTCCCGTTCGTTGTGGGCCCGGGCGATGACCTCACCGTCTTGCAGGGCGATCGCCCCGACCGGCACGTCGCCGTGGTCGAGGGCGAGGCGGGCTTCGTCGAGGGCGAGGCCCATGGCGTCGAGGTCGTCCACGAGCGCGCACGCTACAACTCGCTGCCGGGACGGTGCGTCCCCGGGGGCCCGTTGGGGCCCCCCGGGTGCCTCCGCGGAGGGAGTGGGATTCGAACCCACGGTGAGTTGCCCCACACACGCTCTCCAGGCGTGCCGATTCGTCCGCTCTCGCATCCCTCCCGGGAAACGGGAGCAGCCTACGTGGTCGCCCCTCGGGCGGCGCTAGTCTGGCGGGGCGAGTCTTCGGAGGTGGCGGTCGGGCCCTGCGCGACCGCAGCCCGTGAACCGAGTCAGGGCCGGAAGGCAGCAGCTCTCAGCGGACCTGTGGTGTGCCTCAGGTTTCCTGGCCGTCACCTCCGAGGGCTCGCACTACCATTCGGGCTGTGGTGCACCAGTCCCTGTACCGGCGGTACCGACCTCGCCGGTTCGGGGAGGTCGTGGGCCAGGAGCACGTGGTCGCGGCGTTGCGGAACGCCGTGCGCGACGACCGGGCCGGCCAC
This sequence comes from Actinomycetota bacterium, assembly GCA_016870475.1. Classification (GTDB taxonomy): domain Bacteria; phylum Actinomycetota; class Acidimicrobiia; order Acidimicrobiales; family CAIXPF01; genus VGBO01. The sequence goes on along the minus strand of VGBO01000012.1, from coordinate 2,220 downwards.
GCATACCTGTTCTCCGGCCCCCGTGGCACGGGGAAGACCTCGCTCGCCCGGATCCTCGCGAAGGCGCTGAACTGCACCGAGGCGGTCGAGGGCGAACCGTGCGGGGTGTGCGGGTCGTGCACGTCGATCGACTCGGGGACGAGCTACGACCTCTTCGAGCTCGACGCCGCGTCGAACAACAAGGTCGAGGACATCCGCGAACTCGTGAGTCGGGTGGCGATCGGGTCGCCGGGCCGCACGAAGGTGTACATCCTCGACGAGGTGCACATGTTGACGGCGGCGGCGTCGAACGCTCTGCTGAAGACGCTCGAGGAACCTCCGGAGCACGTCACGTTCGTGCTCGCCACGACCGACCCGCAGAAGGTGCTCCCGACGATCCGGTCGCGCACCCAGCACTTCGAGTTCGGGCTGATCCCGGCGTCGGACCTCGAGGCGCACGTCCGTCGGGTCATGGCCGACGCCTCGATCGACCTCGACGTCGACGCGGTGACCTGGGTGGTGCGCAAGGGCGCCGGTTCGGCGCGCGACACGCTCTCCGCGCTCGACCAGGTGGCGGCGATCGGCGGCGTGCAGGCGGGCGACGCCCCGCTCGACGAGCTGCTCGAGGCACTGTGCGAACGCGACGGCGCTGCGGCGCTCGCTGCGTTCGCCGGGGCGCTCGCAACGGGGCGTGAGCCCCGGGTCGTGACCGAGGACCTGCTCGACCGGTTGCGCAGCGCGTTCCTGGTGCTCCTTGCGCCGGGGGTCGCGTCGCTTCCCGATGTCGAACGCGCCCGGGTCGAGGAGGTGGCGCGCCGGCTCGGCGCACCGGCGATCACCCGATCCCTCGAGATGATCGGCGCGGCGCTGCTCGAGATGCGCCAGGCGCCCGACCCGAGGGTGCCGATCGAGGTCGCCCTCGTCCGGCTCACCCGGGCCGAGCTCGACGTGTCGGTCACTGCGCTGGTCGAGCGGGTCGCCCGGCTCGAGGCGGCGCTCGCCCCCGGGGTCTCCGTGGCCGCGTCCGCTCCGCCTGCGACGTCGGCTGCACCCTCGGCCGCACCTCCGGCGACTCCGATCTCGCCCGAGCGTGCGGCGACGGCCCGCCCGGCGGCTCCGGTGGCTCCGGCGGCCGCGACCCGCGAGGGCCCTGCCGCTGCCGCCCGTCGCCGGCTGGCCGAACTGCAGGCCGACCCCACGCGCTCGGCTGCCCCGCCGCCGCCCGTGGCCGCGGCAGCGCCCGAACCCGCACCGGAACCGGAACCGGCGCCGCCGCCCGAACGCGCCACCGAGCCCGAACCGGCCCCGGCCGCCGGCGCGCCCGTGGGGGAGCTCACGCTCGCTGCGGTCGCGGCGGTGTGGTCGACCGAGGTGCTCGACGGTGTCCCGCCGGGTGTGCGGGCGCTGTTCCGTGCGGGTCGGGTCGTCGGCGTGTCGGGTGCGGTCGTGCAGATCGCACTTCCCTCCGCAGTGCACCGTGATCGTTGTGCGGAGCGCAGTTCCGAGGTGGAGGCCCGCCTGGCCGATCAGGTGGGCCGTCCGGTTCGCCTCGACCTCGTGGTCGACGACGGCCGTGGTGCGGCAGTGGTCGAACCGGGGCGCGACGCCCCCGCCGAGCACGACGACGACCCCATGCCGACGGCCGACGAGCTCGTCGACCTCGCGGAGGTCCGTTCGCTGCCCGACGCGCCGGATGTCGCCGTCTCCACGATCGATCGGGTGTTGCAGCGGTTCCCCGGAGCAGAGGTGGTGGAGTGACCGAGCAGGTCGGTGGTGCGGAGGCAGGCGGTTTGGATCTCGGTGCGCTCCTCGGCGCAGCGGGCCAGATGATGCAGGCCCAGCAGGCGGCGGCGCAGGCCGAGGTCGTCGGAACGGCCGGCGGCGGCCTCGTCGAGGTCCGGGTGACGGGCGGCGGCGAGTTCGTCGGCGTGCGGCTCGACCCCTCGGTACTCGACCCGTCGGATCCCGCACTGGTCGAGGACCTGGTGCTCGCCGCACTGCGTGACGCCATGGCGCGTGTGCAGCAGGTGCAGGCGTCGGCGATGGGCGGCCTCGACCTCGGCGCGCTCGGCGGGTTGCTCGGCGGTGCCGGTCAGCCGTCATGACGGCGCTGTACGCGGGTCCGGTGCAGGACCTGATCGAGGAGTTGGGTCGGCTCCCCGGGATCGGTCCGAAGTCCGCGCAGCGCATCGCGTTCCACCTGTTGCGGGTGTCGGAGCGCGAGGCCGGTCGACTCGCGTC
>VGBO01000011.1 GCA_016870475.1 Actinomycetota bacterium | reverse complement strand
GAGACCGGCGAGTTCGTGTTCAACCTCTGCACCTGGGACCTGCGCGAACAGATGAACGAGACCTCCGCCACCGCGGCCCGTTCGGTCGACGAGATGGCGGCGGCAGGGTTGGCGCCGGCGGCCTCCGTCGTGGTCCGTCCGCCACGGGTCGCGGCCGCGCCGATCGCGCTCGAGTGCACCGTCGAAGGGATCGTCGAGCTCCCGTCGACGCCGAGCGTCGCGAACGCGATGGTGATCGGAAGGGTGGTGCAGGTGCACATCGCCGACGACGTCGTCGTGGACGGGATGGTCGACCTGCGACGGGCCCGTCCGATCGGACGCCTCGGCTACCACGACTACGTGGCGGTGGAGGAGACCTTCACGATGGTGCGGCCCGCCTGAGCGGCCCGCCCGCGGCCTCAGGCGAGATGCGTCTCGGCGACGAGCGTGAGGAAGTCGGGGAGCTCCTCGAGGAGCGCCACCTGACGGACGAGATCCGCAGCGACGCCGAGGCGGTCAGCGTCGAGACCCGTCGCCGCCAGCCGGGCGACCTCGGCGTCGAGCTCCTCGAGGACGAGGTGGTCGGTCACGACAGTTCCGTCGTCGAGGCGGGCTCCGTGGCGGACCCACTGCCACAGCTGCGTGCGGGAGATCTCGGCGGTAGCGGCGTCCTCCATCAGGTCGTTGATCGCCACCGCACCCCGGCCTGCGAGCCACGCCTCGAGGTACTGCAGGGCGACGCTGACGTTGTTGCGTAGGCCGGTCCGGGTGATCACCGCTCCGGGGATCGTGGTGTCGATGAGCGCGGCGGCCGACTCGGGCACCGGGGGTCGGACCGCGAGCTGGTTCGGCCGATCCCCGAGGACCCGGTCGAACACCTCGGTCGCAACGGGGACGAGATCGGGGTGCGCGACCCAGGTGCCGTCGTAACCGAGGCCGGCTTCGCGTTCCTTGTCGTTGCGGACGGCGCTGAGGGCCCGTTCGGTCACCGCGGGATCGCGACGGTTCGGGATGAATGCCGACATGCCGCCGATCGCATGGGCGCCACGCCGGTGACACACGGCGACGAGCCGTTCGGCGTACGCCGCCATGAAGGGGACCGTCATCGTGACCTGGCCACGGTCGGGCAGCACGAAGGACGGGTCGAACCCGAACTTCTTGATGATGGAGAAGATGTAGTCCCACCGGCCCGCGTTCAGCCCGGTGATCCGGTCGCGAAGGGCGTGGAGGATCTCCTCCATCTCGAAGGCGGCGAGGATCGTCTCGATGAGCACGGTCACCCGGATCGACCCGTGCGGGATGCCGACCCGGGCCTCGAGATCGCCGAGCACCGCGTTCCACCAGGCGGCCTCGTGGTGGGACTCGATCTTGGGGAGGTAGAGGTAGAGACCGCTCCCGCGGGCGAGGAACCGCGGTGCGCTGTGCAGGGCGGCGAGGGCGACGTCGAACAACGACGCCGACGGGGTCGCGCCGTCGACCGTGAGCCGTCGCTCGCCCATGTGGAGTCCCCGGGGCCGGACGACGATCGTCGCCGGGTCCTCGGCCAGCCGGTCGACGCTGCCGTCGGGCCGGGTGAAGGTGATACTCAGGTCGGCGACGTCACGGATGTTCCGCTGGGCGTCGATGACGTTCGACCAGCCGGGCGACAGGGCGTCCTCGATGTCGGACATGAACACCCGCGCGCCCGAGTTGAGCGCGCTGATCATCATCTTGCGCTCGGACGGTCCGGTGATCTCGCAGCGACGATCGGCGAGGTCGGCCGGGGCGGGGGGCACCGTCCAGTCGCCGGAACGGATCGCCGCCGTCTCGGGGGACAGGGAGGGTCGTTCACCCGCCCGGAACCGGGCAGCCCGCTCGACGCGGGCGGCGAGCAGGGCCTGCCGCGCCGGACCATGGGCACGTTCCATCGCCGCGACGAGTTCGAGTGCCTCGGGGGTGAGCACGTCCTCCGTGCCGCTCGGGTCGCCGAGGATCGTCACCGCAGTCGTTCCGGCCATCGCTCACTCCCTGGTCGAGCAACCCCTACGGGATCGCACCCGGCGCCGCAGGATAGTTCGCACCCTTCGCTGCGGACACGGGCGGCACCGGCGGGGGGTAGCGTGCTCGCCGTGGAGGGGACCACGGGGGATGCCGGGGCGACCGCCCGGACGGCCGAGGTGGACGGCGCGCTCGTCGGCCACCGTGTCGTCGTCTGTGGCGGCGGGCTCGCGACGGGGTTCGCCGCGAAGCTGGCCGCCGATCTCGGCGCCGACGTGATCCTCCTCGAACCGGGATCCGGCTCCCCGCTCCGGTCCCGGCCGCCGCTCGGTCCGACGGGATCCGGGTTGTGGTTCGCCCACCTCGCCGCAGGTTGGCGCTCGGTGCGCGTCGACCGGGTCGACGACCCGATCCTGCCGGGACTGCTCGCCGACACCGACGTCCTCCTCGTCGACGACGACCACCCGCTCGCGACGTCGCTCGCCGCCGGGGTCGCGGAGAGGACGGTCGTCGTGGATGTGAGCCCGTGGGGACGCTCCGGCCCCTGGGCCGGGGCGCCGGCGTCGGACCTGAGTGTCTGGGCGATGGGCGGGTACCTCGGCATCACCGGCGCGCCGGACCGTGAGCCGTTGTGGCTGCCGGGCGGACAGGCGTCGCTGCACGCGGGGGCGCACGCCCTCTTCGCTGCCCAGGTCGGGCTCTGGGAACGCCGGGCGTCGGGGCGTGGACAGCACGTCGAGGTGGCGGAGCTCGACGCCGTGCTCGCTGCACACGCGTGGCTGGTGTCCTCGTGGGCGGGGTGCGGGGAGGTGATGGAGCGTGTCCCCAGCGACCTGATCGACGCCGCCGACGGCCGCTTCTACCTGATGCGGATCGTCCCGAACGACGCGATCTTCACCCTCATCGAACGACCGGACCTCGCGGCGGAGGATCTCACCCGGGACATCCCGACCTGGTTCGCGAACATCCCACGGATCTTCGACGCGATCGCCCGCTGGGCGGCGGACCGCCCGGTGGCCGAGATCGTGGAGCGGGGCCAACTCCTGCGGATCGCGGTCACCCCGGTCGTGACCCCGACGGGGGTCCTCGAGGACCCGCAGCTCGCCTTCCGGTCCTGGTGGGAGACCGATCCGGTCGACGGCGACGCTCCCGCGCTGCGGTTCCCCGGCCAGCCGTACCGTCTCACGGCGGGTCGATCGCAGCGCCGTGGCCGGGCTCCGACGGTCGGCGAGCACGATGCCGCCGTGCGCGCGGAGACCGCAGCGGCGGTGGGGTCGGCGACCGTTGCGGCGGGTGGCGCCGCGGGCGGCGGTACGAGCGCAGGCGGGCCCGGCCCGCTCGCCGGGCTGCGGGTGGTCGAGGTCACGCAGAACTGGGCCGGACCGCTCTGCGGCCGCTACCTCGCCGACCTCGGTGCGGATGTGGTCAAGGTCGAGCGGGCCGAACGTCCGGCGACCCGGGCGCTGTACTGGGCGGGGCCGACGAAGGACTTCCAGCGCCAACCCCACCACCGCTCGCTCTACTTCGCCGAGATGAACCGCAACAAGCGGGACGTCTGCATCGATCTCGCCGTGCCCGACGGCCGCCAGGTGCTGCTCGACCTCGTCCGCACCGCCGACGTGCTCATCGAGAACAACAGCGCTCGGGTGATGGGGAACCTCGGCCTCGACTGGCCGGCCCTGTCGGCGGTGAACCCCCGTCTCGTCATGCTGTCGATGTCGGGGTACGGGGCGGACGGGCCACGGCGCGACTGGCTCGCCTACGGGGCGAACATCGAGACGACCTCCGCGCTGACCTCGGTCACCGGCTACCCCGACGGCCAGGTCTCGAGGACCACGCTGTTCTACGCCGATCCGACGAGCGGGATCCTCGGGGCGAACGCGGTCCTGGCGGCCTTGGCGCACCGGGATCGGACCGGTGTCGGTCAGTGGGTGGAGATGTCCCTCAACGAGGTCGGGGCGACGTTCTGCACCGAGGCGCTGCTCCTCGCCGAGCACACGGGTGTCGAGCGACCGCCGATGGGGAACCGCGACCCCGCCGTGGCGACCCAGGGTGTCCACCCCTGCGCGGGAACCGACCACTGGGTGGCGATCTCCTGCACGACGACCGCGCAGTGGCAGGCGCTCGCCCGTCTCGTCGGTCGGGACGACCTCGCCGTGGACCCCGGGCTCGTCGACCTCACCGGCCGCGCCGAACGGCACGACGAGATCGACGATGCGGTGTCCGCGTGGACGCGGACGCTCGAGCAGTACGAGGTGACCGAGGCGTGCCACGCCGTCGGTGTCGCTGCGGCACCGGTGCTGCGGAACTGGCAGATCCTCGCCGATCTGCACATCCACGAGCGCGGGATCTACGCATCACAGCGCCAGCACGTCGTGGGCTACTACCCGGCGACGACCTGGCCGTGGCGGTTCGCACGGACCCCGGCGTCCCTGCGCGGGCCCGCACCACGCTTCGGTGAGCACAACCGCGAGGTCTTCGCCGCTCTCGGGTACGACGCGACACGCGTCGCCGACCTGTACGAGCGGGGCGTGACCGCCGACGAGCCGACCTGAGCGGCGCTCACCAGGGTCGCCGTCCCCAGTACTCCCAGTCGAAGACGTCGTGGCCGTCGTCGGTGAGCATGCGGATCTCCGCCTCGACCTCGCCGTGCTCGTCGATGTCGAGGAACGCAACCGTCCCGAACCGGTAGGTCAGGTTGTGCGGGAAGGTGGGGGAGCCCGGGTTCACGCAAAGGATGTCCCGGACGACGCGGATGTCCTCCACATGGGTGTCGCCGTGCACGACCACGTCCGGGACGACGTCCACGCCGAAGTGGCGGTCGATCGCTCCGCGGAGGCCGAGCACGCTCGGTCGTTCCGGAACCGGCACCCAGTGCGTCAAGGCGATCGTCACGCCGCCGAGCTCCACGAGCCAGTGGTCGCGGAGGCACGGGTGGTCCGGCTGACGGGGGCGTCCGCTGCTGCCGTCGTCCCCGTTGCCCCGGCAGGCGTAGAGGGGAGCGATCTCCGCGAGCGAGTCGAGCACGCCGAGGTCGTAGATGTCACCGGCATGCAGGATCGCGTCGACTCCCCGGAAGGCGTCGTGGATCTGCGGCCAGAGCTCGGGAGCCTCCGGCACGTGGGTGTCGGAGATGAGGCCGATGCGCATGGGGTGACCGTACCGGTCCGACGGCATGGCTGCCGTCGGACCGGAGCGGTCATCCGGCGAGCGCCGTCTCCATCGCCTCGAGGGTTGCGACGAACTGGGCCCGGTCGGCCTCCGGCACCGCCGCGTACGCGCCGGCGCAGATGGTGTCGGTCAGGGCGTCGGCGGCGGCGAGCGCCGCCCGGTCGGCGTCGGTGCTCGCGGGGGCCTCGGCGTAGCCGAAGGTCGCCGTGTCGTCGGGGCGTCGGATTGCGTGCGCCACGTCCGCGCTGACCCCCGAGGCGACGACGGCGAGCAGGTGCACGCTGCCCCGGTACTCACGGAGCGTCGCCACGAGCTGCATCGCCCGGCCCGGGAGGTCCTCGGGGAGGGGTTCGGCCGCGGTGCCGGCGTACAGGGCGAGGCCGGGCGGATCGACGGCGGCGACGACCGCCTCGGCCGAGGCGCAGAACGTGTCGAGTCCGGCGATGTCGGCGAACGCGTCGCGGCCGATGCGGCGGCAGCACTCCATGTAGAGCGTCGCCGCGGCGCGCGGCGCCATGCGCTCCTTCGCCGAGTTCCAGATCTTCGCCACGAGGTCGCCGTGGAAGTACCCGAACGCGCTTTGCACCACGGCGGGCTCGACGTCGCCGAGGACGCCGCCACGACCGAGGAAGTAGAAGCGGAAGCCGTCGAGGTTGTGTTCCTTGCCGGTCGCGACGGTCTTGGGGTGGAAGTAGAAGACGGCGCCGAGCAGTCCGATCTTGGGACAGGCGGCCGAGACGAGTTCCTGCGGTGTCATTCGCCGCACACTAGCCCGGGCCCCCGAGGTCGTCCTCAGGGCCGCGCCAGGTAGGGGGTGACGAGCTTCTCGACGTGCTTCGCCATGACGTCGACCTCGAGGTTCACCGGGCTCCCCGGCGCCTTGTGGCCGAGCGTGGTGACCGCTGCGGTGTGGGGGATGATGGCGAAGGTGAGTGCACCGTGGGTGCCACCGTTCGCCTCGACGACGTCGACGATGGTGAGACTCACGCCGTCGATCGCGACCGATCCCTTCGGGACGCAGTAGCGGAGGAGGTCCGCCGGGACGCCGATGCGCAGGTCCGGCGGGCCGACCTCGAGGGTGCCGACGGCGTCGACGTGACCGAGCACGAGATGGCCGCCGAGCCGGGCGTCGAGGGTGAGCGGTCGCTCCTCGTTCACGACATCGCCGGGCTGCAGCGTCCCGAGGCTGGTGCGGGCGAGCGTCTCGGGCGAGAGGTCCGCCTCCCACCAGCCGCCGTCGTCGTCGGACTGCACGAGCGTCAGGCAGCAGCCGTTCACGGCGATGGAGTCGCCGAGACGTGAGCCCTCGAGCACGACGCTTCCGGAGAAACGGAACCGGTCGCCCTCGCGACCGAGGTAGCGACCGAGCTCCTCCACGATGCCGGTGAACATGGGGTCATCCTCCGTTCTTCGTCGAGCGCACGGGGAGGCGTCCCTGACGCCGACGCTTCACCCGCGACTCGCGCCACATGAGTCCGATCCCGACGAGGATCGCTCCGCAGATCGAGAAGAACAGCACCTGCTGCTGCCACCCGCCGCGGTCGCCCGGCGTCGCCGGTGCCCGCCCGCTGTTCGGCAGCGGGATGATGTCCGGCGTCCCCACCGGCGCCGGAGCGGTGCCCAGCGGTGCCGGTGTGGTCGTGGCGGTCGTCGCAGCGCCGACCGGGACGGCGGGTGCCGCAGCGAGGACGACGGCGAGCACCCCGGCAGCGATGGCAGACCGCACGCGGCGGGGGGTTCGGGCGGCGGAGGGGCGGGTCGTGGTCATGTCGTCCTCGCGATCGCGTCGGCCATCCGGTCGAGGACGGCGTCGAGGACGCCCCGCGACGTGGCGAAGTTCAGACGCACGAACCCGCGGCCGTGGACCCCGAAATCGGCACCGTCGTTGAGGCCCACCCGGGCCTTCTCGAGGAAGAAGCCGAACGGGTCGGCGCCGGCGTCACCGGGAAGCCCCCGGGCGTCGATCCATGCGAGGTACGTCGCCTCGGGCGCTCGATGCGCGAGTCCGGGCATCCGCTCGGCGATCGTCGCTTCGACGTGACGGCGGTTGTCGTCGAGGTAGCCCACGAGCGCGTCGAGCCACTCCTCGCCGTGGTTCCACGCGGCGAGCGTCGCGGCGAGTCCGGCGCTGTTCACGCCGCCGAGACCGAAACGGGGGAGGTCGTGGTAGCGGCGCTCCGCCGTGGCGGAACCGAAGACGGCGACGGCGAGCCGCAGCCCGGCGATGTTGAAGGACTTCGTCGGTGAGGTGAGCGTCACCGTGCGCGCGGCGACCTCGGGGCCGAGCGTCGCGAAGGGGATGTGGGTCGCCCCGGGGTAGACGAGGTCGGCGTGGATCTCGTCGGACACGACCAGCAGATCTCGCTCCAGGGCGAGGGCGGCGAGAGCCTCGAGTTCGTCCCTGCGGAAGACGCGACCGGTCGGGTTGTGCGGGTTGCACAGCAACAGCACCCGGGCTCCCGGGTCGAGCGTCCGGAGTGCGTCGACGTCGAGCGGGTACCCCTCCGCCACCGAGCCGAGAGGGTGGTCGACGAGTCGCCGGCCGATCATCTCGAGCGCGGCGAGGAACGGCGGGTAGATCGGCGTCTGGATGACGACGCCGTCCCCGGGTCGGGTCGCGGCCTCGATGACGTGCACGAGCGGCTGCAGCACGTCGATCGTGGGCACGACGCAGTCGGGGTCGAGCTCCCAGCCGTAGCGGCGTGCCGCCCACGACGCGAAGGCGACGCCGATCGGGTTCGGGGCGCCCGTCACCCCGAGCCAGGGGTAGCCGAGGTCGCCGGTCGTGAGCAGGTCGGCGACGGCCTCGGTGACCACCGGTGCGGGTGGGAAGTCCATGTCGGCGACCCATGCCGGCAGGATGTCCGGACCGAACCGGTTCCACTTGGCACCGGCCCGACGGCGGAGGTCGGAAACGGTCGGCGCGTCGAACCACGCAGCGGTCTGCGGGTGCCTGGACACGTGGTCGGTCACACGCCCATGGAGCGGCCGACGATCTCCTTCATGATCTCGGTCGTCCCGCCGTAGATCGTCGTGATCCGGGCATCGACGTAGGCCCGGGCGATGGGGTACTCGAGCATGTAGCCGTAGCCGCCGTGGAGCTGCACGCCGGTGTCGACGGTCTGCTTCTGCAGCTCGGTGCACCACCACTTGGCGGCTGCGGCGTCGTCTGCGGAGAGCGACCCCTCGTTCAGGGCGAGCACGCACTGGTCGACGTACTGCGTGGCGACGTCGACGGCGGTCTTCATCTCGGCGAGCTTGAACCGGCTGTTCTGGAACGAGCCGATGGGCTGACCGAACGCGGTCCGGGTCTTGCAGTACTCGAGCGTCCAGTCGAGCGCCGCCTGCGATGCCGCGACGCCGGACACGGCTATGGAGAGCCGTTCCTGCGGCAGGTTCGTGACGAGGTGCATGAACCCCTGGCCCTCGGCGCCGAGGAGGTTCGCGACGGGGACCTCGACGTCGGTGAAGAACAGCTCGGCCGTGTCCTGCGCGTGCTGGCCGACCTTCTCGAGGTTGCGACCGCGCTCGAAGCCCTTCATGCCACGCTCGAGCACGAGCAGCGACATGCCCTTGTGCTTCTGGGTCGGATCGGTCTTGCAGGCGACGATGACGAGATCGGAGTTGATGCCGTTGGTGATGAACGTCTTCGAGCCGTTCACGATGTACCGGTCGCCGTCACGGATCGCCGTGGTCTGCATCGAGGCGAGGTCGGACCCGATCCCGGGCTCGGTCATGGCGATCGCGGTGATGAGCTCACCGCTGATGATGCCCGGCAGCCAGCGGGCCTTCTGCTCCTCGTTGGCGAGGTTCAGGTAGTACGGCAGGCAGATGTCGTTGTGGAGCGTGAGGCCGAGGCCGGCACCCGCAGCGCCGGAGTACTGCAGCTCCTCGCTGATGATCATGTTGTAGCGGAAGTCGGTGACGCCGCCGCCGCCGAACTCCTCCGGAGCGTCCATGCAGAGGAACCCTGCCGCTCCGGCCTTCGTGAACAACTCGCGGTCCACGATCCCGGCCCGGTCCCATGCGTCGTAGTGCGGCTTGATCTCCTTCTCCACGAAGGTGCGGAAGGAGTCCCGGAACATCTCGTGCTCGGTTTCGAAGATCGTGCGCTGCATGCAGACAATGTACGCCCTGACCGCGGGTCCGGGAGACTCGGCCCGAGCGTCGGGTGAGACCACCACCGGGCAGGCGGGTAGCCTGAGACCATGCAGTTCACAGCCGAGCACGACCTGTTCCGCAAGACCGTCCGCGAGGTCGTGGAGCGGGAGATCAACCCCCACGTCGAGCAGTGGGAGGACGACGGCATCTTCCCGGCCCACGAGCTGTTCCCGAAACTCGGCGCAGTCGGCATGCTCGGAGTCGAGTACGACCCGGCGTACGGCGGTGGCGGTGCGGACCACTCCTTCACCGTCGTCCTCGGCGAGGAGCTCGGTCGGGCGGCGTGCGCCGGTGTGCCGATGGCCATCGCCGTGCAGACCGACATGGCGACGCCGTCGCTCGCCCGGTTCGGGAGCGAGGACCTGAAGCGCCGCTACCTCGCACCGGCGATCTCGGGGGAGATGGTGTGCTCGATCGGGGTGTCGGAGCCCGATGCGGGATCCGACGTCGCGGGCCTGACGACCCGTGCGGTGCGCGACGGTGACGAGTGGGTGATCAACGGCACGAAGCTGTGGATCACGAACGGGACGCAGGCCGACTGGATCTGCCTGCTGTGTCGCACCTCGGATGAGGGCGGATCCCGGGGCATGTCGCAGATCGTCGTGCCGACCACCGCCCCGGGGTTCTCCGTGAGCCGTCGTCTCGACAAGCTCGGCATGCGGTCCTCCGACACCGCGGAGTTGAGCTTCGTCGACGTCCGCGTCCCGTTCGAGAACACGATCGGCGAGGTCGGCAAGGGCTTCCAGCAGCAGATGATGCAGTTCCAGAACGAGCGCATGATCGCGGCGTACATGGGCGTCGGCGCGATGGAGCTCGCGCTCGACCGGACCGTCGAGTACCTGCGGGACCGCAAGGCCTTCGGACGTCCCTTGCTCGACAACCAGCACCTGCAGTTCGAGCTGGGGGCGTGCTACGCGGAGCTCGACCTGCTGCGGCACTACAACTACGGCTGTGCCGACGCGTACCTTCGCGGCGAGGACACGACCCGGTTCGCCACGATCGCGAAGTGGAAGCTCGGCAAGCTGGCCCGGCACGTGGCCGACGTGTGCGTGCAGCTCCACGGTGGGATGGGGTACGTCGAGGAGAACTGGACGGCCCGGTTCTTCCGTGATTGGCGCCTCTGGGCGATCGGCGGGGGCACCGACGAGGTCATGATGCGCACGCTCGTGCGTATGGAGGGCATGCCCGGCTGAGCCGGGGTCCGCCGTGACCGACGCAGCGGTGTGGCAGGTGACCGAGGAGTTCACGCAGCGGCTCGGCTGCGGGGTCCTCACCGCGTTCATCCTCCCGCCGTGGTTCCTGCTCGCCGTGTTCGCCGTGTCGGACGACGCGCTCGCCTGGACCTTCGCCGCGGCCGTGTTCCTCCTGGTCCTTGCGCTCGCTGTGGTCGGTCGTTGGCGGATCCGACGGCTGCCCCGACGCATCGCGCTCGTGGCGACGGGCGGCGCTGCCTCGCTCGACCTGCACGCGCGTTCGGGGCATCGTGTCGTCCCGCTCGCGGGGTTGCGGGAGGTGCGGGTCACGACCTCGATCGGTCTCCGACCGGTCGTGTTGGTCTTCGAGGACGGTGCGAAGGTGCGCCTCCCGCGCGACCTCGAGGACTTCGCCGGGTTCCGGGCGGCGCTGCTCGACGCGTGTCCGGGGGTGCGTCTCATCGACCGGAACCCCGATCAGGTCGAGGCGGACACGCCGTGACGGCGGCTGGCCGGCACGCGCTCGTGTTCTGCGGCGGTGATCCGGTGCCCGATGCCGCCGTGGTCGGGCTCGCCCCGGCGCACGACGTGGTGGCCGCCGACTCCGGTGCCGTGGAGGCTCTCCGCCACGGGTTCCCCGTCGATCTCGTCGTCGGGGACCTCGACTCGGTACCCGGTGACGTCCTCGAGCAGGTCACTCGCAGCGGTGCCGCCGTGGAGCGCCATCCCTCCGACAAGGACGCGACGGACCTCGCACTCGCCGTCGAGCGGGCGATCGCACGTGGCGCCGACCGGGTCACCGTCGTCGGTGGGCACGGGGGACGGCTCGACCATCTGCTCGCCAACGTGGCGGTCCTCGCGTCCGACGCCTTCGCCACGGTGGGGGTCGAGGCGCGGATGGGAACGGCCAGGCTCCTCGTGGTGCGCGCCGAGGGAAACCTGCAGGGTCGGGTCGGTGAGGTCGTCACCCTGCTCGCCTACGGCGGGCCGGCAACGGTGCGACGAACCGCGGGCCTGCTGTTCCCGCTCGCCGCAGCGGTGCTCGAACCCGGATCGAGCCTCGGGGTGAGCAACCAGCTCACGGCGCCGGAGGCGACCGTCGAGGTCGCCGAGGGGGTCGTGGTCGCGATCCTGCCGGGGATCCTCGGCCCCCTCTGACATCGGTGCGCCGCTGCGTCGACGTGGCGGACCACAATGGGCAGGTGCAGGTGCCGGTACGGATCGATCTCGCCTGTGACCCCTCGACGTTGTTCGGCGCCGTCGACGATCTCGTCGCCTATCCGTCGTGGCTCGACCTCGTGACGAGCGCCGAGCCGTCCGGGCCGGGTGCCTGGCGGGTCGTGCTGGCGGCACGCGTCGGTCCGTTCCGCCGATCGAAGACCCTGCGGATGGTCCGCACCGCACACACCCCACCGGGGGACGACGTGCCCGGTCGGGTGCGCTTCGAGCGGGCCGAGCAGGACGGTCGCCAGCACGCGTCCTGGGTGCTCGACTGCACCGTGCAGGCGCTCGGGGAGGGGAGCCGGCTGAGCATGGAACTGCGGTACGACGGGGGCCTGTTCGGACCCGTGCTCGAGCCCGTGCTCGCCGAGCAGATCTCCCGCGGCAGGGCGAAGCTCGAGGCCCGCTACGGGACGCCGTGACGACGGTCCCGCCGCTGGGGGTGCGGCACGGCGTCGAGGGGACGACGTTCGCGGTGCTCAGCGGGTCGGCGAGCTCGATCGACCTCTGCCTGTTCGACGAGCGCGGCCGTGAGGAGCGCGTGCCGCTGACCCATCGTGCCGGGATGACCTGGTGGGCAGCCCCCGGTCATGTCCCGGCGGGCACGCGGTACGGCTACCGGGTCAGCGGCCCCGAGCCCGCCGACCACGCCAAGCTGCTCCTCGACCCCTACGTGGAAGCCGTCGAGGGAACCGTGCGCTGGGACGGGGCGCTGCACCGTCGCGGTGAGGACTCGGCACCGTTCGTGCCGCGTGGGCTGGTGCTCGCCCCGCCGGGCTCCCGACCGGTCGAACGCGATGTCCGACCACGCGTCGCGTGGAGCGACACCGTGGTCTACGAGGCGAACGTCCGCAACCTCACCATGCGGCACCCGTCGGTCCCGGCCGCGGAGCGGGGCACGTACCTCGGACTGTCCAATCCCTCGGTGATCGACCACCTGGTCGGCCTCGGGGTGACCACCCTCGAGCTCCTTCCCCTGCAGCAGTTCGTCGACGGGGAGCACCTCGTCCGTGCAGGTCTCCGCAACCTGTGGGGTTACGACCCCGTCGCCTTCCTCGCCCCCCACAACGGCTACGCGGCCTCCGCGGCTCCCGGCGCAGCGGTCCCGGAGCTGCGGGCGGCCGTTCGGGCGCTGCACGACGCCGGGATCGAGGTCGTCGTCGACCTCGTCGTGAACCACACCGCCGAAGGTGGTAGCGACGGTCCGACCCTCGGTCTCCGAGGGTTCGACGAGTCCGCGTATTACGTGGTCGACGGCCGCGGTCCGGTCGACGAGACCGGCTGCGGGAACACGCTCGACCTGCGCGCGCCGGCTGCGCTGCGGCTGGTGCTCGACACGATGCGGCACTGGGTCCTCGTGCACGGTGTCGACGGCTTCCGGTTCGATCTCGCCGCCGTGCTCGGTCGGCAGGGGCCGGACCGGGCGTTCTCGGCGGGCGGAGCGCTCTTCGCAGCGATCTGGGCCGACCCGGTCCTCGCCGGGATCAAGCTCATCGCGGAACCCTGGGACCTCGGGCCGCACGGCTACCAGCTCGGGCACTTCCCGCCGGAGTGGGCGGAGTGGAACGGTCGGTTCCGGGACACGGTCCGGGACTTCTGGCGCGGTGCGCCCTCGACGGTCGCGCCGCTCGCCGAGGCGCTCACCGGAACGGCGGAGCGCTTCCGTTCGCCGGGGCGGGCGCCCCAGGCGTCGGTGAACTTCGTGACCTGTCACGACGGATTCACCCTCGCCGACCTCGTCACCTACGAACGGAAGCGGAACGAGGCGAACCAGGAGGACAACCGGGACGGCACCGACGACAACCGGAGCTGGAACTGCGGCATCGAAGGACCGACGGAGCGTGCCGACGTGCTGGCCCTGCGCGCCAGGCAGCGCCGGAACCTCCTTGCGACCGTCCTCGTCTCCTGTGGCGTCCCGATGCTCTGCGGCGGTGACGAGCTCGGGCGCTCGCAACGGGGCAACAACAACGCCTACTGCCAGGACAACGACGTCTCGTGGTTCGACTGGGCGCACGCCGACGCGGACCTCACCCGGTTCGTCGCCGACCTCGTGGCGCTGCGTCGGGACCTGCCGGTGTTTCGCCGCAACGCGTGGTCGACCGGGACGGCGGATACGTTCGGGGTCGTCGACATCGCCTGGTTCGACGTGGACGGCCGTCCGATGGCCGACGCGTCCTGGCACCGGGCCGACCTGCATGCCGTGGCGATGCGCCACGACGGCCGGATCTGCGGGCCGGACGCGGCATCGGTGCTCGTGCTGTGCAACGCACAGGGGAACCGGCTGCTGTTCCGCGTCCCCGAGGGCGATCCGGTGCCGACGTGGTGGCGTCTCATCGACACCGCCGCGGCCGACCCCTCGGGGGCGATCGGCGCCGGACGCCCCGTCGCGCCGGGTGACCGCGTCCGCGTCGACGCTCACTCCCTGGTCGTGCTCGTCGGCCCGCCCGGCGCCGCGGCGAACGCCGACCACCGCCCCTGACGCTGCTCGACGGCGAGCGGGAGCCCGAAACACGCCGACAGGTTGGGCGCCGTGAGCGTGTCCCCGATCGGTCCCGCGGCGAGCACGCGTCCTCCCCGCAGCAGCAGGGCGTGGGTGAAGCTCGCCGGGATCTCCTCGACGTGGTGGGTCACGAGGAGGACCGGGGGTGAGGTCGGGTCGGCGGCGAGGCCATGGAGGGTAGCGATGACGTGCTCGCGTCCACCGAGGTCGAGAGCGGAGGCCGGCTCGTCGAGCAGGAGCAACGCCGGACCGGTGACGAGGACCCGGGCGAGCAGCACCCGCTGCTGCTCACCGGAGGAGAGCGTGCCGAACGCTCGGTCGGCGAGGGCGGAGCATCCGACCCGCTGCAGTTCGGCGCGAGCGTCCTTGCGGTCCTCGGGGCGCTCGGTCGACCACCACGGCACGAGCGAACCCGACCGTGCGGCCACGACGAGGTCGATCACCCGGACGTTCGGACGCACCTGGGCGGCGAGCGCGGGGGAGTGCAGCCCGATGGACGGGCGGAGTCGTCGGAGGTCGACCCGGCCGAGGAGATGGCCGAGCACCTCGACCGTTCCCCGGGTCGGGAAGTCCGTGCAGGAGGCCACCCGGACGAGCGTCGTCTTTCCGGACCCGTTCGGCCCGAGCACCACCCAGCGCTGCCCGGCGCGGACCTCGAGGTCGACCCCGGCGAGGATCGCCCGGCCGTCCCGTTCGACGTCGACCCCGCCGAGCCGGAGGACGGTCGTGGGGGCGGTGGTCACGGGATGTCGGTCCGGCGCAGCACGGTGGGGCACCATACCGGGGTGCAGGCGGAGGGGAGCGGACGGTTCGCAGCGTTCGGCGTCGATGCGTTCCGACGGATCTGGTTCGCGACGCTGTGCTACTTCCTGTCGATCTTCGCCCAGGGCATCGCCCGGGGTTGGCTCGCCCTCGAGCTGACCGGGACCAACACCGGGCTCGGGACGGTCACGCTCGCCTACGGGCTCGCCGCGATGGTGATGACCCCACTCGGTGGGGTGGTCACCGACCGGTTCCCGCGACGGCACCTCGTGCTCGGCGCCACCGCGCTCCTCGGAGCTGCCTCGCTCCTGCTCGGGCTCGCGGTGGAGACGGGCGCGATCGCGTTCTGGATGCTGCTCGTCGGGTCGGCCGTCGAGGCGACCGCGTACGGGATCCTCGTGCCCGCCCGCATGGCGCTCACCGCCGAGGTGGTCGGCCCGGAGCTCCTGCACAACGCGGTCGCGCTGTCCCAGGTCGGCATGAACGTCAACCGGATCCTCGGTCCGGCGCTCGCCGGCGCGCTGATCGCCGTGGCGTGGCTCGGTCCGGGCGCGGTGTACCTGTTCTGCGGTGCGCTCAGTCTCGTGGCGGTGGTGATCCTGCGTGGTCTGCCCGCCGAGGTCGGCACGCTCGTGCCCGTCGGCCAGCCCGGCCCCTCCTCGGCGTTGGGGGCGATCCTCGACGGGTTGCGGTACGCACGCCGGACGCCGCAGCTCGGCCGACTGCTGGCGACGGCGATGGTCGTCACCTGTTTCGGATTCTCCTACGTCACCTTCCTGCCGATGGTCGCGGAGGAGTTCGGGACGGGGAGCGCCGGATACTCGGTGTTGTCCGCCGTGGGCGCTGTCGGCGGGGTGATCGCCTCGGTAGCGATCGCCGGTCGCCTCGGGGCGATCCACGGATGGCGGGTCCAGGCAGTCTCCGCGTTCGGGTTCGGCGCGTGCGTCGTGGCACTGGGACTCGCACCGTCGTTCTGGGTGGCGGTCGGCGCGGCGACGGTGCTCGGTGCCTGCGTCGCCGGGTTCCAGTCGATGAACGGGACACTCGCGATGACGGTGGCCGAGCCGGAGTTCCACGGGCGCATGCAGTCGCTCGTCCAGCTCGGGTTCGCGCTCTACGGCCTCGTCGGGCTGCCGCTCGGACTCCTCGCCGACGCCGTCGGCCTCCACGCGGTGCTCGTCGGCATGGGCGCCGTGTGCATGGTCGCCGTCGTCGTCGGTCAGGTGGTGCCCGACCGGGCCGTCGGGAGCGCTCAGGCGCCCATCGCGTGATAGCCGCCGTCGACGTGGACGATCTCGCCCGTCGTCGCCGGGAACCAGTCCGACAGGAGCGCGACGCACGCCCGGGCGACCGGTTCGGCATCCGTTACGTCCCATCCCAGTGGTGAGCGGGGGTCCCAGACCTCCTCGAACGCCGTGAACCCCGGGATCGACTTCGCCGCCATCGAGCGGATCGGGCCGGCGGCGACGAGGTTCACCCGGATCCCGTCGGGACCGAGCGTGCGGGCGAGGTAGCGCGACGTGGACTCGAACGCCGCCTTCGCCACACCCATCCAGTCGTACGCAGGCCAGGCGACCGTCGCGTCGAAGTCGAGCCCGACGATCGAACCGCCCTCCGTCATCAACGGGCCGACGACCTCGGCGACGGTCTTGAGCGAGTAGGCGGAGATCTGCACGGCGACCGACACGTCGTCCCACGTGGCGGCCATGAAGTCGCCGCCGAGGCAGACGGCGGGGGCGAACCCGATCGAGTGCAGTGCGCCGTCGACCCGACCCCAGCGTCGGGCGAGGTCGTCGCGCAGCGCCGTCACGTGCTCGGGGGCCGTCACGTCGAACTCGAGCACGTCGACGGGTCGGGGGAGCTTGCGGGCGGTGCGCCGGGTGAGGGACAGGCCGCGTCCGGCACCGGTGAGCACGACCTCGGCGCCCTCGTCGAGTGCGAGTCGTGCGGTGGCGAACGCGATCGAGGAGTCCGTCAGGACGCCGGTGACGAGGATCCGCTTGCCGTCGAGGATGCCCATGGTGCTGTGCCTCCGAGGCCACGCGTGCACGCCCGGCACCGATGCCCGGGAACGTCGTCACGCTACCAACCGGGTCGGGGGTGCCGTGGACATCGGTGGCGCGACGAGGCGCTAGCGTGCGCCGGGTGCGCATCGGAGTACTCGGAGCAACAGGACCCGCCGGGAGCGGACTCGCCGTCCGACTCGCGGCGAACGGCTACGACGTGGTGATCGGCTCCCGGTCGAAGTACCGGGCGATGGAGGTGCGGGACCAGCTCCTCGAGCGCTGGGACGGCAGGGGCCTCCACATCGACGCGACCGACAACCAGGGCGCGGCGACGGCGGACATCGTCGTGATCGCTACGCCGTGGGACGCCGCGACCTCCACGGCCCTGCAGGTGCAGCGGCAGCTCGAGGGCAAGGTCGTCATCTCGATGTGCAACGCACTCGCACGCGTGGGCCCGGAGTTCCAGCCGCTCGTGCCGCCGCGCGGGTCCGTGGCGGGCAACATCCAGGCCGTCCTTCCCAAGGCGCGGGTCGCTGCGGCGTTCCACCACGTGCCGGCGAAGGAGCTCGGTGACATCTCCGAGGCCGTGGAGAGCGACGTGCTGGTCTGCTCGGACCACCCCTCCGCCACGGAGGTGACCTGCGAACTGGTGGCGAATCTCCCGGCGCTGCGTCCGCTCGACGCCGGCCAGCTCTCCAACGCCGCGCCGATCGAGGCGTTCGCGGCGGTGCTGCTGCAGCTCAACATCCGCTACCGGACCCGGGCTGCCGTCCGATTCACGGGCATCGGGAGCTGAGGTGCCGGGCGTCTCCGGCACCGTGCACATCTTCGACACCGCCCGTCGGTCGGTCGTGCCCTTCGAGGTCGGCCCGGTCGTCACGATGTACACGTGCGGCATCACGCCCTACGACGCGACCCACCTCGGCCACGCTGCGACGTTCATGACCTACGACGTCCTGCAGCGTCGCCTGCGGGATCTCGGTCACGAGACCCGCTGCGTGCGCAACATCACCGACGTCGACGATCCGCTCCTCGAGCGTGCCCGGGAACGGGGGGTCCACTACCTCGACCTCGCCGCCGCGGAGGTGGCGAGGTTCGACGACGACATGGTCGCCCTCGGGATGCTGCCCGTGTGGTCGGCGCCGCGTGCGACCTCCGCGATCGCGGAGATCCGCAAGGTCGTCCACCAGCTCGTCGAGTCCGGGCACGCCTACGTGGTCGACGGCTTGGTGCTCTTCGACGTGTCGACCTACGACCGGTTCGGGGAGATCTCCCGCGTCGACACCGCCCGCATGATCGAGCTCGCCCGCGAGCGAGGCGGCAACCCCGACGACCCCCGGAAGCGGAACCCGCTCGACTTCGTGCTGTGGCAGCCCTCGGTCGGCGACGAGCCCGCCTGGGACTCCCTGTGGGGGCCGGGCCGACCCGGTTGGCACATCGAGTGCACGGCGCTCGCCCGGCGGGAGCTCGGCGACACCATCGACCTCCACGGCGGCGGTGGCGACCTGATCTTCCCGCACCACGAGTGCTCCTCGGCCCAGTCCGCGTGCCTCACCGGCCAACCGCTCGCCCGGTACTGGATGCACGGGTGCCTGGTCTGGAAAGACGGGCACAAGATGTCGAAGTCGCTCGGCAACCTCGTGTTCATCTCGGAGCTCCGCAAGGACTGGGACCCGCGGGCGATCCGGCTTGCGATCCTCGCCCACCACTACCGGACCGACTGGCACTGGAACGACGAGCTGCTGCCCACGGCGACGGCCCGGCTCGAGCGGTGGGCCGCGGTCGGCGAGGGCGACGCGGCGCTCGACGAGGTCCGGTCGGCGCTCGACACCGACCTCGACACCCCCACGGCGCTGCAGGCCGTCGACGCCGCTGCGGCGGCGGGGCGGGGCGTCTCCCGGGCGGCGGCGCTGCTCGGGGTCGACCTCACCGAGTGAGCGGACGTCGCGCGGCGGGGACGGCCCGCCGGTAGGCTCACCCCCCGTTATGGGCGACATCTCGGTCACGCTTCCCGACGGTTCGACGCGGGTCCTCCCGATGGGGGCCACCGGTGCCGATCTGGCTCGGTCGATCGGCTCCCGCCTGGCGAAGGCGGCGGTGATCGTCGAGGTCGACGGTGTCGAGCGCGACCTCGGTGACGCGCTCCCGGACGGGGCGACCGTCGCGGTCGTCACGGCGGAGAGCGACCGGGGCCTGTTCACCATCCGGCACTCGACGGCGCACGTCCTCGCACAGGCGGTGCTCGACCTGTTCCCCGGTGCGACGTTCGCGATCGGCCCGCCGATCGAGAACGGCTTCTACTACGACTTCGAGCTCGCCGACGGAGCGACGTTCCGCCCCGAGGACCTCGAGCGTCTCGAGGAGCGGATGCGGGAGATCATCGCCGAGGACCAGCCCTTCCTCCGCCGCGAGGTCCCCGTCGCGGAAGGACTGCAGATCTTCTCGGCGCACCGCTACAAGTCCGAGATCATCGCCGGTACGGTCGAGGACCCGACGTCGGTCACGGAGTCGGGCACCGTGCGGCTCTACGACAACTCGCCCCGCTTCACCGACCTGTGCCGCGGTCCGCACGTGCCCTCGACGGGGACGTTCCTCGGGCACTTCAAGCTGATGCGGGTCGCCGGCGCGTACTGGCGGGGTGACGAGCGCCAGCCGATGCTCCAGCGGATCTACGGCACCGCATGGGCGACCCGCAAGGATCTCGACGCCCACCTCCACCGACTCGTCGAGGCCGAGAAGCGGGACCATCGGCGACTCGCGACCGAGCTCGACCTGCTGTCCTTCCCGAGCGAGCTCGGCGGGGGTCTCGCGGTCTGGCATCCCAAGGGTGCCGCGGTCCGGAAGTTGATCGAGGACTACTCGCGCCTGCGTCACTCCAACGGCGAGTACGAGTTCGTCTACACGCCGCACATCACGAACGGGCAGCTCTTCGAGACGTCGGGTCACCTCGACTTCTACAAGGACGGGATGTACCCGCCCATGGAGCTCGACAACGGCGCCTACTACCCCAAGCCGATGAACTGCCCGATGCACTGCCTGATCTTCAGGTCGCGCCAGCGCAGCTACCGGGAGCTCCCGCTGCGCCTGTTCGAGCTCGGCACCGTCTACCGCTACGAGCGGGCCGGGGTGCTGCACGGGTTGCTGCGGATCCGCGGGTTCACCCAGGACGACAGCCACATCTACTGCACCGAGGACCAGGTCGCCGGAGAGATCGAACGGCTCCTCACCTTCGTGCTGTCGGTGCTGCGAGCGTTCGGGTTCGACGAGTTCCAGGCGAACCTGTCCACCCGCGACCCCGAGAAGTCGATCGGTTCAGACGCCGTCTGGGAGCGGGCGACCGACGCCCTGCGGTCGGCCATCGAGGCGCACGGCCTGCCCTACCGGGTGAAGGACGGGGACGCCGCCTTCTACGGGCCGAAGATCGACATCGACGTGAAGGACGCGATCGGCCGGACCTGGCAGCTCTCCACGATCCAGCTCGACTTCAACCTGCCCGAGCGTTTCGAGCTCGAGTACGTGGGCGCCGACAACGCGCGTCACCGGCCGATCATGCTGCACCGCGCCCTGTTCGGGTCGGTGGAGCGGTTCTTCGGCGTGCTGCTCGAGCACTACGGCGGTGCGCTGCCGACCTGGCTCGCTCCGGTGCAGGCCCGCGTGCTCCCGGTCCGCGATGATCACGAGGCCTACGCCGCCACCGTCGTCGGACGGCTCGTCGCCGCCGGGTTCCGGGCCGACACGGTCGAGGCGTCGGAACCCCTCGGGACGCGGATCCGTCGCTCGAAGCTCGAGAAGCTCCCCTACGTGCTCGTGGTCGGCGACGAGGACGCTGCAGCCGACACCGTGGGCCTCAACCCGCGTGGCGGTGAGGTCGAGCGCGGCGTCGGGGTCGAGGACCTGTTGGCCCGGCTGCGGGCCGAGACCGACCTGTCGCAGTTCCTCGCATGACGCTCGACGCGCTGTGGTCAGGGTGGCGTGCCACCTACATCGCCGATGTCGCCGGTCGCCCAGTGCCGGGGGAGGGGTCCCTGTTCGAGCAGATCCTCGCGTCGGGCCGTCCCGACCGGGAGACCTACATCGTGCACCGGGGTCCGACGTGCTTCGTCATCCTCAACCTCTACCCCTACACCTCCGGGCACGTGCTCGTGCTGCCCCGGCGCGCCGTGCCGACGCTCGCCGAGCTGACGCCGACGGAGAGCAGCGAGCTGTGGGCGACCGTGGTGCGCACGGTCGCGACCGTCGAGGCGGTCTACCGGCCCGAGGGGATGAACGTCGGGGTGAACCTCGGCCGGGCGGCCGGTGCCGGGGTCCCGGACCACCTGCACGTCCACGTCGTGCCGCGCTGGAACGGCGACACGAACTTCATGACGAGCGTCGCCGAGGCGCGGGTCCTGCCGGAACCGATCGATGTGACCTGGGAGAAGCTCGTCGCCGAGTGGCCGGGGACCGATGGCGGCGGGTCCGCCGGCGACCGGTAGCGTTCCGGCCATGGTCGACGACGCGGACGAGAGGGCGCAGGAGCAGGAGGGCGACGTCCTCCCTGCCGACCTGCAGCCGGCGCTCGTCACCGGTCCGTACCTGTTCCCGAACAACTCCCGCCGGCGGATCCCCGCCGTGCTCTACCTGATCTGCGCCGCAGCCCTCGCCGCCCTGGTCGTCACCGGGGCCGACTCACCGGCGGTCAACGGGGGGCTCGTCGCGGCTGCCGTGCTCTTCGGGGTACTCGGGGTCTACAGCCTCGCCGCCGGTGGCGACCTACGGGTCGACGACCACGACGCGCTCGTCGCTGCGGGTGTGGCCGCGGGGTTCGCCGTGGGGCCGGCATCGATCCAGCTCGGCTGGCGGGGCGTGCTCGCCCGGCCGACGTGGCGGATCCTGCTCTACTCCGACGAGCTGCCTCGGCCGACGCGACGTGCGCTCGTGCTCGTCGACGGCTTCGACGGGACGGTGGTGGACGCCATCGTCGAGGACAACCCGGAGGACTGGTCCGACCACACCTCCGACATCGAGCCCGACTGAGCCTTCAGGAGGCGGCGGCCCGCGCCGCCTGGAGTGCCCCGACGAAGGTGTCGACGCCCTGGCGTCCGATCGAGACCGCGTCGCGGAGCAGTTCGTCGGCGCGGACGGTAACGCCACCGACCTCCACCGTTCGCTCCCACCGCGGTAACGGTGTGCGGACGGCGAGCCCGGCGAGAGTCTCGACGGCCACGTCGAGCTCGTCGAGCGCCTCGGTGAGGCCGCTCGGGCGGTCGAACCCGGTCGGCGGCGCTCCACCCGGCAGGTCATCGGCGTCGAGCCGGCCCGGGGGTTCGGCGAGGATCCGCTCCACGGCACGCGTCCGCCGCCGCAGGAGGCCGGTCGTGCCGGCGACGACCTCGAGCGGCGACCGGTCGGTACCGGGCGGTGTCGCTGCGGCGTCGATCCCCGAACCGTCCACCTCGTCGGGTCGGACCGCCTCCCGGAAACGTCGGGAGAACGAGCGCAGGGCGACGGCGGCGTCGTGGGCGGTGAGGCGTTCGAACTCCGGGTGACCCATGGGTCGACCCTACCGACCTGCCGTCGCGTCGGCGTCGGTGTACCGGGCCGGTCGAACGGCGTTGCTACGCTCGATCGGGTCGGTGCCGACGGGGTGCCGCGGGGAGCTGGTGATGTTCGACGGGCGCTGGCGGTCGACGATCGAACAGGGGTTGCGGCCGATCGGTGCCGGTCTCCGTCGCACGGGGATCACGGCCGACGTCGTGACCTCGGTCGGGCTCGTCATGGCGGTGGCCACGTCCGTTGCCATCGGTCGTGGCGATTTCCGTCTCGCCCTCCTGCTGCTCGTGCTCACGGGGATTCCTGATGCGCTCGATGGAGCCGTGGCGAAGGCGTCTGGAACCTCCTCGAAGCGGGGGGCGTTCTTCGACTCGGTCGCGGACCGGGTGACCGACGCCCTGTTGCTCGGTGGCGTCGCCTGGTACCTCGCTCCGCAGGGTCGGATCGTGTTGCTCCCCTTCGCCGTCGCTGCCGTGGCGATGCTCGTCTCCTATCAGCGTGCCCGCGCCGAATCCCTTGGGTTCGACGCTCGGGGCGGGCTGATGGAACGGGCGGAGCGGATCATCGTGCTGGCGTTCGGCCTGCTCTTCTCGGAGTGGCTGGTCGCAGTGCTGTGGGTGATGCTCGTACTCACCGCCGTGACGGCGGTGCAGCGTTTCGTGAAGGTCTGGCGACAGGCAGACCGTCCGACGCCGACGAGGACGCGGTATCGGCGGAGCCGTCCCCGACCGCGCCGACCGGTCGCCGAGCGCTGGCGCGACGAGCGCGCGGCGCGGCGCGCCCGGCGCTGAGCGAGCGGTCGGAGGCGGCCATCGACGCGCGCACCGTCGTCGCCCTATACCGCGGCGGTGCCCGGGTGGCGCGGACGCTCCCCGGTCCGGTGGCGGACGTGCTGGCGGTGGTCGCCGGAACCGTGGCGTGGGCCGTCTCGCCGGGGCGTCGAAGGATGGTCGAGCGGAACCTCCGGCGGATCCACGGGCCGGGCCGAACGCCCGTCGAGCTGCGGTCCGCTACGGCCTCCGTGTTTCGTTCCTATGCCCGGTACTGGGTCGAGTCCTTCCGCCTTCCCGGCACGTCCGACGACGTCCTCGACGAAGGTCACGACGTGGTGGGCTACGACCACGTTGCCCGGGGCCTCGCGGCCGGGCGTGGGGTGATCCTCGTTCTCCCGCATCTCGGCGGGTGGGAGTGGTCGGCGTTCTGGCTCGCACGGATCATGGGTGTCCGCGTGACGGCGGTCGTCGAGCCGCTGCAACCGCCGGAGCTCGCCGACTGGTTCCTCGGCTTGCGGCGGTCGCTCGGCATGCACATCGTCCCCCTCGGCCCCTCTGCCGGTACCGAGGTGCTCGCCGCGTTGCGGCGCAACGAGATCGTCTGCCTGCTCGCCGACCGGGATCTCGTCGGCGGCGGGACGCCCGTGCAGTTCTTCGACGAGGAGACGACCCTCCCCGCCGGTCCGGCGACGCTCGCCCTCCGTTCGGGAGCGCCGCTGTGCCCGACGGCGGTCTACCTGGGCCGGGGTCGGCGGCACCGTGGCGTCGTGCTGCCACCGCTCGACACCACGCGGACCTCGTCGCTGCGGGCCGACGTCGCCCGGGTCACGGCCGATGTCGCCCGGGCGTTCGAGCAGCTCATCCGGGCGGATCCGGTGCAGTGGCACCTGATGCAACCGAACTGGCCGAGTGATCGCTCGCACGACGCGATGTCGGCTGCCGGCCGAGGGGGCTGAGGTGCGGATCGGCCTGGTATGCCCCTACACGCTCAGTCGCCCCGGCGGGGTGCAGGCGCAGGTGCTCGGCCTGGCTCGCTCGTTGCGTCGTCTCGACCACGACGTCCGGGTGCTCGGCCCCTGCGACGGGGCCCCGCCCGAGCCCGGGATCATCGCGCTCGGTAGCAGCGTGCCGATCGAGGCGAACGGTTCGATCGCCGCCCTCGCTCCCGACCCCGCCGCGCAGCTTCGCATGCTCCGGGCGCTCTGGGACGAGTCGTTCGACGTGGTGAACCTGCACGAGCCCTTCGCTCCGGGACCGACGGCGACCGCACTGCTGATCGAACGAGCGCCGATCGTCGGCACGTTCCACGCCGCCGGGACGTCGGCCTCCTACCGCTATCTGGCCCCGGTGCTCCGGCATTTCGCCGACCGGATCGACGTGCGGGTGGCTGTGTCCAAGGATGCGCGGGCGCTTGCCGCCGCCGCACTCGGCGGTTCGTACCTGACGCTCTTCAACGGCGTGGAGATCGACCGCCACGCTGCGGCGGAACCCTGGCCGACCGAGGCCCCGACCGTTCTCTTCCTCGGACGTCACGAGCCCCGCAAGGGTCTGGGCGTGCTGCTCGAGGCCTTCGCCGGGCTCGATGTCGATGCCCGGCTCTGGGTGGCGGGCGACGGGCCCGGCACGGCGGAGTTGCGCGACCGTCACGACCGTGACCGTCGAGTGGTCTGGCTCGGTCGGCTGACCGAGGCGGAGAAGCTGCGGCGCCTCGCCGGAGCGGACGTCTTCTGTGCACCGTCGCTCGGTGGTGAGTCCTTCGGCGTGGTGCTCCTCGAGGCGATGGCGGCCGGAACGGCCGTGGTGGCCTCGGACCTGCCCGGGTACCGCAACGCCGTCCGCCCCGACGTGGACGCGCTGCTCGTCTCGCCCGGTGACGTCGATGCGCTGCGGCGGGCACTTTCCGACGTGTTGGTCGACGGCGCCCGCCGGGCGGGCCTCGTCGCCGCAGGACGCGAACGCGCAGCGTCGATGTCCATGGACCGTCTCGCCGATCGCTACCTCGAGATCTTCGCCGGTCTGCGCCGACCGGGTGGCGGAGCGAGGCGCCGGACCCGACGGTCCGACGGGTGGTTCGGGCGGCGTCGTAGGATCGACCCGTGACCGTCCTCCTCATCGTGCTCGGCATCGTGGGTGTCGCACTCCTCTACGTGGTGCTCACCTACAACGGTCTGGTCCGCCTGCGGAACCGCGTCGAGGCCGCCTGGGCGCAGATCGACGTGCAGCTCAAGCGTCGGTACGACTTGATCCCCAACCTCGTGGAGACCGTCAAGGCGTATGCGGCCCACGAGCAGGCGACCCTGCAGGCGGTGGTCGAGGCCCGGAACCGGGCGATGGCCGCACCGACCGGGTCGCACGAGCAGGCCGCGGCCGAGAACGTGGTCACCGGAGCACTCCGGCAACTCTTTGCGTTGTCCGAGGCCTACCCGGATCTCAAGGCGAACCAGGGGTTCCTCGGTCTGCAGGAGGAGCTCACCGCATCCGAGGACAAGATCGCCTACGCCCGCCAGTTCTTCAACGACTCGGTGCTGCGGTTCAACAACAAGATCGAGGCGTTCCCCGCGCTGTTGTTCGCGACGGCGTTCGGGTTCGTGCAGCGTGAGTTCTTCGAGGTCGACGGCGACGAGCGCGGCCCAGTCGCCGTGAGGTTCTGATCCCCCCGTGATGTACGACCAGGTCGGCCGCAACAAGCGTCGCTCGTGGCTGCTCGTGGGGACGTTCTTCGTCTTCACGGCGCTGTGCTGCGTGGCGATCGCGTATGGGTTCGGACTCGGGTCGCCCGGGATCGGGATCGCGGTAGCCGTCGCAGGGGTGTCGGCGGGGATGTCCTGGTGGAAGAGCGACGCAATCGCGCTCCGGGTGAGCCGGGCCGAGCCCGCCGACCCGGTCGTCTACGCCCGCTACCACAACCTCGTCGAGGGCCTCTGCATCGCATCGGGGCTGCCGAAGCCCCGGCTCTACGTCGTGCACGACGAAGCACCGAACGCCTTCGCAACGGGCCGGAACCCGCAGAACGCAGCCATCGCCGTCACCTCCGGCCTGCTCGAGAAGCTCGATCGCGTCGAGCTCGAGGGGGTGCTCGCGCACGAGCTCGCCCACGTCCGCAACTACGACATCGCGGTGCAGACGCTGTCGGTCGTGATGCTCGGCACCCTCGTCCTGCTCGGCGACCTCGCGCTGCGCTTCGCGTGGTTCTCGCCGAACCGGCGGGACAGCCGCGACGCCGGACCGGGACCGCAGGCGATCCTTGCGTTGTTCGGCCTCGTGGTGATCATCGTCGGACCGCTCATCGCGCAGCTCTTCCACTTCGCCCTCTCGCGCCGGCGAGAGACGCTCGCCGACTTCTCCGCCGTCGAGATGACCCGCTACCCGCCCGGTCTCATCAGCGCGCTCGAGAAGTTGCGGGCCGACACCACGGTCGTGCGGTCCGGCTCCCGGGCCACGGCGCACATGTGGATCGAGCAGCCGATCGACGAGCATCGTGAGACCTCGAAGCTGTCCTGGCTCAACAAGGCCTTCAACACCCACCCGCCACTCGAGGAACGGATCGCGGCGCTCCGGGAGCTCTGAGGGCGCCGTGTGGGGACACGGGCTCCGGCACCTCTAGCATCTGCGCCATGTCGGAACAGATGAACGATCGGCGGCGAGGCACCTTCGAGGTCAAGCGGGGGCTCGCGGAGAACCTGAAGGGCGGCGTGATCATGGACGTCGTCACCGCCGACCAGGCGCGCATCGCCGAGGACGCCGGTGCGACCGCCGTCATGGCACTCGAGCGCGTCCCCGCCGACATCCGGGTCCAGGGGGGCGTCGCCCGCATGAGCGACCCGGACATGATCGAGGGGATCAAGGCGGCGGTGACGATCCCGGTCATGGCGAAGGCTCGGATCGGCCACTTCGTCGAGGCGCAGATCCTGCAGTCGCTCGGTGTCGACTTCATCGACGAGTCCGAGGTGCTCACCCCGGCGGACGAGGCGCACCACATCGACAAGTTCGCATTCGCCACCCCCGTGGTGTGCGGGGCGACGAACCTCGGTGAGGCGCTGCGACGCATCAGCGAGGGCGCGGCGCTGATCCGCTCCAAGGGCGAGGCAGGGACGGGCAACATCGTCGAGGCGGTGCGTCACCTGCGGTCGATCATCGGCGACGTCCGTCGGATCGGCCAGGCGGACGCGGCGGAGCTGTTCGACTGGGCGAAGCGCCTGCAGGCGCCACTCCCCTTGGTGCAGGAGGTCGCGGAGACCGGCTGGCTGCCCGTGCCGCTGTTCTGTGCGGGTGGTGTCGCCACGCCGGCCGATGCGGCGCTGGTGATGCAGCTCGGCGCGGAGGCGGTCTTCGTCGGCTCGGGGATCTTCAAGTCCGGTGACCCGGTGAAGCGGGCGAAGGCCATCGTCGAGGCGACGACCCACTTCGCCGACGCGGACATCCTCGCCAAGGTCAGCCGTGGGCTCGGCGAGGCGATGACGGGGATCGGCATGGACGACGTGACCCTGAAGCTGGCCGATCGGGGCTGGTGACGCCGGTCGTGGACGCTGATCGGAGGCCCCCAGGTGGCCGCGCGGCGGGTCGGGGTGTTGGCGTTGCAGGGGTCGTACCGGCGCCACGCCGAAACCTGTGCGCGCCTCGGAGCGAGCGTCATCGAGGTCCGCACTCCCGCTGATCTCGCCGAGGTCGACGCACTCGTCCTTCCCGGCGGCGAATCGACCACCATGTCCCGGCTCCTCGACACCTCCGGCCTCCGCGAGCCCGTTGCGGCCCGGCTCGCCGAGGGCATGGCGGCGTTCGGTACCTGCGCGGGCATGATCCTGTTGGCGGAAGACGTGGCGGACGGTCGGGCCGACCAGCGGAGCTTCGGGGCGATCGATCTCGGCGTCCGGCGCAACGCCTACGGCCGCCAACTCGACAGCTTCGTCGCCGAGCTCGACGTGACGGGCCTCGACGGTGGCCCGTTCCACGGCGTGTTCATCCGTGCCCCGATGGTGGAGCGGGTCGGCCCCGGCGTGACGGTGCTGGCGTCCCACGACGATCGGCCCGTGCTGCTCCGCTCGGGCACCGTCGCCGTGGCGGCGTTCCACCCCGAACTTGCACACGACGACCGCGTGCACGACTGGTTCCTCCAGGAGGTCTGCTGAACGATGTCCGGTCACTCGAAATGGGCGACGATCAAGCACAAGAAGGGGGCGGCGGACAAAGCCCGGGCGAAGCTCTGGGCAAAGCTGATCCGCCAGATCGAGGTCGCCGCCCGCGCGGGCGGGGGTGACATCGACGCGAACCCGACGCTTCGGACCATGGTCGACAAGGCGAAGGGGGCCTCGGTTCCCAACGACACGATCGACCGTGCGATCAAGCGGGCGACGGGGGAGCTCGAGGGGGTCAACTACGAGTCGGTGACCTACGAAGGCTACGGACCGGACGGCGTGGCGA
Organism: Actinomycetota bacterium; assembly: GCA_016870475.1. Classification (GTDB taxonomy): domain Bacteria; phylum Actinomycetota; class Acidimicrobiia; order Acidimicrobiales; family CAIXPF01; genus VGBO01. The sequence continues at coordinate 25,420 of VGBO01000011.1, read as the reverse complement.
TCTTCGTCGAGGCGTTGACCGACAACCGGAACCGGACCTCGGCGGATGTGCGCCACCTGTTCTCGAAGAACGGCGGCTCGATCGCCGAGCCCGGTGCTGTGGCGTGGCAGTTCGAACGGAAAGGCACGTTCGCCGTGCCGCGCTCCGTCGCGGAGGACGACGTCCTCCTCGTCACGGCCGACGCCGGGGCCGAGGACCTCGCGGATGAGGGCACCCTCTGGCGGGTGACGTGCGAACCGACCTCCTTCACCGAGGTCCGCGCCGCCCTCGAGGGAGCGTCGATCCCCTACGAGGACGCGGACGTGTCCTGGTTCCCGAAGGCGACCGTCTCGATCGGTGACGTCGAGGTGGCGCGCCGGATCCTCAAGCTCGTCGACGCGCTCGACGACCACGACGACGTGCAGGACGTGCACGCGAACTTCGACCTGACGGAGGCCGTGCTGGCCGACGTCTCGGGGGACTGAGCCGTGGCGACGGTGATCCGATGACGGTCCGTGCCGGTGATGCGGCGCCGGACTTCACCCTTCCGGGGACCGACGGCACGACTGGGGGCCGTCGCACCTACCGGCTCTCGGAGTTCCGGGGCACGCCGGTCGTGTTGGTCTTCTACCCCGCCGACGACTCCGCCGTGTGCACGCGCCAGCTCGTCACGTACACGAAGGACTTCCCGTCCTTCGAGTCGGTCGACGCGGTCGTACTCGCGCTCAGCCCGCAGGGCGTCGACCGGCACGAGGCCTTCGCCGAGGCGCAGGGAGGGTTCGCCTTCCCCCTCCTCGCCGACGTCGACAAGGCCGTCGGCCTGCAGTACGGCGTCGTCGGCCCGCTCGGGTTCTACAAGCGGTCGGCGTTCGTCGTGGACGCCACGGGGACGATCCGCTACGCCCACCGGTCGATGACCGGCCTCACGTTCCGGCCGACGGAGGAGCTTGTGGCCGCTGTCCGAGAGGCCTCCGGCGGCTGACCCCATCGCGCCGGGTCTCGGCGGCGTCCCGCTACGATCGCACATATGTTCGTCATCGGGGTCGATCCCGGGGTCTCCCGGTGCGGGTACGCCGTGGTGGAGCGGATGGGTGCCCGCACACGGGCCGTGGCGATCGGGGTGCTCACGACCCCGCCGTCGGATCCGCTGCCCCGGCGCCTCGCCGACCTGCAGACAGACCTCGCGGCGCTCCTCGACGAGTTCGCGCCCGGTGTGCTCGCCATCGAGCGGGTGCTGTTCCAGGCGAACGTCCGGACGGCGATGTCGGTCGGTCAGGCGAGCGGCATCGCCATGGCCGAGGCGGCACGCCGTGGGATCGACGTGGTCGAGTACTCGCCCAATCAGGTGAAGGGCGCCGTCACCGGCTACGGAGCGGCGGACAAGCAGCAGGTGCAACGCATGGTGCAGACCATCCTCGGCCTCGCCGAGGTCCCTCGACCGGCCGATGCCGCCGACGCGGCTGCGGTCGCCCTGTGCCATCTCGCACACGCTCCGCTCGCCGGAGCGGGTCGATGATCGCCTCGCTGCGGGGCGTGCTCGTCGACCGTGGCACGCGGGGCGACGTCGTCGTCGAGGTCGGTGGGGTCGGGTACCGGGTGACGGTGCCGGCATCGGTCGGGCAGCGACTCGGCGAGCTCGGCGCCGAGGTGCACCTCTTCGTGCACCATCACATCCGTGAGGACGCCCAGGCGCTCTACGGGTTCCTCGACCGCTCCGGACGGGCGTGCTTCGAGGCGCTGCTCGGTGCCCACGGCGTCGGGCCGGCGCTCGCACTCGCGATCCTGTCGGTCCACGCACCCACCGACCTCGCCCGCGTCCTCGTCGAGGAGGACGTCGCCGCGCTGTGTCTCGTGCCGGGGGTCGGCCGGAAGACCGCCGCCCGTCTGCTCGTGGAGTTGCGCGATCGACTCGATCTCGGCGGGATGACTTCCTCGCCGGGTGCGTCGGTCGCCGGGCAGACCGAGCGGGTTGGCGGGGACGACAGCCCCGTCGCCGTGGTCCGTCGGGCGCTCGGCGAGCTCGGATATGCGGCCGAGGAGATCCGGCACGCGCTCGATGGGCTCGACGCGTCCGACGAGGCGTCCTTGCTGCGCGCCGCCCTTCGACGTCTGGCGACGGGACGCTGATCGGTGCGCGACGAACTCCTCGACCCGGCGGCCACCGCAGGCGACGACGCCGTCGAGGCGGGCCTCCGCCCGAGGCGCCTCGCCGATTTCGTGGGACAGGCCGAACTCCGGGAGCACCTTGCGGTCATGCTCGAGGCGGCGGCGCGACGGGGCCAGCCGGTCGACCACCTCCTCTTCGCCGGCCCCCCCGGACTCGGCAAGACCACCCTCGCCGGGATCGTCGCCACCGAGGTCGGGGCGACCCTGCACGTGACGTCCGGCCCGGCGTTCGAGCGCGCCGGCGACGTCGCCGCCGTGCTGAGCCGGCTCGAGGAGGGCGACGTTCTGTTCATCGACGAGATCCACCGTCTCGCCCGACCGGTCGAGGAGGTGCTCTACCCTGCGATGGAGGACTTCCAGCTCGACATCGTGTTGGGGAAGGGGCCGGCAGCCCGCACGCTTCGACTCGACCTGCCGCGCTTCACCCTCATCGGGGCGACGACCCGGACCGGCCTGATCACCGGCCCGCTGCGCGACCGGTTCGGCCATGTGGCCCGCCTCGACTTCTACGCGGCGGAGGACCTCGCCGCGATCGTGCGACGATCGGCCGAGATCCTCACCGTCGAGGCCGATGCCGCCGGCGCAGCAGAGATCGCACGTCGTTCGCGCGGGACGCCCCGCATCGCCAACCGTCTCCTGCGGCGGGTCCGCGACTTCGCGGAGGTGCGGGCCGCCGGTCGGGTCGATCTCGCGGCGGCACGCGGAGGTCTCGCGCTCTTCGGGGTCGACGAACTCGGCCTCGACAAGATCGACCGGGCGATCCTCGATGCGCTCTGCCGTCGATTCGGCGGTGGCCCGGTGGGGCTGTCGACGCTCGCGATTGCGGTGGCGGAGCCCACCGAGACCGTTGAGGACGTCCACGAACCGTTCCTCATCCAACAGGGTCTGCTCGTCCGCACGCCCCGCGGTCGTGTGGCGACCCCGGCGGCGTGGGCGCACCTCGGCCTCCTGGCCCCGGCCGTGGCACCCCCCGACGCCGACGGCACCCTGTTCGACTGAACCGCCGTGGACGTCGCCGCCTACGACTACGACCTCCCCGACGACCGGGTCGCGCAGACCCCGGTCGAGCCGCGTCACGCGGCGCGACTCCTCGTCGACGACCGGGCGACCGGTGCGGTCGGACACCATCGGGTCGCCGATCTCGCCGGGCTGCTCCGCCCGGGCGACCTCGTGGTCGTCAACGACACCCGGGTCATCCCGGCGCGGCTCCACCTGCGGCGGGCCTCCGGTGCGGCGGTCGAGGTGCTGCTCCTCGAGGAGCTCGGCGCGCGGGCCTGGGAGGTCCTCGCCCGGCCGCGGCGACGGATCCGACCGGGCGAGGCGCTCGGGGTCGAGTCGGTGGAGGAGGGCACGTGGACGCCCGTGCTCGAGGTCGGTGAGCGGCTCGGCGAGGGGCGCTGGTCGATCCGGTTCCTCGGCGACGAAGCGGTGGAGCGGGTCCTCGAACGTCTCGGTGAGGTGCCGCTCCCGCCCTACATCACGGCACCGTTGACCGACGCGGAGCGGTACCAGACCGTGTTCGCCCGGCGTCCCGGCTCGGTGGCCGCGCCGACCGCAGGGCTCCATCTCACCCCGCAGGTGCTCGAGGAGCTGCGGGCCCGGGGGATCGAGGTCGCCCAGATCGAGCTCGTCGTCGGCCTCGGCACGTTCCGCCCGATCACGGCGGACCGTGTCGAGGACCATCGGATGCACGGGGAGCGCTACGTCGTCCCCGAGGAGACTCGCGCGGCGATCGAGCGGACCCGAGCTGGTGGCGGCGAGGTCGTTGCCATCGGCACGACGGTCGTCCGGGCGCTCGAGTCGTGGGGGACGTTCGGCGAGGTTGCGGGGCGGACCGAGCTGTTCATCCACGGCGACCACCGGTTCCTCGTCGTCGACCGGCTCCTCACCAATTTCCATGTCCCCCGCTCGTCCCTGCTCGTCCTGCTGGGCGCCTTCGTGGGTGATCGTTGGCGGGCCCTCTACGAGGAGGCGCTGCGCGAGGGGTACCGGTTCCTATCCTTCGGCGACGCCATGCTGGTGCACCGTGCACATCGACGTTGAGGCGACCGTCGGCGCTGCTCGCGCCGGCACGATCCGTACGCAACGAGGCGTGGTCCGGACCCCGGTGTTCATGCCGGTGGGGACCCGTGGAGCGGTGCGGACCCTCGACACCACCGATCTCGAGCTGCTCGGCCCACCGATCGTGCTCGCGAACACGTACCACCTGATGCTGCGTCCGGGAGCCGATGCGGTGGCGGCGCGTGGCGGGCTCCACCGCTTCATGGACTGGCAGGGGCACCTGCTCACCGATTCCGGTGGCTACCAGGTCTTCTCGCTCGCACCGACGGTCGACGAGGACGGTGCGACGTTCGCATCGACCTACGACGGGTCGCGTCACCGGCTCACACCGGAGCTCGCCGTCGACATCCAGTGCAAGCTCGGCGCCGACATCCAGATGGCCCTCGACGTGTGCCCGGGCCTTCCCGCCCCACTGGCGGAGATCCGTGCGGCGACGGAGCGGACCCACCGTTGGGCCGAGCGGGCCCGGACGGCCTTCCTCGAGACGTCCCCGCGCCACGTGGGGGACGACGGCTACCGACCGGCGCGCCTCGAGCAGTTCGGGATCGTGCAGGGGGGCATCGACCCGGGACTCCGGGCCTCGTCGGCCCGGGCGATCGTCGACATCGGCTTCGACGGCTACGCGCTCGGCGGCTTGTCGGTCGGCGAGTCACGTGCCGAGATGGTGCCGGCGATCGCCGCGGCGACGCCGCTCCTGCCCGTCGACCGTCCCCGCTACCTGATGGGGGTGGGCGATCCGGCCCGCATCGTCGATGCGATCGCCCACGGGATCGACCTGTTCGACTGCGTGCTGCCCACACGTCTCGCGCGGCACGGCACGGTCCTCACGTCGCAGGGGCGTTTGAACCTCCGCAACGCCCGCTTCGCGAACGACGACGGACCGCTCGACCCTGCCGTCGACCTCCCCGTGACGAGGCGGTACTCGCGGGCGTACCTTCGCCACCTGTTCAGCGTCCACGAGCTGACCGCCATGCGGATCGTCACGCTCCACAACCTCGCCTGGCTCGCGATGCTCCTCGATCGGGTGCGAGCGTCGATCATCGAAGGCACCTTCGAGGCGTTGCGCGCCGAGGTCCTCGGGGTGTGGGGGGATGCCGACTAGCCTCTTGCCTCCATGGCGAACCTGCTCTTCCCGGTGCTGCTGCTGGCAGTGATGTACGCGTTCCTGATCCTCCCGCAGAAGAAGAAGCAGAAGGCGCGGGCCGAGATGTTGGCGAGCATCAACCCGGGCGACGAGATCGTCACCACGGGTGGCATCTACGGCGGCGTGGTCGAGATCAAGGGCGATGACGTCTACCTTGAGATCGCGCCGGACGTCGAGGTGCGCATCACCCGCGGGGCCGTCGCCGATCGGGTGTACCGGGTGGTCGCGGCCGACGCCGCAGAGCCCGAGGCCGACGCGGCGCAGGGCGCCGACGCCGGCGACGACGAGAAGTAGCGGGCGGCAGGGGTGCGGCGCAACGGGGCGGGGACGCTCCTGGCGTTCGTGGTCCTGACGGCGGTGGCGGTGGTCAGCGTCTTCGCCGCGGGCTGGAAGCCGCTGCTCGGCCTCGATCTGCAGGGCGGCGTATCGGTCGTGCTCGCACCGACCGCGCCCGCGGAGGACGCAGCGATCGATCAGGCCCTCGAGGTGATCCGGAGCCGTGTCGACTCGCTCGGCGTCGCCGAACCGGACATCACCCGTCAGGGGGACACCGTCGTGGTGCAGCTCCCCGGCGTGAAGGACCAGCAGCGGGCGCTCGACCTCGTCGGGACGACGGCAGAACTGCGTTTCCGCCCGGTGCTCGCGGCGGTCCCGGCGGGGCTCGTCACGAGCCAGGCCGACCCGTCCACGACCACGACCACGACGTCGGCGACGACCACGGCCCCAGGCGCCGAGGCGACGCCGACGAGGGTCGCTCCGGAGGCGACGCCCACGACGACGACGGACGTCCCGGCGGGAACCCCCATCGCTGATCTGACGTATCCGCTTACCCAGCGGGAGGACGACGTCGCCGAGTCGACCGTGAACCTGCCCCAGTTCGACGGGGACACCGGCGAGGAGACGGTCCGCTACCAGCTCGGTCCGGCGCTCGTCACCGGTGACGCGCTCAGCTCGAACCCCTCCGACATCGTGGCCTCGGTGCGGCCGGACACGGGCGAGTGGTTCGTGCAGATCGCCTTCGCCGAGGGTCCGGGGAACATCGACCGCTGGCGTTCGGCGGCGACCCTGTGCTTCACCGGCGACCCGACATGTCCGCAGCGGCAGCTCGCCATCGTGCTCGACGGTCGGGTGCTCTCGGCGCCGGTCGTGCAGGACACCTTCGCCGATACGACCCAGGCCACGATCACCGGGCAGTTCACCCAGGCCGAGGCGCAGGACCTGGCTCGGGTGCTCCGGTACGGGGCGCTGCCGGTCGAGTTCGAGCGTCAGGAGTCCAAGCAGGTCTCGGCGACCATCGGTCGGGATGCACTGCGCGCCGGGGTCATCGCCGGCATGGTCGGCCTGCTGCTCGTCGCGGCGTACCTGCTCGTCCTGTATCGGCTGTTGGGGGTGGTCGCCCTCGGGTCGCTGGTCCTGAGCTTCGGTCTTCTCTGGGCGACGATCGCCTGGCTCGGGGAGACCCGCGGGCTCGCGCTCACACTCGCCGGCGTGACCGGCATCATCGTGTCGATCGGGGTGTCGGTCGACTCGAACATCGTCTACTCCGAGCAGCTCAAGGACGACCTCGTCGGTGGGCGCAACGTCCACTCCGCCGGGGAGCGCGCATTCCGCACGGCGTTCCGCACGATCGTCCGCGCCGACGTCGTCTCGCTCATCGGCGCAGGTCTCCTGTACTGGCTGACGGTCGGTCCGGTGCGGGGCTTCGCGTTCTACCTCGGCCTGTCGACGATCCTCGACCTCGTGGCGAGTTGGTTCTTCATGCGGCCCGCCGTGGCCCTGCTGACCCGTTCCCGCCTGGTGGAGCAGCGGCGCGGGCTGCTCGGCATCGGTCTGGACCGACCTCGTGCGGAGGTTTCGGCGTGAACGCGTTCCTGCGGGTCTTCCGGGGTCAGGCGACCTGCGACTTCGTGCGCGCCTGGCGGATCACTCTCGTGATCTCGGTCGTCGCGGTGCTCGGGTCCGGGCTTGCGCTCGGGGTCCGGGGTCTCGATCTCGGGTTCGAGTTCGAGGGCGGGACGGCCTGGTCGGTCCCGGTGGTCGACGTCGGGGTGGCGGAGGCACGTGAGGCGTTGCGCCCGCTCGGTCTCGACGGCGCCAGGATCCAGCTCATCGGTCAGGACACGTTGCAGGTCCAGGCATCGACCGCGGACGAGGCGGGCGCGGAAGCGGCTCGCTCGGCGCTCGCAGCGCTCGCCGGTGTCGAGGTCGAGGAGGTCGCCGTCGCGACGGTCGGGCCTTCGTGGGGTGAGGAGGTGTCCGGGAAGGCCCTACGGGCCCTCGTGTTCTTCCTCGTCGCGATCTCCCTCTACATCACCGTCGTGCTCCGGGACTGGCGCATGGCGGCGGGAGCCGTTGCAGCGGTCGCCCACGACGTGGTGCTCAGCGTCGGGATCTACGCTGCGGCAGGGCTCGAGGTCACGCCGGCGACGGTCATCGCGTTCCTCACGATCCTGGGCTTCTCGCTCTACGACACGGTGGTCGTGTTCTCCCGCATGCGGGAGAACACCCCGATGGTGAGCCTCGCCGGACGCATGACCTACGCCGACATGGCGTCGCTCTCCTCCAACCAGAGCCTGCTGCGCACGATCAACACGAGCGTCACCACGTTGCTGCCGCTCGCCTCGCTGCTCGTGATCGGTGCGTGGGTGCTCGGCGCGACGACGCTGCAGGAGTTCTCGCTCGCCCTGTTGATCGGACTCGGCATCGGCGCCTACTCCTCGCTGTTCTTCGCGACTCCGATCACGGTGTGGTTGAACGAGCGCAGCCCGGCGAACCGGGCGCTGCGGAAACGGCTCGCTTCGTCGCCCCGGCCGGCGGCGGAGGGGCGGTCGGCGGACGCCACGGGTGGGACCGCCGCTGCGGGCGCAGGAGCGGTCGTCTTCTCGGCGAACCATCCGCCGCGACCCCGTCGCAAGCGCCGTCGGTGACGCAGCGGGTTCCGAGTGATGACGCGGTACGGTGAAGCGGTGCGAGTGCTCGACCCCGCCGTCGCCGGTCTGGTGCGCGACGTGCCCGACTTCCCGACGCCGGGCATCCTGTTCAAGGACATCACCCCGTTGCTCGGTGACGCGGCGGCCTGGCGCCACACGGTCGACGTGTTCGCCCAGGTCGTGGAGGAGTTCGCCCCCACGCACGCGGTGGGGATCGAGGCGCGCGGGTTCGTCCTCGCCGCCCCGATCGCGTACCGCCTCGGTATCGGCTTCGTCCCGGTGCGCAAGCCCGGTAAGCTGCCGCACGCGACGACCGGTGTGGGCTACGACCTCGAATACGGGTCGGACGGTCTCGAAGTACACCTCGACGCCTTCGGCCCTGGTGACCGGGTGGTGGTCGTCGACGACGTCCTCGCCACCGGCGGTACGGCTGCGGCCGCCAGCGAGCTCGTCGCCAGAACGGGTGCCGGGGTCGTCGGGGCGGGGTTCCTGATCGAGCTCGACGCCCTCGCGGGGAGGTCGCGACTCCCGGATCATCCCGTCGTCTCCTTGCTGCGGTACTGAGGACGACGATGGCGCTGGTCGAACGAGCGGTCCCCTGGCAGGGGGACGGGGCGGGTGGCACCGGCGAGGAGAGCGATGCGCTCCTCCGTCTCCTCCGGGAGGGATCGGGGCGGGCGCAGGCCGACCTCGTGACCCGGGCGCTGCAGCTCGCCGCGGACCTGCACCGTGGGCAGACCCGGAAGTCCGGTGAGGCCTACATCAGCCACCCGTTCGCGGTCGCCTCCATCGTCGGCCAGCAGACGGCCGACGCGGTCACCATTGCGGCCGCGCTGTTGCACGACGTCGTCGAGGACACCGCCGTCACGCTCAAGGACCTCGAGCAGGGGTTCGGGGCCGAGGTGGCGGCGATCGTCGACGGGGTCACCAAACTCGACCGGATCCACTTCGACTCGCGAGAGGCCCAGCAGGCGGCCACGATGCGGAAGTTGTTCGTCGCCATGGCGAACGACCTCCGGGTGCTGATCATCAAGCTCGCCGACCGGCTGCACAACATGCGGACGCTCGCGGCGATGTCGACGGAGGCGCAGCTCCGGATCGCCCGGGAGACCCTCGAGGTCTACGCCCCGCTCGCCAACCGGCTCGGCATGGCCGACGTCCGGCAGCAGCTCGAGGACCTCGCGTTCGCAGCACTCCACCCGCGCCGCTACGCCGAGATCGACCAGATGGTCCGGATCCGTACGCCGGAGCGGGAGATCTACGTCGGCGAGGTCGTCGACGAGGTCGCCGCCCGTCTCGGGCGCCTCGGGATCGAGGCGGAGGTCCGTGGACGGCCGAAGCACCTCTGGAGCATCTACGAGAAGATGGTGCTCAAGGGCCGTGAGTTCGAGGAGATCTTCGACCTCGTCGGGATCCGGGTGATCGTGGAGAGCGTGAAGGACTGCTACGCGGCGATCGGGTCGATCCACGCGGCGTGGCGGCCGGTGCAGGGCCGGTTCAAGGACTTCATCGCCATGCCGAAGTTCAACAACTACCAGTCGTTGCACACGACGGTGGTCGGCCCGAAGGGGAAGCTGCTCGAGGTGCAGATCCGCACCCGGGAGATGAACCTGCGGGCGGAGTACGGGGTGGCTGCGCACTGGCGCTACAAGGCGGAGCCGCACGACTTCGAGTGGCTCGACCGGATTGTCGACCTCCAGGGCGAGTTCGACGACCCGACCGAGTTCATGAGGAACCTGAAGGTCGACCTCGAGCAGGACGAGATCGTCGTGTTCACCCCGAAGGGGAAGGTCGTGTCGCTGCCCGCGGCGTCCACGCCGGTGGACTTCGCCTATGCAATCCACACGGAGCTCGGGCACGCCTGCATCGGGGCGAAGGTCGACGGGCGGCTCGTGTCCCTCGACGTCACGCTGCGGTCGGGGGAGACGGTGGAGATCTTCTCCTCGAGCGCGTCGAGTGCCGGACCGTCGCGCGAGTGGCTCGCTACGGTCGCGTCGCCGAAGGCGACGAGCGCGATCAAGCAGTGGTTCGCCCAGCAGGATCGGGGCGACGTCGCCGAACGCGGTCGCGAGGAGGTCCACAAGGCGCTGCGGCTCGCCGGGCTCCCCTTGGCGGAGGTCCTCGAGTCCGATGCCCTCGCCCAGACCATCGAAAGCCTGAACTACGTCGACCTCGACGCGCTGCACCTCGCCGTGGGTCAGGGCAACGTCGCAGCGCGGCTCGTGGCCTCCCGCGTGCGGCGGTTGCTCGCCTCGGCGGGGTCCGCCGGTGGGGACGTCTCGCTCGTGTCCTCCGCGGCGAAGACCTCGGGGGGCGACCGGCGACGGTCGCCGTCGGGGATCCACGTCGAGGGCATGGAGGACGGCGTCGTCCGGCTCGCTCGCTGCTGCACCCCCGTGCCCGGTGACGAGATCATCGGGTTCCTCACGCGGGGACGCGGTGTGTCGGTGCACCGGACCGACTGCGCGAATGCCGCGCCGACGGCCGGCGGACCGGGGGAGCGTGCGGTGGAGGTCGAGTGGTCGAGCGAGCTCGTCGGCAACTTTCTCGTGTCGATAGAGGTGCGGGCCCTCGACCGCACAAAGCTCCTCCGGGACGTGGCGACGGTCCTCGCGGAATACCACGTCAACATCCTCGCCTGTCAGACGATGACGGGCGCCGACCGGGTCTCGATGATGCGGTTCGACTTCGAGGTCGGTGACCCCTCCCACCTGCAGTCGGCGGTCGCGGCAGTGCAGGGGATCGAGAGCGTCTACGACGTCCGGCGTGTCCTGCCCCACAAGGAGCGGGCGACATCGGCGGCCCGGGGTGGGGCGTCTCGGGCGACCGGATAGCCTCGGCGCCCGTGTCCGAGACCTTCCAGGCCCCCCGAGGGACGCGCGACATCTTCCCGCCGGAGTCGGACCGGTGGCGTGCCCTCGCGGCGGCGTTCGCCGACCACGTGAGCCTCGCCGGGTACGGACAGGTGATCCCTCCGATGTTCGAGGACCTCGCCGTGTTCAGCCGGGTCGGCGAGTCGACCGACGTCGTCCGCAAGGAGATGTTCGTGTTGGCGGCCCGCGACGGCGAGGCGCACCAGGCGTTGCGCCCCGAACAGACGGCGTCGGTGTGCAGGATGTTCGCCCAGCACCGGCCGCCTCTCCCCTGGAAGGCGTGGTACGCGGGGCCGAACTTCCGGTACGAGAAGCCGCAGAAGGGGAGATACCGGCAGTTCGACCAGGTCGGCCTCGAGGTGCTCGGACCGGACGACGCCGATGTCGACGTCGAGGTGATTGCTCTCGCCTGGCGGTTCTACGAGCGAGTGGGACTCCGCCAGGTGCGGCTCCTCCTGAACTCCCTGGGCGACGGTCCGGGGCGGGTGCGCTACGTGGAGGCGCTCCGGGTCCACTTCGGGGCGCACCTCGATGCCCTGAGCGAGGCATCGCGTGAGACGCTCGCCCAGAACCCGCTGCGGGTGCTCGACTCCAAGCGTCCCGAGGATGCCGCGCTCGTCGCGGCGGCGCCGCAGCTCGCCGACTACCTCTCCGAGCCCGACGCGGAGCACTTCGCGAGGGTCCGGCGGGGGCTCGACGCCCTCGGTATCCCGTATCAGCTCGAACCCCGCCTGGTGCGTGGCCTCGACTACTACACGCGGACGACCTTCGAGTTCGCGGCGGACGCTCTCGACGCCGCCCAAAACGCGGTCGGCGGTGGCGGGCGCTACGACGGGCTCGTCGCCGACCTCGGCGGCCCGGCGGTGCCCGGGGTCGGGTTCGCTCTCGGCGTGGACCGCATCCTGCTGGCGTGCGACGCGGAGGGGGCGTTCCCACCGCCGAGGGCGGGAGTCGAGGTGTTCGTGGTCTCCACGACGCCTGGCACGGAGGCGGTGGAGCTCTGCGACGAGTTGCGGCGTGCGGGTGTCCGCGTCGACCGTGCGTTCGACGGTCGGTCCATGAAGTCTCAGATGAAGGCGGCCGACCGATCGGGTGCCGTCGTCGCGCTGCTCATCGGCGACCGTGAGGCCGCGGAGCGGGTCGTGACGATGCGGCCGATGCATGGCGGGGAGCAGCGCACGGTCGGCCGCGACGACGTCCTGCGTGAACTCCGTCCGATGCTCGACGGCCCGTCGGGTGCGGACCACTGACGCCGCGGCGGTAGCGTTGCGCCCCGTGACGGCGGCGACGAGCATGCGATCGGACTACTGCGGCGACCTCGGCGTCGACGACGTCGGGCGGAAGGTGACGCTGTGCGGCTGGGTCGCGCGTCGACGCGAGCACGGCGCAAGCCTCGCCTTCGTCGACCTGCGGGACCGAAGCGGTTTCGTGCAGTGCGTGGTGGACGGCGCGGCCGATCTGCGGAGCGAGTACGTGGTGCGGGTCACGGGCACCGTGCGGCTGCGCCCGGAAGGGACCGAGAACCCTGCGCTGCCGACCGGTGCGGTGGAGGTCGGCCAGTGCACGGTCGAGGTGCTCTCGGCCGCAGAGCCCCCGCCGTTCCCGCTGTCCGAGCACGTCGACGTCGACGAGAACCAGCGACTTCGGTACCGGTATCTCGATCTCCGTCGAGAGCGGCTGCAGCGGAACCTGCGCCTGCGCGCCGCCGTGAACAGCGCGGTCCGCACCGCGATGGAGCGGCAGGGCTTCCTCGAACTCGAGACCCCGCTGCTGATCGCCTCGACGCCGGAGGGTGCCCGCGACTTCGTGGTGCCGTCCCGCCTGAAGCCAGGCTCCTTCTACGCGCTGCCGCAGTCGCCGCAGCTGTTCAAGCAGCTGTCGATGGTCGGTGGGCTCGACCGGTACTACCAGATCGCCCGGTGTCTCCGTGACGAGGACCTGCGCGCCGACCGGCAGTTCGAGTTCAGCCAGCTCGACGTCGAGGCGAGCTTCGTCGACGCGGTCGACATCCGACGCTTCGTGACCGAGGCCGTGCTCGCCGCTGCGGAGACGGTCACCGGGGAGCGACCGTCGTTCCTGCCCGATCTCACCTGGCACGAGGCGATGGAACGCTTCGGGTCGGACAAGCCCGACGTTCGCTTCGGGATGGAGCTCGTCGAGCTGACGCCCCTGTTCGCGTCGACGACCTTCAACGCGTTCCGGGCGCCTTGCGTCAAGGCGATCCGGGAGCCGCAGGGGGCGGTCCAGCGGAGCCGCAAGCAGCTCGACGATCTCGTCGAGCAGGCGAAGCGATGGGGGGCCAAGGGCCTCGTCTGGATGCGGGTCGAGAGCGACGGCACGGTGGCGTCGCCGGTAGCGAAGTTCCTCGACGAGTCCGAACTCCGTGGCATCGTCGAGGCAACGGGCGCCGAGGCCGGAGACCTCGTCCTCGTCGTCGCCGACGAGCGACCACTCGTCCGACACGTCCTCGGGTTGCTGCGCCTGAATCTCGGTCGCCCGCCGGTGAACGAAGGCGGTCTGCACTTCCTGTGGGTGGTCGACTTCCCGCTGTTCGAAGGCATCGACCCCGAGACCGGCGGCCCCGTGCCGGCCCACCACCCCTTTACGATGCCGCACCCGGACGACCTTGCCGGCCTCGGGGGTCCCGGGGAGCCCGTGCCGCCGGCCGACGTGCTGCTCGGGGCGAGGTCCCAGGCCTACGACCTGGTCCTCAATGGCTGGGAGCTCGGTTCGGGTTCGGTCCGTATCCACCGCCGTGAGGTGCAGTCGCGCATCTTCGAGCTGCTCGGGATCGGGGCCGAGGAGGCACAGCGCAAGTTCGGGTTCCTCCTCGACGCCTTCCGCTACGGGGCGCCGCCCCATGCCGGGTTCGCGTTCGGCATCGACCGTCTGGTGGCCCTCCTCGCCGGCGAGGAGAACATCCGCGAGGTGATCGCGTTCCCGAAGACGCAGTCGGGCCAGGATCCGCTGACGAATGCGCCCGGGGAGATCGACGAGCGGCAGCTCCGCGAGCTCGGGCTCCGAGTCCTCCCGCGTACCTGAGCCGGCGCACCCTCAGCGGAGCGGGATCCGCCAGCGGATCGTCGTCCCGCGTGGGGTTCCCGGCGCGATGCTGAGCTCTCCACCCCAGCGCTCGGCCCGGGCGGCCATGTTGCGGAGTCCGTCGCCGACCCCCGACGATGTGGCGTCGGCCCCGAGACCGTCGTCTGCCACGCGGAGCTCGAGATCGCCGGTCGCGTCGAGGACGACCCGCACGGTGGTCGCCGCAGCGTGGCGGGCGACGTTCGCGAGCGCCTCGCGGAGTGTCGCGAGGAGGTCGGCGGCGATCTCGTCGCTCGTGAGCGTGTCGACGGGGCCGTCGAAGACGAGGGAGGGTTCGAAGCCGAGGACGCGTGCGGAACCCCGGCAGATCTCGAGTGCAGCGTCCCGCAGCCCGTCCCGGTGCTGCCCGCGCTGCAGCGCGAACACCACGGTACGGATCTCCCGGATCGCCTCGTCGAGGTCGTCGACCGCCCGCTCGATGCGTCCGGCCCCCCGATCGTCGGTGCTGAGGGTGGCGGTCGCCTGCAGTGCGAGCGAGGTCGCGAAGAGGCGCTGGATCACCCGGTCGTGGAGGTCGCAAGCGACACGCTCCCGCTCGTCGAGTCGGTCCTCGGACTCCACGGTCGCGGGCTCGTGGACGAGGTCGTCGTGACCCGTCACCTCGTTCCTCGGCGATCGTTCCCTCCGCAGGCCACGTCCTGACGGTACCGGCATGGGCCGATCCCGGGCGGGTCGCAGCGACGGTCGCGTGTCACACCATCCGGTGTACCCACGAGAGCCGCCGGGTACTCGCGCCAGGTGTCCCCGACCTCGGCGCGTGCCTCCGACCGCAACCGCATCGTCGTCGGGGTCGACGGGTCGTCGCACGCCCGTCACGCTGTCGAGTCGGTCACCCGGTTCGCCGCGGTGATCGGGGTCGACGTGCTCCTCGTGCACGGCCGAGGACTCCTCGAGGCCGCCGAGGGGGCGTCGCCGGCCTGGTTCGAGGAGCTGCTCAGCCATGCCCGGGAGGTGCTGCCCGACACTGCCGCTGGGCGGGCGACCCGGGTCACGGTGGTGTCCGCGGACGGCGCGCCGGCGGACGTGCTGCTGCGGTTCGCGGCATCGGAGCCCACCGTCGCGGTCGTGGTCGGTCGCTCCGGGGCGGGCGCGGCGGTCGAGCGGGCGCTCGGTTCGACGAGCGCCGAGGTCGCCGCCCGGAGCCTGGTTCCCGTCGTGGTCGTGCCGCTGCGGCGACAGGACGGCGTCACGCCTCGTTCGGCTCCGGCGCCCAGCGCGTGAAGACGTGGGATCCGGCGACGGCGAGCCCGCGCAGTTCGAGCGGGACGCGTGCCGGGCCGCCCACGAGTCCGAGTCGGCCGGCGGCCTCACCGGCGATCAGGGGGGACAGGGTGAGGAAGAGCTCGTCGACGACCTCGGCGCGCAGCAGCTCGGCGAGCAGCGCCGGTCCGGGCTCGCAGAGGATGAGCCCCGGCCGTCCGGTGCCGGCGCGCCGCGGTGTCCGATCCTGTGCGACCTCGTGCGCGAACGCGGTGCGGACCCGGTCGGGAGCGGCGAGCGGGTCGACGACCACCTCGACCGTCGACGGCAGGCGGAGGCGCTCGGCGCCGGCGGCGGTAGTGACCACCGTCGACGGCTCGCTCCAGACGCCGGCGTCGGGGGGGAGGTCCCCGGACGCCGTGACCACGACGTGGTGGAGCGCCCCGAGGCCGACGGCGGTGCGGAGTTCCCCGAACTCGGCGGCGAGACCCGGCGCCGCTCGCGCCGCGGTCTGGGCGCCGCGTCCGACGCGGAGCGGCTCGGCGCCGATGACGATCGTGGAGGCGAGCGCCCGCAGCAGGCCGAGGAGTAGCCAGTCGTGAAGGCTGTGGCGGGCGACGGCGACGGAGTCGGGCTCGTCGTGGGAAAGCCGCACGGCGCCGTCGAGGGTGACGACGAAGTTCACGAGTGTCGCCGGCGCACCGTCGTGGCGGACGGGTAGGACGAAGGGGTCGAGGAGCGGGCCGAAGGTCGGTCCGAGGTCGACCGGCTCACCGATTGCGACGACCTGGTGGCGGAACGGTTCGATCCGGCGGAGGACGTCGGGGTCGAGCGGGGTCGCGGCCATCGTCAGGTCCTCCGGCACGGCGTGCCGTGACCTGCGAGGATGCCGTCCTCCGGGCCGCGGTGGTCCGGGGCAGGGGGTCGGGAGGGGACATGGCGGAGGATCTCGGGACACCGGAACAGCTCGGCGACGTGGCGACGAAGCTCCTGTTCGAGAACGACCGTGTGCGGGTCTGGGAGATGGTGCTCGAGCCGGGCCAGCGATCCGACTGGCACCGTCACGACCACCCGTACCTGCTTTGCATCGTGGAGGGTGACACCATCGACGCCCGGATGGCGAGCGGGCGGGACCTCAGCATTCCGGCCGGTCCCGGCACCGTGTACTACGTGCCGGCCGGGGCGACGGAGGTCGCGGTGAACCGCAGCGGCACGCGGTTCCGCGAGGTGCTCATCGAGCTGAAGGACGGACCCTTCTCGTCGGAGGGCAAGGTCGAGGTGGCGACGGTGTCCTCCTGAGGACACGGCGTTCGAACGGTCTCGCCGTCCCTCAGCGACCGGACGCACCGTCACCTCGGCGGCGCCGCGCCCCGGCGAGCAGGAAGAACCCGGTGAGGGGTGAGAGCGGGAGGCGTTCCCAGGCGCGGTCGAGCCGATGCCCCCGTGCGGTCATGAGCGCCTCGAAGCGTCGTCCGAGCCGGCCCACGGGGATCCGGTCGAGTGCTGCGGCGATGGACCGCACCGGGAAGTTCCGGATCCCGACGACCTCCTCGACGTCGAAGAACTCCTCGAGCTCCGACCGGAACTCGCGCGCCGTCTGGCGGACGTAGAAGAAGTCGCCGCCGAGCAGGTGTTCTCCGGTCTTGGCGCCGGTGTTCCCGAGGAGTCGCCACACCCGGTACGTCAGGTTGTAGGCGAGGGTCGAGATCGACAGGGAGGCACCGGGCCGGAGCACCCGGTGGAGCTCGCGAAGCACCCGGCGGCGATCGGCGTCGCGAAAGTGCTCGTACACCTCCGCAGCGACCGCAGCGGCGACCGCGCCGTCGCGCAGGGGGAGTGAGCGACCGTCGGCGTGGACGACGAGGACGGGAAGGCCGGCGCAGCGCGGGACGAGGCGACGGAGCTGACCGAGGGAGTAGTCCACGGCGACGACCGGTCGACCCGTCGTACGGGCGAGGTGGACGGTGAGTCGCCCGGTCCCCGCACCGAAGTCGAGGATGGGCCCGTCCGGTCTGCCGACGCGAGCGGCGGTCGTCGGCACCTCGACGAGATTCGTGTAGGTGCCGAAGATCGTGTCGTACCAGTTCGCCTCGGCATCGCGGCTCGCCTGCTCCCGCCGGTCGATGTCGTCGAGTTCGACGCCGTCGAGGAACGACAACACGCCGTCGATGCGCGGGAACGTCCTCCCGCACGCCACACAGCGCACCCCGTCATCGGCCGGTCGGAGGTCGCCGTGGTCGTGCGGGCACCACAGCAGAGCGAGGAGGTCGTCGTCGCTCGGGTGGACGTCGTCGGGGGCGCCGGTCACGGGGGAAGCGTAGCGGCGGCGTCCGTGCGGACCCGCCGCGCCCGGGGCGTCACTCCTACGATGAGCGCATGCGCATTGCTCTGCTGCCCACCTGCGTGGTGGACACCGTGGCCCCCGAGGTCGGCGTGGCCACGGTGCGGGTGCTCCGTCGCGCCGGGCACGAGGTCGTCGTCCCCGACGGGGTGACCTGCTGCGGCCAGCCGGCGTGGAACGCTGGCTTCCACGAGGAGGCGGCCGCGGTCGCCCGGACCACGCTCGGTGCCCTCGCCGAGGCCGAGGTCGACGCCGTGTGCGTCCCGGCGGGGAGTTGCACGACGATGATCCGGGTGTTCTGGCGCGAGCTGTTCCACCTCGTCGGCGACGTTGCGGCCGAGGCGCGGGCCAGGGTGATCGCCGACCGGACCTTCGAGTTCTCCGAACTACTCGATCGCACCGGCGGCCTGCCCGACGGTCGCCACGACGCAGCGGTCGCCCGGCACGTGAGCTGCCACATGCTGCGCGAGCTCGGGTTGCGGGACGAGGCCGGGCGGCTGCTCGACGGCCTCGAGGGCTGTCGCACCGTCGCCTGGTCGGGCGACGACCGCTGCTGCGGGTTCGGGGGGACGTTCGCCCTCAAGCAGCCGGAGACCTCGGTCGCGATGGCCGACGACAAGATCGACTCCCTGCTCACCACGGATGCGACGGAGCTCGTCGGTTGCGACCAGTCGTGCCTGCTCCACCTCCAAGGTCGACTCGGACGCCGGGGCGAGACGACGATCCGCGTCCGTCACCTTGCCGAGGTCCTCGACGAGGCGTGGTCGTGAGCGGGGCCGTCCCCGTCGGCTTCCGGGCGCGGGCCGAGCGCGCCACGGCGGACGCGCACCTCCGGGGTGTGCTGCACAACGTGACGGACCGGTTGATCGACGCCCGGCGCGTGTCGCAGGGGCACCTCGACAACTCCGAGGAGCTGCGTCGTGCGGCCCGGTCGATGCGGGACGACATCATCCGTCGCCTCCCCGATGTGCTCGATCGTCTCGCCACCAACGTCGAGGCGAACGGTGGCGTCGTGTATTTCGCTGCGGACGCGGATGAGGCGAACGCGTACATCGCCTCCGTCGCCCGCCGTATCGGGGCGCGCTCGGCGGTGAAGGGCAAGTCGATGGCGACGGAGGAGACGGGCCTCAACGAGCACCTCGCCGCAGCGGGCGTCGACGTCGTCGAGACGGATCTCGGCGAGTGGATCCTGCAGGTCGGCGGGGACACGCCGTCCCACATCGTCGCCCCGGCGATCCACCTGTCGCGCGGTGATGTGCGTGACCTGCTGCAGCGGGTCTCCGACGGTGAGCTGACCGACGTCCCCGAGGAGTTGTGCGCCTTCGCGCGGGCCGTGCTCCGTGAACGGTTCCTGCGCGCCGACCTCGGGATCACGGGCTGCAATGTCGCCGTCGCCGAGACCGGGTCGATCGTGCTCGTCGAGAACGAGGGCAACGGTCGCATGTCGACCTCCCTGCCGCGGGTTCACGTCGCCGTGATGGGCATGGAGCGGGTGGTCGAGACGTGGGAACAGCTCGATCTCATCATGGCGCTGCTGCCGCGTGCCGCGACCGGGCAGGACATCAGCGTCTACGTGAACCAGATCACCGGCCCGAGGCGCGTCGGGGAGGTGGACGGTCCCGACGAGTTCCACCTGGTGATCCTCGACAACGGCCGCTCCGACCTGCTCGCCGGTCCGTTCCGGGAGATGCTCAACTGCATCCGCTGCGGGGCCTGTCTCAACACCTGTCCGGTGTACCGCCAGGTCGGGGGGCACAGCTACGGGTGGGTCTACTCGGGGCCGATGGGTGCGGTGCTCACCCCGCTGCTCGGTGACGTGGAGGGGTCCGGCGAGTTGGCCGGGGCGTCGACGCTGTGCGGCGCCTGTCACGAGGTGTGTCCTGTGCAGATCCCCTTGCAGGACCTCCTGCTCGCCCTCCGGCGCCGCTCGGCGGCGGACGCCGATCTCGGTGAGCGCACCGCCTGGCGGGCCTGGGCGGAGGCCTGGAGTCGACCCTCGACCTATCGGGCGACGACGTGGGCGGCGGGAGCGGTCGGGCGTGTGCTGCCCGAGGCGGTCTTCCCCGACGCGTGGACGGACGGGCGGGTCGTGCCCCGTCGCCCTGCCGGCGGGAGCTTCCGTCGACGCCTCCGATCGGGATCGGTCTGACCGGTGGAACGTGCCGCCTTCCTCGACCGCCTCCGCGCCCGTCTCGCTGAGCCGGAGGAACCGAACCTCGCGCACCCGCTCGTCCCTGTCGAAGGGGTCCCGCGGCCCGGGTACCCGGCTGCGCCCGATGTCGTCGCGACACTGCGGTCCGCGGCGGCGGGCAAGGGTTGGAACGTCCGGGACGTCGATGCGGCGCCAGGATCCGTGCGCACGCTCCTGGCGGAGGTCGTCGAGGCGCACGCCGTCCGCCGGGCGATGTGCTCCGCCGACCCCGAGATCCTCGAGCTCGGCGTCGTAGGGATCCTCGAGGAGCTCGGGGTGGAGCTCGTGCCCTTCGACGGGCCGACCGCCGGCGCGGACGTCGAGCTCGGCGTGACCGGGGCGGCGTTCGCGATCGCCGCCACGGCGTCGGTCGTGCAGTCCTCGGCCCGATCGGGCGGTCGGTCCGCCTCGCTCGTGCCACCGGTGCACCTCGCACTCGTCCGGTCCCGGAACGTGCTCGGGACCCCGGCCGATCTGTGGCGGGATCTCCCGGCCCGGTTCCCGGAGGGGTTGCCGTCACAGGTCGTGTTCGCCTCGGGTCCGAGTCGATCGGCCGACATCGAGTTCACGCTCACCATCGGCGTGCACGGTCCGAAGGTCGTGTGGATGGGGATCCTGCCGTGAGATGGTCGTGCGGCTCCTGCATCTGATCGAAGCGTCCGTGTGGGACGAGGTGGTGCGGTCGGGCTGCGACCTCGATGGCGCGTCGGCTCCGGAGGGGTTCCTCCACCTCTCCACCGTCGAGCAGGTCCTGCTCCCCGCGAACGCCTTCTACCGGGGCCGGACGGACCTCGTCGCTCTGATCGTCGACGAAGACGGTCTTCTTCCCGGGACCCTCCGGTTCGAAGCCGGCAGTCCGCCGCACGACGATCGTGAGTTCCCGCACCTCTACGGGCCCCTGCCGGTCACCGCCGTCGTCGACGTGGTCCCCTTCCCGCCCGGCGCGGACGGATTCTTCGCCCTGCCGACCGTGCTCGCGGCCAGCGGTCACTAGGCGGCCGGCACCGGCGCCGGCGTGGTGTCCGGCGGGTCGTCGAGCCGGAGGAGCAGCGCCGAACGGAACCGCAGCACGGCAGCCCCGACGAGCAACAGGCCGCCGGCCACCGCCACCGTCACCCGGGGGCCGACCCGCTGGGCGACGACGCCCTGCAGGAGTCCGCCGAGCGCATACGACACCGTGAAGGCCATGACCCGGGCTGCCATCACCCGACCGCGCATGTGGTCGGCGACGATCACCTGCACCGCCGTGTTGGTCGCCGAGATGACGGCGAGGAAGCCGCCGCCCGCGCACGCCATGGCGATCACGGCGACGGGGAAGTTCGGCGCCAGGGCGAACGCGACGCAGGCGAGGCCGTAGAACGGCAGACCGACCGTGACGACCGTGGACCGGGGGACGGCGGTGTCCCAGCCGGAGACCACGGGCGCAGCGAGGAGCGCACCGACGCCGAGCGAGGCGGCGAGGAATCCGTAGGCCAGGGTGCCGACTCCGAAGACGTCCTCTGCGAACACGGCGGCGAACTGCACGATCGGGTTCCCGAGCGCCGCGACGAGCACCGCGGTGACCATCCCGGCGACGATGCCGGGTTGCGTGCCGACGTAGCGGAGGGCCGCCGCGAACTGGCGGACGACGCCACGCTCGGGCACCCGGTCGGGGGTCTCCCGTGGGAGCCGCAGCAGCGCGAGCGCCCCGATCACGAAGACGAACGACGCAGCGTTCGCGAGGAAGGCGGCCGCCACACCGAGCGCGGTGAGCACGAGACCCGCAACCGCCGAACCCACCGCACGGGCGGCATTGAACTGCAGGGAGTTCAGGGTGATCGCGCTCAGGAGGTCGTCGCGGGGGACGAGGCGCGGGACGAACGCCTGCCAGGAGGGGATGTTGAGGCCACCGAGCATGCCGCTCGTCGCGACGAGGACGAGCAGCAGGGCAGGGGAGCGGATGCCGGCCACCCAGGTCACCCACATCGCGACGGCGGCGAGCATCAGCATGATCTGGGTCACCACGACCACCCGGCGGCGGTCGTACCGGTCGGCGAGCGATCCGCCGAGGGGACCGAAGAGCACCGACGGCAGGAACTGCGCGAAGGTGGCCAACCCGACCCAGGTCGCGCTCCGGGTGAGCTGGAACAGCACGTAGGGAACGGTCGCGTTCTGCACCCAGCTCCCGGTGTTCGACGCGAGTGCCCCGGCGAAGAAGATGGCGAAGTTGCGGTGGCGCAGCGCCCGGAGCGAATGGCGGACACCGCTCGCCGGTCGGGGAGCGGGGTCGTCCTCGGCCGCCATGCGTCGCACCCTACCGTCCACCGGTCGAGTGCTGGCCAGGGCGCCACGGGTGCGGTACCGTGTCGCCGTGATCACGAACACCTGTTCGTTCGTCGGCTCGGACGCTTCCCCGCTCGGCCTGTTCGGCTGCGGTGCTCCGGCGATCGCCCGTCCCGCCGGTGCGATCGAGCGGGTTGCCTTGAGCGCCACATCGTGGGTCGATCACTGCCCGGGATGGCTCGGCGGGTCGGACGAGCTCTTCGAACGGTTGCTCGATCGGTCCCGATGGCAGCAGTTCCGCCGCACGATGTACGGCCGCCGGGTCGACGACCCGCGTCTGACGGCCTGGTTCGGGCCGGGGGAAGACCGGCCCGACGAGGTGTTGGAGGAGGCGGCGTCGGTGCTCGGGGCGCACTACGGCGTGGCGTTCGGGCGACTCGCGCTGAACCTCTATCGCGACGGCTCCGACGGTGTCGCATGGCACGCCGACCGCATCGGGAGATCGGCTCCGGAGCCGGTCATCGCCATCGTCGCCCTCGGTGCGCCGCGGCCGTTCGTCATCCGTCCACGGGGCGGCGGACCGACGCGCCGGTTCAGTACGGGCTTCGGGGACCTGCTCGTGATGGGCGGGCGCTGTCAGCAGGAGTTCGAGCACGCCGTGCCGAAGTTGGCCCACGCCGCGCCCCGGATCAGCGTGATGTTCCGTGAGATCGACGACCGTCCCCCGGGTGATCTCGTTCAGGTCGTACCCGGCAGCAGGCTGCGCACGAGTTCGAGCCCGTCCTCGACCGTGGCGATCCGCCCGTCGAGCTGGGCCTCGTAGCAGGCGTCGAGCAGCGGACGGAACGTGGGTCCGGGGGTGAGTCCCGCAGCGACGAGGTGGCGTCCGAGCACGACGGGTCGCGGCGGGGCGTCGAGGACGTCGAGCTCCGCTGCGAGGCCGAGCAACCAGCTGGCCGCAGGGAAGTCGTCGGTGGGCAGGGGTGGCCGCCCGTCCCGGTCGGCGCGGGCCACGCGCAGCAGGCGGTCGAGTCGCCCGACGCGGGCGGCGAGCCGACGCACCGCAGCGGCGCCGGCACCCTGTCGGTGGAGCTGGTCGGGCTTGAGGTGTTCGGCGACGAGCACGACGACCTGCTCGACGAGGTCGTGCTGGCTCGTCATCCGGCCGAGCAGGGAACGGGTCGGCGGGATCCCTGCCTGTTCGTGGCCGGGGGATCGCCACCGTCCGGCGTCGAACACCGTGGTCGCCGGCTTGCCGAGGTCGTGGCAGAGGCAGGCGAGCCCGACGACGAGGTCCTCCTCGTCGTCGCCGAGCCGACGCGAGGCGAACTGGTCGAGGACGTGGCCCGTGTGCACGAAGACGTCACCCTCGGGGTGCCACTCCGGGTCCTGAGGGCAGTCGAGGAGGGCCTCGAGTTCGGGGGTGTGGCGGATCCAGCCGGTGTCGCGCAGGAAGCCGAGGCCGTCGCCGATGTGGACGCCGCGCAGCAGGAGCTTGCGCCACTCGTCGAAGATCCGTTCCGCCGCGAGTCCCTCCGGGTCGATCCCGCGGCAGCGGACGACGGTGTCCGGGTCGGCGGTGAGGCCGAACCGGGCGATGAACTGCATGCCGCGCAGGACGCGGAGCGGGTCCTCGTCGAACTGGGGGCTCGTGTGCCGGAGGACCCGCCGCCGGAGATCGTCGAGCCCGTCGAAGGGATCGATGATCCGGTCCTCGAGGAGGTCGTAGGCGATCGCGTTGATGGTGAAGTCGCGCCGGGCCGCGGCGACGGCGGGGTCGAGGTGCGGGTCGGCATCGATGTGGAAGCCCCGGTGGCCGGGACCCGTCTTCCGTTCCAGGCGGGGCACGGACACGTCGAGCGCGAGCCCGCGCGCCTTCAGCACACCGAAGCTCGCCCCGACGAGGGTCACCGGGATGATTCCCGAGACGATCGTGTGGAGCTCCTCGACGGCGAGACCGAAGCACTCGAGGTCGACCTCGTTGACGGTGCGGCCCAGCGCTGCGTCGCGCACGGCACCCCCGACGAGATGGGCGGCACCGCCCTGGGAGCGGACCGCGATACAGATGGCACGCGCCGCCGCTTCGAGGCGCCGATCGGCGAACCGGAGGGTGAGGGGGGTGGCCATCCCATCAAGTCTGCCGGGCGTGGCGTGCGGACCGGGGGTTTCAGCGAACGACGACCTGCACAGCCCCGAGCGGGCCGGCGTCGTTGCGTGCGGTCACGCCGGACAGCAGCGGGGTCAGCCCGGTGCAGGACCCGGTCGTGACGACATCCCCGGCGTGGAGCTGCAGGCCGCGTGCCGCGAGCTCGTTGGCGAGCCACACGAGTGCCTCGACCGGATCCCCGAGCACGGCCGATCCGTCGCCTCGGGCGACCTCCGCGCCGTCGAGCTCGAGTGCGACCTCAGCGGTCGGCAGGGTGGATGCCACGGACGGGTCGTTGCGGGGCCCGACGACGAGCGCAGCGGCGAGCGCGTTGTCGGCGACGAGTCGGATGCCGCCCACCTCCGCAGCGGTGCCGACGTACCGGTGGCTCACGAGCTCGATGGTGGGCACGACGGCCCGGACGGCGGCGAGGACGGTCGCCCGGTCGAACGGTGCGGCCGAGGCCGGCAGGTCGGCGCCGAGTTCGAAGCCGAGCTCGCACTCGGCGAGGGGTGGGTTGGTGAACAACGACATCGGGACCTCGCCCGGTGAGGTGAAGAGCGTCCCCTCGAGCACCCGACCGAAGATCGGACCCGGCACGCCGAGCATCTGCTGGGCGGCGTCGTTGGTGGCGCCGACCTTCCACCCGACCGTGCGTCGACCGAGCGCGTCGACGAGTGCGTCCTGGACGGCATAGGCGCCCTCGAGGTCGGTCGGTTCCGAGCCGGTGGGGAGCGCCTTGAGCGGGGTCCCGGACGTGCGGGCGGCGAGGAGCGCCTCGCGGGCTGCGGCGATGTCGAGCATGGTCATGTGGGGTTCCTCGGTGGGTTGCGGCCCTCGGCGAGAGCCTGGTTGCGGGCCGCGACCTGCCGGAGCAGGTCACGGTCGGTGACGATCCAGAAGTGGTCGCTGCGGATGCCGTGCACGACGAGCTCGGCGACCTGGTCGGGTTCGAGGCCGCCGGAGACTCCGGAGGCGATGCCGTCGTTGGTGCGCCGAGTGCCGGTCGACGCCTTGTGCTCGCG
>VGBO01000010.1 GCA_016870475.1 Actinomycetota bacterium | reverse complement strand
CCGGCGAGTCGATGTTCCACCGGGTGGACGACGCATCGAAGGTCGCGCTGGTGGCGCTCGTCGAGCTGCTCGACGACCACGACGCGACGCTGCTCGACTGCCAGTGGCGCACCGAGCACCTCGCGAGTCTCGGTGTCGTGGAGATCCCACGGCCGGAGTACCTGCGCCGACTCGGCCTCGCGCTGCAGCGGCCGTTGCCCGCCGCCTTCCGCTGACCTGCGACCGCCCTGCACAATGGTGGGATGTCCGCCGACAACGCCCCCGCCCCACAGGATCCCGCCGCGCCTCGGCGCGACGACCCGTGGTTGATGCGCACCTATTCGGGCCATTCCACGGCGAAGGCGTCGAACGAGCTGTACCGGACGAACCTGTCGAAGGGGCAGACGGGCCTGTCGATCGCGTTCGACCTCCCCACCCAGACCGGCTACGACCCGGATCACCCGCTCTCCCGGGGCGAGGTCGGCAAGGTGGGGGTGCCGGTCACGCACCTCGGTCACCTGCGCACCCTGCTCGACGGCATCCCGCAGGACCGGATGAACACGTCGATGACGATCAACGCGACCGCTGCGTGGCTGTTGGGGCTCTACGTCGCGTACGCCGAGGAGCAGGGCATCGACCCGGCCGTGCTGCGGGGCACGACGCAGAACGACATCGTGAAGGAGTACCTCTCCCGGGGGACGTACATCTTCCCGCCGGAGCCGTCGCGGCGGCTGATCGTCGACATGGTCGCGTTCTGCAACCGGCGGGTGCCGCGCTGGAACCCGGTGAACATCTGCTCGTACCACCTGCAGGAGGCGGGCGCGACGCCGGTGCAGGAGATCGCCTATTCGTTGGCGACGGCGATCGACGTGCTCGACGCCGTGAAGGCCTCGGGGCAGGTCGACGACGACGCATTCGCCTCGGTGTTCGCGGCGATCAGCTTCTTCTGCAACGCCGGCATCCGGTTCGTCGAGGAGACCTGCAAGATGCGGGCGTTCACCACGCTGTGGGACCGGATCGGTCTCGAGCGGTACGGCGTTGCCGACCCGAAAGCCCGCCGGTTCCGGTACGGCGTGCAGGTGAACTCGCTCGGGCTGACCGAGGCGCAACCGGAGAACAACGTGCAGCGGATCGTCCTCGAGATGCTCGGGGTGACGTTGTCGCGTTCGGCCCGTGCCCGATCGGTGCAGCTCCCTGCGTGGAACGAGGCGCTCGGCCTGCCGACGCCGTGGGACCAGCAGTGGTCGTTGCGGATCCAGCAGGTGCTCGCGTTCGAGACCGACCTGTTGGAGTACGGCGACATCTTCGAGGGTTCGAAGGTCGTGGAGGGTCGCACGGCGGAGCTCGTCGACGCCGCGCAGGCGGAGCTCGACGAGGTGCTGTCGCTCGGTGGTGCGTTCACGGCGATCGGCGAGCTGAAGAGCCGCCTGGTCCGCAGCCACACGGATCGACTGCGCCGGATCGAGGCGGGCGAGCAGACCGTCGTCGGGGTGAATGCGTTCACCGACAGCGCTCCGGGCCCGCTCGCGGGCGACGAACGGATCCTGAAGGTCGACCCGGCGGTCGGCGACGAGATGATCGCCGATGTGCGGGCGTGGCGTTCGGCGCGCGAAGAGGCGGCCGTGCAGCGTGCGCTCGACGAGCTCCGCCGGGTGGCCGAGGGCGACGGGAACCTGATGGAGCCGTCGATCGCTCTCGCGCACGCCGGCGGCACGACCGGCGAGTGGGGTGCGGCGCTGCGGGACGTGTTCGGCGAGTACCGGGCGCCGACGGGGGTCGGGGGCGCGAGTGCGGGGCGCCGACCTCCGTCGCTCGGCGCGGTCGCCGATTCGGTGCGATCGCTCGCCGGCGGTCCGCCGCGGTTCCTCGTGGCGAAGCCGGGGCTCGACGGCCATTCGAACGGCGCCGAGCAGATCGCCGTCGCGGCGCGGGATGCCGGGATGGAGGTCATCTACCAGGGGATCCGATCGACGCCGGAGCAGATCGCCGCCACGGCGCGCGACGAGGACCCCGACGTGATCGGCCTGTCGATCCTGTCGGGCAGTCACCTCGAGGTGGTGCCCGACGTGGTGCGGCTGGTGCGCGCCGCAGGCGTCGACGCCCCGGTGGTGGTGGGCGGGATCATCCCCGAGGACGACCGTGGCCCGCTGCTCGCGGCCGGGGTGGCGGCGGTCTACACGCCGAAGGACTTCGAGCTCGGCCGGATCATGGCCGACATCGTCGAGCTCGCAGGCGCGCACCGCTCGACATGAGCGGATCCGCTCATACTGGGGTAGTATCCGCCGGGTGCTCTCCGGTGGCCTCCTCCGTCGCCTCCGACAGCGGGCAGGGCTGAGCCAGGCCGAGGTCGCCCGGCGTGCGGGCATCGTCCCGACCGTGTTGAACGCGTACGAACGCGGTCGTCGCCAACCGTCACTCGAGGCCGCCGGCCGGATCATCGACGCCATGGGGTACGAGGTGCACGTCACCCGCCCGCTCGACGCCGAGGTCCAGGCCCGCCGCCTCGTCGACGCCCTGACCCTCGCCGAGGCGCTCCCCTACCGGCCCCGCCCGCTCGCGAAGGCCCGCCGGTGACGTCGCTCGTCGATCGCGTCCGTGCCATCGCCGCAGCGCTCGACGACGCCGCGATCGAGTGGGCGATCGGCGGCGCGCTGGCGCTTGCCTACGCGACCGAGGAGCCGCGTGGGACCCGTGACATCGACGTGAACGTGTTCGTCGAGGCGTCCGACGCCGCCCGGGTCTTCACCGCCCTCCCCGCGGGCGTCGTGTACGGCGAGGCCGACGTCCGGGCCGCACTCGCAGACGATCAGGTGCGCCTGTGGTGGGACGACACGCCGATCGACGTGTTCTTCGCCGCGTCACCGTTCCACCTCGAGGTCGCCACCCGTCGTCGCACGGTGCCCTTCGCCGGGAGTTCGATCCGGATCCTCGCTCCCGAGGACCTCGCCGTGTTCAAGGCGATGTTCGACCGGCCGAAGGACTGGGTGGACATCGACGAGATGGCGGCGTCGGGAACGCTCGACCGTGCCGTGTGCACCCAGCGGCTCGCGGTCCTGCTCGGCCCGGACGACCCGCGCGTCGCCCGGATCGCCGGCATCTGACGGAGGGTCGAACGAGGCGCCTCAGCCCCTGCGGGGCAGTCGGACCGTCGCCGTCGCGGGCATGAGCACCCGGCCGTCGGGGTCCGCCTCGGTGATCTCGAGGGTGACGACGTCGCCGTCGACGGCGGTGACCCGGCCGTCGAAGTGGAGGTCGCGCTCGGGGAACGCACTCGCCCGGTTCTGCCACTGCACCGACAGCAGCCGCGCGCGCGGACCCGCCCACGAGGTCACGTACTGGGTGAGCCAGGCCCCCTGCAGCGGGCCGTGCACGAGCACGTCCTCGTGCCCTTCGAAGCGGGCGTAGTCGACGTCGTAGTGGATGCGGTGCGGGTTCCACGTCGCGGCGGAGTAGAGGAAGAGCTGCACGCGGCTCGCGTTTCGGACGACCCGGGGCAGGACCGCGCCGACGGCGACGTCCTCGAGGTGGACCTGGGTGGGGCTCATCGTGCGATCCCGATCTGCCGGCTGCGGGCAACGACGTCGCCGTGCTGGTTGGTGAACGTGGTCTCCCGCACGATGCGCACGAAGGGCCCCTTCGAACCGGCCTTCTCGTCGATCGACGCGAGGCGGGTCTCCGCGGTGATCGTGTCACCCACGTACACCGGGGCGTCGAAGTCCCACTCCTCACCGCCGAACATGGTGCGTTGCACCCGTAGTCGCATCGGCATGGCGCCGGTGAACAAGCCGTCGGTGCGGATGCGGTCGAGCGGCAGGCCGACGACGACGGCGTGGGTGACGAACGTCGGCGGGGCGACGAGGGTCGGGTGACCGGCGGCGCTGGCGGCGTCGATGTCGAAGTACACGGGGTCGAGGTCGCCGACCGCCTGCGCGTAGCGCTGCGACTCCTTCGCGGTGATCTCCGCCCGGACGGGTTCAGCGACGAGGGTGCCCACGAGGGCTCTCGTCTCGTCGGGGACGAGCGACTCGTCGGTCGGTTGGTCCTGCATCGCCGGAACTGTAGGCACGTCGAGGCCGACGCGCCCGGGGACTAGGGTCGCCCCGGCATGACGACGCCCCGCATCTACCCGCCACCCGGGCATCTCCTGCGGCAACTCGGGATCATTCTCGACCGGCGCGAGGTCGACCGCCTCACCTCGACGATGCCCGTCTCCCCGGAGATCTGCGACGCAGCCGGCGACGCCCGCCTCGCCGTGATCGGGGTGATGGTGGACATGGCGGCCGGCACGCTGACCGTGCGCCAGGTCGAACCCGACTGGACGGCGACGTTCGACCTCGCGATCCACCGGATCGCCGGTGCACCGGCCGGGTCGACCCTGCACGCGGTGTCCCGGGTGGTGCGGGCGGGGCGCAACTCGGTGGTGAGCGAGACGACCGTCGACGCCGACGGCGAACCGGTCGCCTACGCCGAGGTCACCTTCAGTCGGCTGCCCCGACGTGGCGACACGCCGGTGACGGTCGTGGCCGACGTCGTCGACTACGGCCGGGGGGAGGCCGCGATCGCCGAACCGATCGCGGACCTCGTCGGGTTCGACCACCGCGCCCCCGGGGTCGTCGAGTTCGGGTTGCACGAGACGATCCGCAACAGCTTCGGGTCGGTGCAGGGCGGTGTCGTCGCCGTCGCGCTCGAACAGGCGGCGCTCGACCTCGCGGCGTCGGCTCCCGACCCGGCGACCGGCCTGCCCACTGCGGTACCGCGGCTCGGGTTCCTGCACGTGTACTACCTCGGCGCAGCGAAGAGCGGGCCGTTCCGCTCAACGGCGACGGTGCTCCGCCGCCGACCCTCGTCGCTCACCGCGCGTGTCGAGCTCCTCGACGTCGGCGGCGAGCGGGTCATGGCGCAGGGCACCGCGATCGTCGAACCCGCCGACTGACGTCAGTCTGCGCCTCGTCCCCCGTCGATATGGCGCCACATCGCAGCGCGGGCGACAACGTCGAGCCCGCAAGCGCGTTCATACGCGCGGATCTCCCGCAGCTCCGGCCCGAACGATGCTTCCTCGAGGTAGCGGAATCCGAGGCTCTCGTAGAACGGCCCGTTCCAGGGCACGTCCACGAACGTGGTGAGCGTGATGTGCTCATGTCCCGAGCGTCGTGACCAATCGACCACGATGTCGATGAGCGCGCTGCCGATTCCCCTGCGCTCCGCCTCGGGCACCACGCTCACCTGGTCGAGGTGGCCTGCTCCGTCGACGACACTGGCAATCGCGTATCCGACGATCACGTCGGCGATCTCGGCGACCCAGGCGGTGCCAGCGTCCACGTGCTCGAGAAGTCGTCCCTGGTCCGGCGGGAGGTCGTCCGCGATCGAATGGAGCCCGATCGTTCGAGAGCGCGTGCCCGAACTCGTCTCGACCCGCGGTAGCGACGGTACGTCGGCGGCGACCGCCGAGCGGATCGTCGCCGACGAGCGACCAGCGGTCATGGGACCTCGTCGCCGTCTCGAGCCGCGTCCACCTCAAGTTCGGCGAGCACCTCGTCGGTGTCGGCGCCGAGGGGCCTGCCGGTCCACCGGACCCGGCCCGGGGTGCCCGACAGCTTTGCGACGAGACCCTGCTGTGGGGTGCCGTCGGTCGTGAGGATCGCCTCGCGGGCGGCGAAGTGCGGGTCGGCGAAGATGTCGGCCATGTCGTAGACGATCGCCGCGGCGGCCTCGGCCTCCTCGAACGCGGCAACGGCGTCGGCCGCGCGGCGTTCGGCGAGCCATGCGGCCATCCGGTCGTCGAGCTCGTCGGCGTGTGCGGTGCGACCCTCGAAGGTGGCGAAGCGTTCGTCGTCACCGCAGCCGATGAGCCGCATCACCCGTCGGGCCACCGGGTCGGCGGTGGTGGACACGGCGACCCAACGTCCGTCGGCGCAGCGGTAACAGCTCCGCGGCACGGTGTACGGCAGGCGCGACCCCATGCGGGGCATCAGGTAGCCGAGCACGCCGTACGCGGACGGCAACGGCCCCATGAGCTGGAACAGCGACTCGAACAGGCTCACGTCGACGACCTGGCCGACCCCGCTGTGGAGGGCGACCATCGTGCCGAACGCAGCGACGAGCGCGGTCACCTCGTCGGTGAGGGCGATCGGCGGGAGCAGCGGACCGCGGTCCGGTTCGCCGTTGATGACGGCGAACCCGCTCATCGCCTCGGCGAGCGTCGCGAACCCGGCCCGATGCCGGTACGGACCCGTCTGCCCGAACCCGGTGACCCGGGTGACGACCAGCCGCGGGTTCCGGGCGTGCAGCACGTCCGGCCCGAGCCCGAGCGCCTCGAGCTTGCCCGGGCGGAAGTTCTCCACGAGCACGTCGGACCGGTCGACGAGTCGCAGCAGGTGATCGCGTCCCTCGTCGGACTTCAGGTCCAGGGTGATGGCGCGCTTGCCGCGGTTCGCGAGCTTGTGGAAGTAGGTCTGCCCGTCGACGGGGTCGCGCCAGCCGACGTTGCGTGACGTGTCGCCTCCGTCGGGCCGTTCGACCTTGATCACGTCGGCGCCGAAATCAGCGAGGTAGCGGGCGCAGTTGGGACCGGCGAAGACGGTCGACAGGTCGAGGACCCGGATGTCGGCGAGCGGTCCCGGCCGGTCGTCGCCGCCGGGCCCCGTCACGCCATGCCCCGCAGGAAACCGCCGAGCGCGGCGTCGAACGCCGCTGGGTTGTCGAGGTTCGCGAGGTGGCCGGCAGCGGGGATGCGGACGAGCTGGGAACCGGCGATCTTGCCGGCCATCACGTCGCACGCCCGCAGGAACGGGGTGTCGTCCTCACCGACGACGATGAGGGTCGGCACGTCGATCGTGTCGAGCGTGTCCATCATGCGGGCGTCGTGCTGGGTGAGGAACCCGCGCATGGCGAGCTCGAGGGAGCGCAGGCTCCGGTGGCGTTCGAGGCCGAGGTGCGCCTCGGCGCCGGGCTGGGTCGGACCGAGGTCACCTTCGAGGAACGTCGCAGCGCCTCGGGTGGCGAGCGCGTCGGCCTGCTCGTGCGCCGTGCGGTTCCAGGCGTCGCGGGCTTCCGCATTGCGGAACCCGGGCCCGGTGTCGGCGAGCACGAGCGCCCGCACCCGACGGCGGAACGACGGGTCCGCCCAGGCCGCCATGGCGAGCATCCCACCGAAGGACAAGCCGCCGAGGACGACGGGCCGGTCGGTGACGTGGTCGATGAGTGCGGCGAGGTCGCCGATCACCGCGTCGAGCGTGTACGGCGCCGGGTCGTCGGGCCCGGCCGTCCACCCGTGGCCGCGCACGTCCCAGGTCACGACCCGGTAGCCCGCCTCGACGAGCGGGGCGACGGTCGGGTCCCAGGACCGGAGCGTGAGCGTGAACCCGTGGGTGAGCACCACGACGGGGCCGTCGCCGCCCGTGTCCTCGTAGGCGAGGACGATGCCGTCGGGTCGGGCGAGGGTTCCTGCGGTTTCCACGGGGAGGTGCTCCAAGGGTGGGGTTGCGGTCAGTCGAGGACGGTGATCTCGTCGCCGACGGCGACGACACCGGCGGTGGTGACGCGGAGACCGACACCGAGCTTCCCGTCACGTTCGCGGTTGATGGTGCGCAGCACGTCGAGGTCGCGAGCGATCCCGCCGGGCTGCGGACGGGTGACGAGCACACAACGATTGATCGGCCGCGTGCCGGAAGCCCGCGCCGTGCCGAGGGCGACCACGTGCCCGGCGAGCGACGCCTCCGCGCCCTCGCCGGCTTCGACGATCAGGTTGCCCCGGAACCGGCGGACGTCCCAGGAGCGCAACGACCCGGTGGCGAGGACCGACACGACGGTCCGCCCGGTGTCGTGGAAGGTGGCGTCTGGTCCGTCCCACTGCACCCACGGCGACCCGGCCTCGTCCTCGGCGTCCTCGGCGATCTCGTAGCGCCCACGCACCCCGCCTCCGGCGCGGACGAGCCGCACCGGGCGACCGAGCCAAGCGGACAGGTCGGTGGCACCGTTCGGGAGGTCGAGGTGCACGTCGTCGGTCGCCTCGTCGTAGCGGGCGGTCGCCTCGAGCAGGCGGGGTTCCCGACGCGCCGTCAGGGTGAGTCCGGTGGCCGTGTCGAGCACGCCCCACTGCCGGTCCCCGGCGAGGCCCGCAATCCCGACGGTGCTGCGGTCGAGCCGTTCACCCTGCATCGACTTCACCGGGTAGCGCCAGATCTCGGTCACGCGCACCGGTGCAGCCTCCCACATGCGATGGTCCGGACGCGGTCCGTCATCGGGCGAGCGCCGTCATGGTCCGCACCGCTCCCGGGTCGCTCACCGTGGACGGCACGATCGCCATGCCGACGCCGACCTCCCGGTACGCGTCGAGGCGTGCCCGGATCTCGGCGAGCGAGCCGAACCCGAGTGCGGTGACGAGCAGTTCGTCGGGGATCAGCGCGCGCACCTCCCGGGCCGACGGTGCCGCCTTGGCGGCCTCGACCACGTCCGCGAAGCCCTGCAGGGCGAAGTTCCGGTCGTAGCCGGGGACGCGCACGTACCCGGCGAGGAACCGCTTGGAGAACGTCACGTTCTCCTCGGTCGGGTCGAGGCAGACGTGCGCCCACACCGTCACCGGTGGCGTGGGCCGGCCCGCCGCTCGGGCGCCCTCGGCGATCTCGGCGACGAACGCCGGCACGGCTGCGGGGCTGATCATGTTGAGCGCCACCCGGTCGGCGATCCGTCCGGCGAGTCGGAGCATGCGCGGGCCGAACGACGCCATGCCGATCGGCAGGCGCACGGCACCGAACCCGTTGGTGAACCCGCTCGTGCGGAACTCCCCGTCCTCGTGCGCCGTCGGCGCACCGTCGCACGCGGCCCGGGTCGCGGCGAGGAGCGACGCCATCCCGGCGACGGTGAGGGGACGCCGGTTGTGCCACCCCTGCACCATGGCGGGGGAGGATGCGCCGACGATCGCCTCGAGGTCGGTGGCGCCGAGGCCGACGAGCGTGGCGGCGGCCATGGCGAGCTGCGGGCCGGTGCGCAACACCCCGGGCATCGGACCGAGGCCGACCGGGTGGCCGGGGAACGTGGATGCGACCCAGCCGCCGAAGCTGATCGGGTCCAACCGGTAGGTCTCCGGCATCCAGAGCCGCCGGTACCCGAGGTCGACCACGAGGCGGGCGAAGTCCTGGTACCCGGCGACCGTCTCGGCGACGGGGAGTCCGAACACGACGTCGAGGTCGAGGCGGGGTGCGGTGGTCACGCTGCGAATGATGGCAGGATGCGCGCATGGATCCGGTCGATCTGGCGTTGCTGGTGCTGCGTGTCGGCGTCGGCGTGACGATGTTCCTGCACGGCGCGAACAAGGTGCGCGGCGGTCTCGCCGGGGCGGCGGGCTGGTTCGCGTCGATGGGGGTGCGGCCGGGGTTGTTGAACGCCCGGATGGCGGCGGGCAGCGAGATCGTGGGTGGACTCGCGTTCGCCGTCGGGTTCGCCACCCCGCTGGCGGCCGCGGCGATCGTCGGGACGATGGTCGTGGCGGGCATCACGGCGCACCGCGACAAGGGCTTCTTCATCTTCAACCCCGACCAGGGGTGGGAGTACGTGTTCGTGCTCGCGATCGCTACGTTCACGGCCGGGGCGACCGGGCCGGGCCGCATCTCGGTGGACGCGCTCCTCGGCATCGGCGACGCGGGCCTCGCGACGAGCTGGTGGTGGGCGGCGATCGCCGGCGTCGGCGGCGTCGGTGGCGGTCTCGCCCACCTCGCCGTGTTCTGGCGTCCGGGCCGCTGAGGGACGACGGGCCCGACGCCGGGTCGACCGGTAGGGTCGCCGCCGTGGCGCACGACCCCGGCGAAGTGGAACGGACACGGACCGAGACCGAGGAGCTCCTCGCTGCGGTCGAGGCGAAGCGAGCCCTCGGGCTCGATGCGACCCGCCCGGCGGCGGTCGCCCGTCAGCACGACCGGGGTCGTCTCACCGCCCGGGAACGCGTCGCCGCACTGTCCGACGCCGGCAGCTTCCTCGAGGTCGGTGCGCTCGTGGAGCCGAGCCGGGAGACCGCGTTCACCGAGGACCTCGAGGCGCCCGGCGACGGGGTCGTGACCGGCACGGCGACCGTCGACGGCCGGCCGGTGTCGGTGGTCAGCTTCGACTTCACGATCCTCGGCGGGTCGAACGGCAAGGTTGGCGGCGAGAAGCACGCCCGGGTGACCCACGCGGCGCTCGAGCACGGCCATCCGCTGGTGCTGCTGCTGGAAGGCGGCGGACACCGCATCCAGGAGGGGCTCGACGCCCGCCACTTCGCGGCCGGCGGCAACACGGCCGGTGGGTTGGGCACGTTCGCGGCGATGGCCCGCATGTCGGGCTGGGTGCCGATGTGTGCCGCGATGCTCGGTGCGGGGTTCGCCGGGCCGACGAACTTCTCCGGATTGTGCGACTTCGTGGTGATGACCCGGCGCGCGACCATGGGCATCGCCGGACCCGCACTCGTGAAGGCGGCGACCGGCCAGGAGCTCACGAACGAGGAGATGGGCGGCCCGGACGTGCAGGCCACCCGTCACGGCCTCGCGGATCTCGCCGTCGACGACGACGAGGCGGCCCTCGAGGCCGTGCGGCGGTTCCTGTCGTACTTCCCCTCGAACTCGTCGCTGCCGGTGCCGTTCGCACCGTGCGGCGACCCGATCGGCCGTCGCGACGACGACCTGGTGTCGCTCGTGCCGACGAACTCCCGCAAGGGGTACGACGTCCGCCGCGTCGTGGAACGGATCGCGGACGTCGGGTCGGTGATGGAGCTCAAGCCGACCTTCGCGAAGAACATCGTGACGTCGCTCGCACGGCTCGACGGTCGGCCCGTCGGGTTCGTGGCGAGCAATCCCGGCCACCTCGCCGGGATGCTCGACGCGAACGCCTGCGACAAGGCGGCGCACTTCATCGCCCTGTGCGACGCGTTCGGTCTGCCGCTCGTGTTCCTCATCGACATGCCCGGGTTCCTCATCGGCCCGGGTGCGGAGCGGACGGCGCTCGGCCGTCGCAGCGCGAAGCTGATCCACGAGCTCGGCAACTCGACCGTGCCGCGGGCGTCGGTCGTGCTCCGCAAGGGCTACGGCCTCGGGTACTTCGCCATGGCGGGCGGGCGGGCGTTCGACGCCGACCTCGCGATCGCCTGGCCGGGTGCGGAGATCTGCGCGATGAACATCGAGGGGGCCGTCGACGTGGCGTACCGCGCCGACTACCTCGCCGCCCCCGACCCGACGGCACGACGAGACGAGCTGATCGGCGTGTTCCGGGCGCAACGCGGCGCCCTGCGCGGCGCGGAGGCCTTCGGCATCGACGACGTCGTCGACCCGCGTGACACCCGTCGCGTGCTCGCCACCACGTTCGCCCGAACGGCGCCGCGCCGGGTCGCGGCGTTCCCGCCACGGCACCGGACGATCCCACCCATCTGACCCCGAGGAGCGCGACGGCCATGGCCTTCGACCAGCGAACCGTGCACGCCGACACCCGACGCCGCGTGATCGCCGTCGGGCGTTCGCTCGACGCCGCTGCGGCAGCGTTGCGCGTCCCGGCGTGTCCCGAGTGGACCGTTCACGACGTGTTCGCGCACGTCCTCGGCGTGCCGACCGACATCATGGACGGGCGCACCACCGACCTCGGGTCCGACGCCTGGACGGCGAACCAGGTCGAGCGGTTCCGAGGGCGCCCGCTCGACGAGGTCCTCGACGTATGGGAGGCGATCGCGCCGCGCATCGACGCGTTCGTCGACGCCGACCCGATCTGGGGGTTGCGCTTCAACGCCGACCTCGTCACCCACGAGCACGATCTCGCCGGTGCCCTCGGCCGGCCGGCACCGCGCGACGGTGCTGCGGTGGAGGCTGGCCTCGCCCGCTACCTGCCCGCGTTCCACGACCGTTCCGTGGCGGCCGGGTTGGCGCCGGTCACCCCGACGTGCTCCCCCTTCGAGCTCCTGCGCGCGCTCACCGGGCGTCGCTCCTCGGGGCAGATGCGTGCGCTCGGCTGGCCCGCAGGCGTCGACCCGACCCCGTACCTGCCGCTGCTCAGCAACTACGGGGTCCCCACCGAGGATCTGGTGGAGAGCTGATGCCGCTCGGTCATCTCGGCGTGAACGTCTCCGACCTCGACGTCGCGCGGCGCTACTACGGCGCACTGCTGCCGGCGTTGCGCTTCGAACCGTTCCTCGACCATGTCGACGAGTTCGCCTACCGACCGGCAGGCGGGAAGCCGGGGACGTACCTGTTCTTCTACCCGTCGGAGCGTCCGGGGCCGTACAGCCGACGTTCGACGGGGCTGCAGCACCTGGCGTTCGCCGTGCCGACCCGCGGCGACGTGGTCCGCGCGCACGACCTCGCCGTGTCGCTCGGATCGGTCGTCGTCGAGGAACCGAAGGTCTTCCCGCAGTACCCGCAGCCGTATTTCGCCTGTTTCTGGGAGGATCCGGACGGTTTCCTGCTCGAGGCGGTCTGCCACCACGACCGCGACTGACGCGATCAGTCGCGCAGGCGGGGCAACACCTCGGTGGCGATCCGTTCGAGGTTCCGCCCCATGAACTCCGGGTCGAGGCCGGGCGGGAGTCCGGCAGTCGCGACGTCGGTGATCCCGTACCCCTCACGGAACCGGCGGAGTTCGGCGACGCAGTGATCGGCGTCGCCGACGATCCACGTCTGGGGGATGGGGGACACGTCGCGCCGGTTCCACGTGTACTCGTCGGGGGTCACGGCGAAGAAGTGCTCGTAGACGCCCATGCGGTAGCGCTCGGCGTCGCGCACGATCGGCCAGTCCCGTTCGGGATCGTCGGTGACGAGGACGGACCGGGCGATGCCGACGCGGTAGTCGTCGGGGTTCTCCCCCCGGCTGATCAGCTCCTCGCGCCAGGGGTGCAGGACCTCCTCGGGCGTTCCCTGGGGAAGAAGGTGCGTGCCGAAGCGGCCGGCACGACGGGCTCCGCCTTCCTTCATCGCCGCGATCCACAGCGGCGGCCCACCCGGCTGGTACGGCTTGGGGAACACCTCGACGCCCTGCACCTTGTAGCGCTTGCCGACGAAGTCGATCGGTCCGTCGGACCACGCCTGGCGGAGGATCTCGATGGCCTCCTCGGTGAGGGAGACCCGGTTGCGGACCGAGTGGCCGAACGAAGCGAACTCCTCGGGGACGTACCCCATGCCGATCCCGAACTCCATGCGACCGCGGCTGAGCTGGTCGAGGACGGCGAGCTCCTCGGCGAGGCGCACCGGGTGGTAGAGCGGCAGCAGCGCGATGTCGTTGGAGATCCGGATCCGGCTCGTCACCGCGGCGATGGCCCCGGCGAGCGGCTGGAACGCCGGCAGATAGCCGTCCCGGATGAAGTGGTGCTCCGTGAACCACACGAAGTCGAGGCCGAGCCGGTCGGCGAGGGCGGCCTGTTCGACCGTCGCGGCGTAGACGTCGGCCATGGTGCGCCGCTGCCCTCACGCATCCGACAGTCGTACATCACCCCGAAACGGAACGGTTGCGTCATGCCGTCGACCGTAGTCCCTGCACCGCGGAGCGTCACCGGTACGCTCCCCGTACGGCTGGGGGGGGTGACATGACGGACATCGCGGAGAACACGGGCGGATCCGGTGCACGGGCGTCGTTCCAGGTCCCGGGCTTCGGCCGCACGTGGGCGACGGGGTGGCTCTGGCACGGGTCACGCTGGGCGGCGATCTTCGTGTCGACCTTCGAGGTGAACCGCCGGACGGCGAACCCGTTGCTCGTGCAGGTCGTCGGGAGCGTGTTCTTCGCCCCGATGTTCTTCGGCGGGATCCTCGCTGGTCTGGTGTCGGACCGCTTCGACCGGGCGCGCACGATCAGCGGCCAGCTCCTGGTGCTCGCACCGGCGTCGATGGTGATGGGGCTGCTCGTGGTGACGGACCGGGCACCGCTGTGGTCGTTCTACGTGTTCGTGCTCCTCGTCGGCGTGGGGAACGTCGTCGACATGACGAGCCGACGGACGTTCGTGCTCGACCTCGTGGGGCCGACCCTCGTGACGAACGCCGTGGCGCTCGAGTCACTCGCCCTCTTCGGCGGCAACACGCTCGGGTCAGCGTCGGGTGGCGCGCTCATCGACGCGCTCGGGGTCGGCGCGGTGTTCGGCGTGATCGGGGTCGTCTACCTCGTGGCGTTCCTGCTGTTCCGGTCGGTGCCGCCGATCCCCGTGACCCGCGTCGGGCCCCCGTCGTCGATCCGGGCCGACCTGCGCGAGGGCGTCGCCCTCCTGCGGGCGAACCCGGCGTTGCGCAGCCTGCTCGGCGTGACGGTCGTGCTGAACTTCTTCTTCTTCGCCTTCATGCCGCTCGTTCCCGTGTTCGCGTCGAAGCTCGAGGTCGGGGCGCTCCTCGCCGGGTTGCTCGCGTCGGCGAACGGCCTTGGGACGATGACCGGGTCCTACGTGATCGCCGCCTGGCAGCCGACGGTGCGCGGCCACATCTACGTCGCCGGGGGTGCTGCGGGGATGGTGATGCTGGCCGTCTTCGCGAACATGCCCGTGTACGCGCTCGCACTGCCGGCGCTGTTCCTGTGCGGGTTCTGCGCGGCGGGGTTCGGGTCGACGCAGGGGTCGCTGGTCGCAAGCGTGACCGATCCGGCGGTGCGGGGCCGGGCGATGGGCCTGCTGTCCATGGCGATCGGCAGCCTGCCGTTCGGGATGTTCAGCCTGGGCGTGCTCGCCCGCCGGACCGACCCGTCGCTCGCCGTGACGGTCAGCAGCGTCGCCGGGCTGGCGGTGCTCGCCGCGTGGCTCCTCCGCCGACCGGAGATCCGCCGGGTGGCGTGACCGTCTCAGTGCTCGTGGTCGAAGACGAGCGCGAGCTGGCGTGAGGTCGCGAGCAGCCGCCCGTCGGGCGACCACAGCTCGGCGTCCTCCTGGTGGTAGCCCTCGGCGGAGGTGCCGGACCGCAGCACGATCAGGCACTCGTCGTCGTCGGCGAGGTCGAGCGTCGCCGTGCGGAAGTAGGTGGTGAGCTCGATCGTCGTGGTGTGCAGCCGGTTCGCCCGGGCCGGATCGTCGACGTGGGTGCGCAACGACGGCGGCCAGTTGTCCATGAGGCTGGCGACGACCACGTGGTCGTAGGGCACGGGGGGTTCCATGCGGAGCCAACCACCCCAGCAGCCGGGCCGCTCGAGCGCGAACCGACGCTGCAGCCGGGCCCGGATGTTCACGTCGTTGCCGCCGACCGGTCGGTAGTCGAGCGGCGTGTCCGCCGGCGCGCCGACCTCGGGTGGCGTGTGGTCGACGACGGCGACGACCGGTGGCTCGGCGGTACCGAAGGTGACCCGCGACCGGCACAGCACCCGGTCACCCTGGCGCACGTCGACGGCGACGAGGACGATCCGGCGGCCGGATCGTTCGATGACGGCGTGCAGGTCGATCTCCCCCTCGACCGCGGTGGCGAGGTACTGCGTCGTCTGGATGCGCGGCGTCACGTCGCCTCGGACCTCGGCGACGACGGCGACGGCGGCGCGCAGCAGCAGCGCTGCGAGCAGGCCACCGTTCGGTCCGACGACGATCCACCACCGGTCGTCGAGCGTGGCCGAGAACCGTCCGTCACCGAGCGCGACGAGTCGGGTGTCGTCCCGGAAGTCCATGGCAGGACGGCTCAGCGGTAGCCGGCGGGGATCTCCCGGCGCAGCGGGGCGGGCTTGGACCACCACCGGCCGGAGAACCGCCAACGCTGCACCTCACCGCCGGCCGCCGCGTCGGCGAACGCTAGGGGCTTCGGCCAGAGCGCCTCGTACGCGGCGAGGATCGCCGCGACCTCCTCCGGCTGCGGGGCGGGGGTGATCTCGGGTCCGGTCACAGCGGCACGTTCCCGTGCTTGCGGCGAGGGACCTCGATGCGCTTCGTGTCGAGCATCGCGAACCCGGCGACGACCTTGCGACGGGTCTCCGCCGGGTCGATCACGTCGTCGACGTAGCCGCGTTCGGCGGCGATGTAGGGGTTCGCGAACTTCTCGGTGTACTCCTCGACGAGCTCGGCCTTGCGGGCGACCGGATCGGCGGCCGCGGCGATCTCGGCGCGCTTGGTGATCTCGACCGCTCCCTGGGGACCCATGACGGCGAGCTCGGCGGACGGCCACGCGAACGCGAGGTCGGAGCCGACGGCCTTGGAGTCCATGACGACGTAGGCGCCGCCGTAGGCCTTTCGGGTGATGACCTGGATGCGGGGCACGGTCGCCTCGCAGTACGCGTAGAGGAGCTTGGCGCCGTGGCGGATGATGCCGCCGTACTCCTGGTCGACACCGGGCAGGAAGCCGGGCACGTCGACGAAGGTGAGCAACGGGATGTTGAACGCGTCGCAGGTGCGCACGAACCGGGCCGCCTTCTCCGACGACTCGATGTCGAGCACGCCGGCGAGCATCATCGGCTGGTTGCCGACGACCCCGACGGTGCGGCCGTCGATGCGGGCGAAACCGCACACGATGTTGCGCGCCCAGCTCGGGAAGTACTCGAAGAAATCGCCGTCGTCGACGACCGCGGCGATGACCTTCTTCATGTCGTAGGGCTGATTCGACGACGCAGGGATCAGGTCCAACAGCTCCGGGCAGAGCCGCTCGGGGTCGTCGCCAGCTGGGATCCGGGGTGCGTCGTCGAGGTTGTTCTGCGGGAGGAACGACAGGAGTTCCTTGACGTCGTCGAGGACCTGTTCCTCGCTCTCTGCGACGAAGGTCGCCACACCGGACTTCGAGGCGTGCGAACCGGCACCGCCGAGCTCCTCGAGGGTGACCTCCTCACCGGTGACGGTCTTCACCACGTCGGGACCGGTGATGAACATGTGCGACTTCTCGCGCACCATGAAGATGAAGTCGGTCATCGCCGGCGAGTACACGGCACCACCGGCGCAGGGACCGAGGATCACCGAGATCTGGGGGATCACCCCCGACGACAACACGTTCCGCTTGAAGATCCCGCCGTACCCGTCGAGGGAGATCACGCCCTCCTGGATGCGGGCGCCGGCGCCGTCGTTGAGGCCGATCATCGGGGCTCCGACCGAGAGGGCCATGTCCATGACCTTGTGGATCTTCTCGGCGAACACCTCACCGAGCGCGCCGCCGAAGACGGTGAAGTCCTGCGAGAACACGAACACCTTGCGACCGTCGACGGTCCCCCACCCGGTGATGACGCCGTCGGTGTACGGCCGGTCGGTCGCGCCCTCGGCGCGACTGCGGGCGAGCATGTCGAGCTCGTGGAAGCTGCCCGGGTCGAGGAGGTACTCGATGCGCTCGCGGGCGAGCATCTTGCCCTTCTCGTGCTGGCGCTGCACGGCCCGTTCGGGGCCGGCGTGGAGTGCCTCCTCCTTGCGCTTGTTCAGCTCGGCGAGGCGCTCCCGGAGGGGATGGTCCGACATGGGCGGCAACGCTACCCGTGGGCGTCGGGGGGGCGGAAACTCCCCCTGGTGCCGACTTCGACGTCGTGGGGGTCGAGGACGACCGGCCGACCGTGCGGGGTGCGCAGGTAGGCCGCTCGCCAGGCGTCCGCGTGGCGGTCGACCTCGGCGTCGACCGCGACCCCGGTGCGTCCACAGAGCGCCTCGAGTGCGGTGACCCAGTGCTCGTAGTAGGTGTCGCCGAGGTCGGGGTCGCCGGCCGCCTGGGCGGCGGCGATCGCTGCGGAGAGCGCCGCGGTCCAGTCCGCCCACGTGAAAACCCCGGCCCCGACGAGCCCGACGGTCAGGGCGACCGCTTCGGCCTGCCACGCCTCCTCGAACACCGGCCCGTCCTCGTCACCGGGCAGGGCCACCGGGAGGTCGGGAGGCGGTGCGGCGGCGCCGGCGGTCACGCCGCCTCCAGGTGGTCGTCCCAGAGCTCGAGGTAGACGGCGTCACGGCCGGTCGCGTCGGCACCCCAGAGCTCCGCCGCCTCGAACCGCACGAGGTACACGTGGCCGACCTCGCAACGGTCCTCCGCCGCCGCCTCCGGGAGTGGTTCGGCTCCGGCGACCCGCACGACGGTACCGACCCGACCGCGCACGTAGCGGGGCTGCCGGGTGTGCCCGGCGGGGTTGCGCACGACGGCCCGCACCCGGTCGCCGGCGGCCCACCTCGGTGCCCGATCGGTCGAGAAGTCCGGTGTCCAGCGTTCGTCACGGGGTCGGACCGGCGTGTCGGCGA
This sequence comes from Actinomycetota bacterium, assembly GCA_016870475.1. GTDB lineage: Bacteria > Actinomycetota > Acidimicrobiia > Acidimicrobiales > CAIXPF01 > VGBO01. The sequence continues at coordinate 36,821 of VGBO01000010.1, read as the reverse complement.
CGCCGGTCCGCAGCTCGTCCTCGGTGACGAGGCCCTCTGCGACTGCGAGCTCGCACACGGCCTCGAACCACTTCTCGAAGTAGCTGCGCCGCAGGTAGTCGAGCGGCGCCTGCCGTTCGATGGTGTGTCGGAAGCGGTCGAGGCTCCACCGACCGAGCCGCAAGGTGCCGAGCATCAGCGCGCAGGCCGTCGCCTCCCACGGCTCGTGGAAGGGGGGTTCGGAACGTTCGGGTTCGGCGTGGATTGGGCCGAACCCGTGCATCCCGCCGAGGTCGTGGATGCGGTTCACGGTGCCGGCGGCGGGTCGGCGGGCGGCAGGACGTGTTCGACGCCGACCATGGCGTTTCGGCCGACGAGGGCGGCGAGTGCCGCCTCGTCGAGCTCGTCGGTTCCGGCGGGCCGTTCGGGGAGGACGAGATAGCGGACCTCGGAGTTCGAGTCCCACACCCGCACCTCGACGTCGTCGTCGACGTCGGTGCCGAACTCGGCGAGCACGCCGCGCGGGTCCTGCACGACCCGGGACCGGTAGGGGGCCGACTTGTACCAGACGGGCGGCATCCCGAGGAGCTGCAGCGGATAGCAGGAGCAGAGGGTGCACACGACGACGTTGTGCACGTCGGCGGTGTTCTCGACGACGACGAGCCGAACGCCGGGGTCGAGGCCGCGGATCCCGTGGTCCCGTGCCGCCTCGGTGCCGTCGGCGAGCAGGCGTTCCCGGAACGCCGGGTCGATCCAGGCGCGGGCGATCACGCCCGCCCCGAGGTGTGGGCCGATGCGGTGCTCGTACGCGTCGACGATCCGGTCGACGGTGGCCTCGCTGACGATGCTCTTGGCGGCGAGCACGCTCTGCAACGCCTTCACCCGGAGTGCGAGCGGCGGCGGCACGTCGCTGTGGTCCTGGTCCTGGTCCTGGTCGTGGTCGTGGTCGTGGTCGTGGCCCACGGGGCGGACTGTACCCCCGAGTCCGGCCCCGGTCGTCGCTAACCTCGGCCACCGTGCCGGAACTCCGACGGGTGTGCGTGTTCTGCGGGTCGCGCCCGGGCGAGGGGACCTCCTACGTCGAGGCGGCACGCTCCATGGGCGCCGAGCTGGCTGCCCGCGGGATCGAGCTCGTCTACGGCGGCGGTGCCGTCGGACTCATGGGCATCGTCGCCGACGCAGTGCTCGACGCCGGCGGGTCGGTCACCGGCGTGATCCCGACCGGCCTGTTCTCCCGGGAGGTCGCCCACGACCGGGTGACCCGTCTCCACCACACGGCGACGATGCACGAGCGCAAGGCCCTCATGTACGAGCTCGCCGACGCGTTCGTGGCGATGCCCGGCGGTCTCGGCACGCTCGACGAACTGTTCGAGACGCTCACCTGGGCGCAGCTCGGCCTGCACGAAAAGCCGGTCGGTCTGCTCGACGTGGACGGGTTCTTCGGCGATCTGCTCGGGTTCCTGCGGCGCACCGAGACCGACGGGTTCGTGAAGCACCGCCACCTCGCCCGCCTGCGGGTAGCTGGCGGACCCGCTGCGCTGCTCGACGAGTTGGCGGACGAACCCCCCGCCGCAGCCCCCTGGATCGGCCCGGAGAAGCTGTGAGCAGTGCCTCCCCCCACGACGGCCACCCCCATGTCGAGGAGGTGGTCGACGCGGCACGCGGCGCCGGGGGCGACGACCTCGCCGCCCGCGTCCGGTTCCTCCTCGAGCTCGAGGCTCTGAAGCGGGTGCACCGCCGCAGCCTGCTGGTCGACGCGTCGCGACCGGAGAACTCCGCCGAGCACAGCTGGCACCTGGCGCTATTAGCGCTGCTGCTCGCCCCCCACGCGGCCGACGCGATCGACGTCCCGCGCGTCGTGGAGATGCTGCTCGTGCACGACGTCGTCGAGATCGACGCCGGCGACGTGCTCGTCTACGACACCGTCGCAATGGCGGACAAGGCCCGGGCGGAGGCGGAGGCCGCCGACCGGATCTTCGGGTTGCTCCCGGGGGCGGAGGGCGCTCGGCTCCGAGCGCTGTGGGAGGAGTACGAGGACCGGGCCACCCCCGAGGCGAGGTTCGCCTACGCGGTCGACCGCCTCCAGCCGGTGCTGCTCAACGCGCTCTCGGGTGGGCGCACCTGGCAGGACCACGGCGTGCACCTCGACCGGGTGCTCGAGGTGAACGCCCCGATCGGCGACGCCGCCCCGGAGTTGTGGGCGTTCGCCCGTGCCGTGCTCGACGGCGCCGTAGCCGACGGCCGTCTCCCCTCCGCCCCGTCTCCCCTGCCGGGGTGACGCTGGGGCAGAATGTCCGCCCATGAAGGTGAACGTCGGAGAAATCCTCACCCGCCGCGCCCGCCAGAACCCGACCATGGAGGGCGTCGTCGACGTCGCGAGCGGTCGTCGGTTCACGTACACGGAGGTGAACGAACGGGCGAACCGCATCGGTGACGCCCTCGTCCGTCTCGGCGTGCGCACCGGCGACCGGGTCGGTGTGCTCGCGAAGAACGGGCCGGAGTTCCTCGAGGCGTTCTTCGGGTGCGCCAAGCTCGGCATCGTGGTCGTCCCGCTGAACTGGCGGCTGATCGCCGACGAGTTGGAGTTCATCCTCGCCGACTCCGGTGCCACGTCGCTGATCTTCGACGACGACTTCACCGCCACCGTGGAGGAGCTGCACGCCCGCGGCGACCGCACCGCGGTCCGGCACTGGATCCAGATCGGCTCGAAGTCCCGGCTCGGGTTCGCGCACGGCTACGAGGACGTGCTCGCCGCTGCGTCGGGTGACGAACCGGCGATCCTCGCCGAGGACGACGACCTTCTCCACATCATGTACACGTCGGGCACGACGGGTCTGCCGAAGGGCGCCGTGCACACGCAGGCCAGCGGCTACTGGGCGTCGGTGAACGGCGCGCTCACCTTCGACGTCCGCAACGGCGACCGGTACCAGGTCTGCCTGCCGATGTTCCACATCGGTGCGCTCTACCCGGCGCAGGCGATGGTCCACCTCGGTGCGACGAACGTGATCCTGCGTGAGTTCGACCCGCACGTGGCGTGGACGGTCATCGACGACGAGCGGATCACCGGGACGCTGCTCGTACCGGCGATGCTCACGTTCATGCTCGACATCGTCGAGCAGGTAAAGCCTCGGCACGAGCACCTGCGTTGGGCGATGTCCGGCGCCGCGCCGGTGCCGGTCACGTCGATCCAGGCGTACACCGACATGGGCATCCCGCTGTGGCAGCTCTACGGGCTGACGGAGAGCTACGGCATCGGCACGGCCTCGACCGCCGAGCAGTCGGTCGAGCGGCCCGGGACCGCTGGTCGCGGCTACTTCCTGTCGGATGTGCGGGTCGTCGACGCCGAACTGCGGGACCTCCCGCCGATGGTGCAGGGCGAGATCCTCATCCGTGGCCCCCACGTGATGAAGGAGTACTGGAACCGCCCGGAGGCGACGACGGAAACGCTGTGGTTCGACCAGGCCGACGGGTCGACGTGGTTGCGCACGGGCGACGCCGGCGTGATGGATGCCGACGGCTTCATCTTCGTGCAGGACCGGATCAAGGACATGCTGATCTCGGGCGGCGAGAACGTCTACCCGGCGGAGATCGAGAACGTGATCCTCGGCCATCCCGGGGTGAAGGAGGTCGCCGTGATCGGCATCCCGTCGGCGAAGTGGGGGGAATCCCCGCTCGCGGTCGTGGTCCGAGCCGACGACTCGCTCACCGAGGCGGACGTCATCGCCTGGTGCGACGGGAAACTCGGGCGGTTCAAGATGCCGAAGGCGGTGTCCTTCATCGACGTGATCCCCCGGAACCCCTCCGGCAAGGTGCTGAAGCGGGTGCTCCGGCAGACCACGGACGCGGTCGCCGCCGAGTGAGCGTTCCGGGGGTCGCCGAGGAGGTCGAGGTCGACGCCCGCGCGTGGTTGACCCTCGTCATCGCGGCGACCGCCGGGTTCATGGTGGCGCTCGAGATCACGATCATCTCGGTGGCGTTCCCTCAGATCCGTGAGGCGTTCCCCACGTCGTCGCCGGCGACGTTGTCGTGGATCTTCACGGCGTACAACATCGGGGTCGCCGCGCTGCTGCTGCTCGCCGGGTCGCTCGCCGACCGGGTGGGGCGCCGCCCGGTGTTCATCACCGGCCTGGCCGTGTTCGCGCTCGGGTCGGCGGGGTCGGGGCTCGCGCCGACCGCAGAGCTCGTCATCGCGTCGCGGGTGGTGCAGTCCGTCGGCGGGGCCCTCCTGTTCCCGTCGGGGCTCGCGCTCGTGCTCGACGCATTCCCGCCCAGCCGTCGACAGACCGCGGTCGGCGTGTGGGGCGCTACGAGCGGGTTGGCGGCGGCGATCGGCCCGTCGCTCGGGTCGGTGCTCGTGCAGGCCTTCGGCTGGCGGGCGGTGTTCCTCATCAACGTCCCGGTGGCGATCGTCGCCGTCGCCGTCGGTCTGCGGTTCCTCCCCCGTCCGCCCCGTGCCGTCGAGGCTGCCCGCACCGACAGGGTGGCGGTCCCGTTCGCGTCGCTGTCCGTGGGGTGCCTCATCCTCGCGATCACCCAGGCCGAGTCGTCCGGCTGGGCGTCGCCGACCATCGTCGCGACCCTCGCCGCCGGGGTCGGGTGCATGGCGTTCTTCCTGTGGCGGTCGACGCGCCACCCGGTGCCCCTGTTCGATCTCGGGCTGTTCCGGTTGCGGTCCTACGCCGCGGCGAACGCTGCGGCGTTCATCTTCGCCGTTGCGTTCTTCGACTGGCTCGTGCTGTTGCCCACCTACCTGCAGCGGGTGTGGGGGTGGTCGGTGCTCGAGGCCGGGTTCGCGATCGCGCCGAGCCCGCTGCTCTCGGCGCTGCTCGCTCCGATCTCGGGGCGGATCGCCGACCGGTTCGGCGCTCGCCCTCTGCTGGTCCTGTGCGGCGTCTCCGGCGCAGCGGGGATGACCGCGCACCTCCTGTTCACGGGACTCACCCCGTCCCTCGTCGCCGGGGTGCTCGTTCCCGGGTTGCTGATGGGCGTGTGCTCGGCGAACGGGTTCTCGTTGATCGTGGGCGCGGCGATGCGTGACGTCCCCCCACACCGGTTCGGTATGGCGGGGGCCGGGCGGACGACCGTGTTCCAGCTCGCCACCGCGGTCGGCATCGCCGTGGGGGCGGCGATCGCAGGACGGGAGCGAGCACCCGCCGAGTGGCTCGACGCCTTCCAGGTGTCGTGGGTGCTCGCGCTCGTGCTGATGCTCCTGCTCGCCGTGTCGATGTTCGTCGCCTATCCGGCGGGTCCGATGCGCCACGGCGTGCCGGGCAGGTGAGAGGAGAAGCGATGCGGTTCGGTTACACGATCCCGAACAACTGGGGGATCGCCGACGTCGAGGGGTTGGTGGCACTCGGTCCGGCGGCGGAGGAGCGCGGGTTCGACTCACTGTGGGTGAACCACCACCTGCTGAACATCGGGTACGTACGCGACCGGCTCGGGGCCGGTGCGTACCACGACGCGACGACCCTGCTCACCTGGGTGGCGGCGCGCACGTCACGGGTCCGACTCGGCACGTCGGTGCTGGTGCTGCCCTACTGCAACCCCTTCGGCCTCGCGAAGGCGCTCGCGACGCTCGACGTGCTGTCGGGCGGGCGGGTGGTGGCCGGACTCGGCGTCGGGAGCCTCGAGGACGAGCACGTCCAGGTGGCGGACGTGCCCTTCGCCGACCGGGGCGCGTGGACCGACGAGGCGATCGCTCTCATGCGTGCGCTGTGGACCGACGACGAACCGACCTTCGAGGGCCGCTGGCTGCGGGTGGGCGGTGCGCACGTCGCACCGAAGCCGCTCCAGTCCCCGCTGCCGGTGGTGATCGGTGGGAACCGGCGCCCGGCGTTGCGGCGGGTCGCCAGGTTCGGTCAGGGCTGGCATCCGCTCGGACCGTCGCCGGAGGGGTTGCGGACACGCCTCGTGACCCTCGAGGAGGAGCTCGCGGCGGTGGGCCGCACCCGAGCCGAGATCGAGATCTCGCTCCGCTGGGACATCCGTCCCGGCAAGGACGTGGTGCCGTTGCTCGAGGAGTACGTGGCGGCGGGCGTCGACGAGGTCGTGTGGTCGTTGAGCACGCCGGATCTCGACGAGGTGCGCCGGGAGCTCGACCGGCTCGCGGCGGTCGTGGCGGCCTACCGGGCCTGATCGTCCGCCGGTCCGAGCCGCTGCAGCGCCTCCTGGGTGACCGCGGCGACGAGCACCCCGTCGGCGGTGTGGACGGTGCCGTGCACGAGACCCCGGGACCGCCCGGTGGAGACGGGTCGCAACGTCGAGAGCAACCAACGGTCCGCTCGGGTCGGCCGCAGGAACCACACGGCGTGGTCGAGCGACAACGACTGGCGTGACGCCCGATCGAGCAGGTGGGCCTGGGGTTCCCGTGCGGCCCGGGTGGGCCCGTTGTCCGACGCGTAGGCGAGGGCGAGCACGTGCACGAGCGGGTCGTCGCCGAGATCCCCGCGCACCCGGAACCACATGTGGCGTTCGTGCGGCGGTCCGCCGGCGGGCGGGACGTCGCGGCAGTCGACCACGTCGCCGTCGTAGCGGCCCGGCGGGAGGTCCTCGGGGCGAGGGAGCCCGGTCAGCTCGACGGGCGGTTGGTAGTCGTCGCCGTCCTCGTCGCCGTGGAACGACGCGGTGAGCACGAGCACCGGGTCGGCGGAGGGTTGGCGTACCACGACGCGGCGGGTCGCGAACGACACGCCGTCGCGGGTGCGTTCGACGTGGTGGTCGAGCGGCTCGTCGAACCGGCCGGTGCGCACGAACGTCGCGTGGAGCGAGTGGACGTGCTGGTCGACGCCGACGGTGCGGCACGCCGCCGCGAGCGCCTGCGCGACGACGAGACCGCCGAAGACGTGACGGTGTCCCGGTTCGGGCGCGCCCCGGAACCGGTCGCCGCCGAGCTCATCAAGCGCCAGCCGGTCGTGCAGGGGTGCGCGCACGGCGCCGACGGTCAGCGGCCCTCGGGGCGGTAGACGCGGATCGGCTTCGCCTCGGTCCAAACGTCCGGCTGACGCCGCCACGGCTTGCCCGTGCAGAACCCGCCGTCGACGACCATCGCGTGGCCGGTGACCCACTGGGAGTCATCGGAGGCGAAGAACAGCGCCGCCTGGGCGATGTCGATCGGTTCGCCGATCCGCTTCATGGGCTGGGCCTCGCTGGCAACGCTACGCATCTTGTCGACGCGACGCTCCGCTGCCTCCCGCCCCTGGTACTCGATGGGTCGACCGGCGGCGAGCGGGGTGGCGATGAAGCCCGGGCAGATGCAGTTCACCCGCACGTTCTCCTCGGCGAGCTCGTTGGCGACGGAGGTGGTGAGGTGGATCACGCCGGCCTTCGCGACGTTGTACAGGTGCCCGGCGTTGCCGGTGCGCAGGCCCGCCACCGACGCCGTCGAGATGATCGACCCCGATCCCTGTCGCTTCATGTGCGGCGCGGCGTGCTTCATGCCGAAGAACACGCCCTTGAGGAGGACGTCGAAGGTGAGGTCGAAGTCGGCTTCGGAGATCGACTCGATCGGCCCGATCGCCCCGCCGAAGCCGGCGTTGTTGAACAGCACGTCGATCTGGCCGAACTCGCGGATCGCCTCGTCGATCATGCCGGCGACCTCGTCCTCCTTGGACACGTCGCAACGCACGTACACGCAGTCCTTGCCGAGCCGGCTGACGACCTCGGCGCCCGCACTGGCCTGCATGTCCCCGATGACGACCTTCGCCCCTTCGGTGACGAACAGCTCCGCGGTGGCGGCACCGATGCCACTCGCCCCGCCGGTGATGACTGCGACCTTGCCGTCGAGTCGGCCCATGTGTCCCCCATCGTCCTGCGGTCGGTACCCCGCCGACCGTGCGCTGCGCACCGTAGTTGCTTCAGCGTGCGGGTCGTCGTGCCACGACGAAGATCCGCCGGAACGGCAGCACCGTCCGCCCGTTCCGTTGCGGATAGACGACGGCGAGTCGGGCGGCGAGGGCGTCGCAGAACTCTTCGTGGCGCGACGGGTCGAGCGCGGCGAGGACGGGCCGCAACGCCGTACCACGCACCCACTCGAGAACGGGGCGGGCGCCGTGCAGGACGTGCAGGTAGGTGGTCTCCCACGCGTCGACGAGGCAACCGAGGTCGGCGAGGACCTCGAGGTAGTGCGCGGCGGCGTGGGAGCGGGGGCGCTCGAGCACCGAGGCGTCGACGACGTCGCGCCAGGGGTCCGACAACACGGTCTCCTCGATGCAGCGGTGGCTCGGCGCGTCGAAGTTGCCGGGCACCTGGAACGCCAGCACGCCGTCGGGGCGAAGCATGTCGAGGAGGTCGCCGAGCAGACGGTCGTGCCCCTCGACCCACTGGAGCGTGGCGTTGGCGACGACGACGTCGGCGGCATCACCCGGTCGCCAGGTGCGGAGGTCCGCCTCGAAGAACTGCACGCGTTCGTTCGCGAGCGGCCGTGCGGCGGCGACCATGTCCGGTGAGCTGTCGACCCCGATCACCGACGCCGTGGGCCACCGTTCGCAGAGCCCGACGGTGAGCGTGCCGGGGCCGCACCCGAGATCGACGACGACAGCGGGCGCTGCAATGTCGATCCGTGCGACGAGGTCGGCGAATGGTCGGGCGCGTTCGTCGCCGAAGCGGAGGTACTGATCGGGATCCCAGCGCGGCGTCCGGTCGGACATGCCGGCGACGGTACCGTGCGGAGGTGCCCACCCCCCGTGAGGTCGTCGAACGTTGGGTGTCGTCGCGTGCCGGCGACCCGTCGGCCCACGTCGCGGCCTGCTATGCCGCCGACGTGACCGTCGTCGACCTCGACGGCGCACCGCTCGCCGTGGGGCTCGACGCGTTGACCCGCCTCGAAGTCGAGTCGTACCTGCGCGTGCCGGACCGTCGCTGCCGGGTGGTGCGGGTCGTCGCCGACGCCGAGGGCGACACCGTGGTCGTCGAGGCCCTGCAGGTCGGCCGCGACACGGTGGACGCCGTGCCGATGTCGGCGCCGTTGCTGTGCTGGTGGCGGCTCGACGCCGACGGGATGATCATCGAGGAACACCGCTTCCTCCCCTGGGAACGGCGACGCATCCTCGACGACGGGTCCTTCGTCACCCCCCCGGCGCCGGACGGTTCGCTGCGGCGGTCCGCGGGCGCAGCGCGGGATCTCGTCGCACGGTGGGCGGAGGCGTGGTCGTGGGATGCGGGCCTCGCCGTCGACGCGTTCGTCGCCGACGGTGTCCTCGTGCGCCCGGACTCCTGCGATCCGCCGACCGTTCTCGAGGGTTCGGCCGCGTGGCGCGCGGCAGAGGGTGCGGTGCACGCCGATGCCGACGAACCGGCACGGGTCCGTGTCGACGCCGTCGTCGGCGCGGGCGACACAATCGCTGTGCGCGTGGCGTTCGGGGACGGTCCGGCCGAGGTGCTGCTGGTCGTGCTCGACGACACGGACCGGTTCGTGCGAATCGACCGGTTCGCGCCGCACGCCCACGGCACCCGGCGTTAGGGTTCGCCCATGGCAGACGACACGACGACACTCGAGGCCGAGTTCCTCTTCGAACTGACCGCCGAGGTGGCGATGGCCCGCCACCAGGTGATCAAGAACGGTCCGCAGGGCAGCCGCGTCGCGGCGACCGTGACCGGCGGGACCTTCGAGGGCCCGCGCCTTCGGGGCACGGTCGTCCCCCCGGGCGGCGACTGGGTGACGAATCGGGCGGACGGCACGTTCAAGCTCGACGTCCGCCTGCTGCTCAACACCGACGACGGCGCGTCGATCCTCATGACCTACACCGGGGTCGGTCGTCCCGGCGACGGTGCGAGCGAACTGCGCACGGCGCCGCTGTTCGAGACGGGCGACGAGCGGTACTCGTGGCTCAACGGCGTGCAGGCGGTCGGCGTCGGTCGGGCGGTGCCGGGCAGCGTCACCTACCGGGTGTACGCCCTGCGCTGAGCCCCCCGGGCTGCTAGGCCAGAGGCATGGCTCTGGTCCGGATCTCCCGTCCCGTCGACGGTGTCGCCGTCGTCACCCTCGATCGTCCTGAGGCGCGCAACGCGCTCTCCGTCGCGCTCCGAGAGGAGGCGACGGCGGCGATCAGCGCACTCGGTTCCTCCGACGACGTCGGCGCGATCGTGCTCACCGGCGCCGGGCAGGCCTTCTCCGCCGGCGTCGACCTGAAGGAGCTCGGTGCACCGGGCGGCGCGCCGAGACCGGCGTCGCCGGGGTCGGACGACCTCGTCGGCGCGATCGTCGCCTCCCCCGTGCCGGTCGTCGGCGCGATCAACGGTGTGGCGATCACCGGCGGGTTCGAGGTGGCGATCGCCTGCGACCTCCTCGTCGCGGGCCGGAGCGCCCGCTTCGCCGACACGCACGCGCGGGTCGGCATCCTGCCGACCTGGGGGATCAGCCAGCGGCTGCCCCGACTGATCGGGATGAACCGGGCGAAGCAGCTGTCGTTCTCGGGCATGTTCCTCGACGCGTCGACCGCATTGGCGTGGGGCCTCGTGAACGAGGTGGTCGACGACGACGCCCTCACGGACCGGGCCGTCGCGCTCGCTGCGGAGATCGCCGGGAACGACCGGCGCGCCGTGCGCAACCTGAAGCGGGTGTACGACGAAGGTGCCCTCGTGACGATGGCGGAGGGGCTCCGCATCGAACGGGACCGGGCGCGTGAGCACATGACGGCGGTGTCCCCCGAGGACATCGCCGCCCGCCGGGCGCAGGTGCAGGAGCGGAACCGGGCGGCGCAGGGCGGCGCCTGACCGAGCGCTTCAGCGGGCTGCGGACGCCGCCTGCAGGAGCCGCAGCAGGTCGTACTCGAGCTCGACGGCCCGACGACCCGATGCCGCCATGGCGATGTTGCGGTAGGTCCCGTTGAGGTGCTGGGTCGCCTGACGGGACAGGCCGATGCCCCAGCGCAGCGTGCCGAGGATCTTCCACCAGGTGAAGGCGTCCGGGTCGAACCGCCCCCCGGCCTCCTCGTAGCCGTCGACGAGATGACGGCGTTCGCACAGGCCGCCGACCTCGAGGTGGTCGTTGCCGAATCGCCACGTGCGCACGCACAACCAGGCGAGGTCCTCGTGCGGGTCGCCGGTGTGGCAGCCCTCCCAGTCGAGGATCGCCTCGAGCCCGCCGTCGGGGCTCACGAGGATGTTCCCGTTGCGCACGTCGGAGTGCACCATGACGTGCTCACCGGTCCAGTCCGGCTGGTTGCGGGTGAGCCAGCGGAGACCGAGCGCGAACACGGGCGCAGGTTGCAGGAGCTCGTCGAGCTGCTCGCCGAGCACGGCGAGGGAGATCTCGCTCGGCCGGTCGGTGAGCGCACCGCGGCGGACCGCCTCGGGGGTGGCCGACCCCGGCGTGCGGTGGATCGCCGCGAACGCCGCGCCGAGCTGGCGACCGATGCGGGGGCCGAGCGTGTCGTCGGCGGCGACCATGCGCAGCAGGTTGCGTGGCAGGGAGTCGCCGCGCACGCGGGACGAGATGAAGAACGGTTCGCCGAACCTGGTCGGGTCGGTGCACACCTCGTACACGTGGGCGACCGGGGCGCCGGCGGCTTCGGCGAGCCGGAGCACCGTCGTCTCGGACTCGACGCCGAACAGCACCGCACCGGCGGGTGGGTAGATGGTCACGACGAGTTCGTGCGTGGTCGGGCCGGCCGGGTTCGTCGGGTCCTCGGCGTCGAAGAGGATGTTCCCGCGGCGGGCACCGACCGAGGTCTCCACGAGCCGCACGGCGGTGACCGGTCGACCCCACGCGCCGCTCAGGTAGTCGCCGAGATCCTCCGCGATCCGGCCGAGGTCGCGCAGGTGGGTCACGGGGTCACCTCGATCGCCATGTCGTAGCGGTCGTAGCCCGGCTTGTTCACGGCGAGCTTGGCGCCGGTGGCCTCCATGAGCACCTGCCACGCCCGGGCCTCGAACCCCGGCTGCAGGTCGTCGGCCTCGAGCAGGAGACGGTGGAGCCGTTCGTTGAGGGTGAGCAGGTCGTCGACCTCGGGCGCGCCGAGGAGGTCCTGCAGCGCCGTCCGTTCGGCGGCGTCCGCGGCGGATTGGAGGTCGACCTCGCGCCGCAGGATCTTGAGGAGGTTGGCGGCGACGAGCGTGTGGTAGCGGAGCGTGCCGTCGACGTTGGGGAGCACCTCGGACTCGAGGAACTCGGTGACGGTTGCGACCAGCTCCGCTGCGGTGGGCCGGTCCTGCATGAGCGGGGAACCTAGCGGTCGCGAGCCTCGGCGCGCTCCCGCCGGCGCTGGCGTGATCCGGGGCGACCGACGGCGGCGCCACCAGGGCCGCTCCCGCCTCCGCCACCGGCGCGGTGGCGACGGCCGGCCGGCGCGCCACCAGGGCGCCCGGGGCGACGGTCCGCGCCGGGGCGGCCGGCGTTCGCCGCGACCGGCGCGGCGGCGGCGACGGTCGGTACGGCCTTCGGCGTGGCGGGGGTCGACGGTGCCGCGCCCGCGGGGGCGTCGACGAGCGCGACGGGGAGGGCGAGTGCCTCCTGCAGGCGGCGAGCCTGCCCACGGACACCGTCGACGACGAGGGAGACGACCACACCGCTGGCGCCGGCACGACCGGTGCGGCCCGAACGGTGGACGTAGTCCTTCGGATCGGCGGGGAGGTCGAAGTGGACGACGCACCCGACGTCGTCGACGTGGATACCGCGTGCGGCGACGTCGGTGGCGACGAGGGCCTGCGCCCGACCACGCGAGAAGTTGTCGAGCGCGGTCTGGCGCTGCGCCTGCGAGCGTCCGCCGTGGATGGCGACGGCGGCGACACCGGCTTTGCCGAGCTGTGCGGCGACGCGATCGGCGCCGTACTTCGTGCGGCAGAACACCACGGTCGGCCCGTGGGCGGCGACGAGGTCGGCGGTGCGGTCGATGCGGCGGTCGGGCGCGATGCGCTCGAAACGGTGCTCGGTGCGCGTGCCGTCTCGTTCGTCGGCCTGCACCTCGCAACGGACCGGGTCGCTCTGGTAGCTGCGGATCAGCACGTCGACGTCACCGTCGAGCGTCGCCGAAAAGAGCAGCGTCTGGCGGTCGGGACGGACGAGGTCCAACAGCCGCCGGACCTCGGGCAGGAATCCCATGTCGGCCATGCGGTCGGCCTCGTCGATCACGACGAAGGCGACCTGGTCGAGGTGCAGGTTGCCCTGGTTGACGAGGTCGGCGATGCGCCCGGGACAGCCGACGGCGACGTCGACCCCACGGCGCAGGTTCTTCATCTGCGGGACGAAGCTGACACCGCCGTAGAAGGTGGCGGTCCGTCGGCCGGACGGCGCGAGCAGCGGCTGCAGTTCGCCGTCGATCTGCTGGGCGAGCTCCCGGGTGGGGGCGAGCACGAGCGCCTTGGGGTGGAACGGCTTCGCCCGCTCGACGCGCAGGGCGAGCGGGATCCCGAAGGCGAGGGTCTTGCCGGAGCCGGTCGGCGCACGTCCGCAGACGTCGCGGCCGTCGAGGGCGGCGGGGATGGCGAGTTCCTGGATCGGGAACGCCGTGGTGATGCCGCGCTCCGCGAGCGGGCCGGACACGGCCTCGGGCACGCCGAGGTCGAGGAAGGTGGAGGGCACGTGGCTCCTGCTTTTCGATTGCCGCACCGGTATCACGCTCGGGGCGGGAACCGACGCCATCCGACACGGTGCCGGACGAAAGCGGTCCGACTCTAGCGGGTTCCGGCGCCGGTTCCACCAAGAGTGACGGAGAGCACACCTTCGGTGACGGTCCGGTCGTGCGCGTCGATGCGCCGCCACGGCACGGTGACGTCGACGGGTCGGGCGAGCGGATCGGGGTCGATCACGACCCGGTCGGGCCCGTCCCAACGCACGTCGAGCCGCTCGTCGCCGAAGGCCACACCGTCGCGGTACCAGGGCCAGGTGCTGCTGCCCGGATCGTTCAGGCAGAAGAACAACGACAGCGCGTCGCAGGTGCGGAGCACGCTGAGCTCGTCGTGGATCACCGCCTGCCGTCCCGCTGCGATCGCCGGCCACAGGCGTTCCTGGCGGGCCTGCTCGGCAGCGAGGAACGCTGCCGAGACCGGATCATCGAGCGATTCGACGAACCGCGCGAAATGGGCGCTGCAGAGCCAGCCGACGACCGGCCCGGCGGTCTCGAGCAGGTCGAGTCCGGCGCGGTAGGCGGCGTACTTCGGTGCGTCCGGGTGGTCGATGAAGGAGTACGGGACACCGGTGACCGGGGAGCGGTGCACGGTCGCGTCGAGGCCGACCCAACCGATGTCGTGGTGCGCGACCGCGAAGACGACGTCGTCGTCGGGGATGACTCGTCGCGTCCACGCCGCGGCGATCAGACCGGCCGAGAGCCCGTGGTCGTGCTGGCGTAACAGCGTCCAGGTGCCGTCGCCGTGGTCGCGCACGATCATGGCGAGGGGCGGATCAGGCCTCGGAGTCGAGGTAGTAGTCGATACCGAGGTGGGTGATCTGGTCCTCGCCCATCATCCAGCGCAACGTGTTCTTGAGCTTGGTGAGCTGGATGAAGAGGTCGTGCTCCGGGTAGAGCCCCGGCGCCACCTGGGGCGACTTGTAGTAGAAGCTCAGCCACTCCTGGATGCCGCCGAGACCGGCCCGCTTCGCGAGGTCGGAGAACAGCACGAGGTCGAGGGCGAGCGGCGCCGCGAGGATCGAGTCGCGGCAGAGGAAGTCGACCTTGATCTGCATCGGGTAGTTGAGCCACCCGAAGATGTCGATGTTGTCCCACCCCTCCTTGTTGTCGCCACGCGGGGGGTAGTAGTTGATCCGGACCTTGTGGTAGATGTCGCCGTACAGCGACGGGTTCCGGTCCGGCTCGAGGATGTGCTCGAGGACGCCGAGCTTGGACTCCTCTTTCGTCTTGAAGCTCTCCGGGTCGTCGAGCACCTCGCCGTCGCGGTTGCCGAGGATGTTCGTCGAGTACCACCCGGACACGCCGAGCATGCGCGCCTTGAACATCGGCGCGAGCACGGTCTTGAGGAGGGTCTGCCCGGTCTTGAAGTCCTTGCCGGAGATCGGCACGCCGTGTTCGGCGGCGTAGTTACGCAGCGCCGGGATGTCGACGGTGAGGTTCGGTGCGCCGTTGGCGAACGGGACGCCTTCGAGCAAGGCTGCGTACGCGTAGAGCATCGACGGGGCGATGGTCGGATCGTTCGCGTCGATCGCCTTCTCGAAGGATTCGATGTCGACGTGGGCGGGGCCGGGCTCGAGGAAGATCTCGGTGGAACCCGCCCAGAGCATGACGACCCGGTCGAGCCGGTTGTCCTCGCGGAAGCGGTTTATGTCTTCGCGCAGCTGCTCGAGCATCGCCCGCTTCGACACCGAACCCATCGTGTTCGGGCCGTCGAGCCGCTTCACGTAGTTGACGTCGAAGGCGGCCTTCATCGGGCGGACCGCACGCAGCGCATCGGAGATCGACTCGAGGTGGCGGGGACCGTCGAGGACCCCGGCCCGCTGCGCCGCCACGTACGCGTCGTCGGGGAAGGGGTCCCAGGCGCCGAAGACGATGTCGTCGAGGGACGCGAGGGGGACGAAGTCCCGGATGAGCGGCACCCGGTGGTCGGTGCGGCGACCGAGGCGGATCGTGCCCATCTGGGTGAGCGACCCGACGGGTTCGGCCATGCTGCGCTTGGCGAGCTCGACACCGGCGATCAGCGTGCTGGTGACCGCGCCGAGACCGACGGCGAGGACGCCGAGCCGGCCCTGCGCGGGGGCGATGGTGGGGGTGGGGACCGTCATGCGGGCGGGGCCTCCTTCGAGGTACGGGTCGTGAGCCTACCGAGTCACCCCACCGGGGAGGGGTCGCCCGGTCCGCCGGGCCTCCGAGGCGTGTGCGGAGGGGGCTCGTCGGCCTAGGATTCGCCGGTCCGTCCACCGCCCCGCCCGTTGGAGGCCAACAGGTTGTCCGAGTCGCCCACAGGGAACACCGCACCGGTCATCGCGTTCGACCGGGTTGGCAAGCGGTTCGGCGCGACGACGGCACTGCACGAGACCAGCCTCCGGATCGGTGAGGGCGAGTTCTTCTCGCTGCTCGGCCCGTCGGGATGCGGCAAGACGACGTCCTTGCGGCTCATCGCCGGGTTCGAGCGTCCCTCGACCGGACGGGTGCTGCTCGACGGCGTGGACGTCAGCGGTGTTCCGCCCTACCGGCGGGATGTGAACACGGTGTTCCAGCAGTACGCGCTGTTCCCGCACCTGAACGTCTTCGACAACGTCGCGTTCGGGCTGCGCAGCCGCAAGGTCCCCAAGGTCGAGGTCGGCCGGCGGGTGCGGGAGCTGCTCGAGGTGGTTCGGCTCCCCGACCTCGCCGGTCGGCGTCCTGCCCAGCTCTCCGGCGGCCAGCAGCAGCGCGTGGCGTTGGCGCGCGCGCTCGTGAACCGACCCCGGGCGTTGCTCCTCGACGAGCCGTTGGGGGCACTCGACCTGAAGTTGCGCGAGTCGATGCAGACCGAGCTGAAGCGGATCCAGCAGGAGCTCGGCACGACGTTCGTCTACGTGACCCACGACCAGGCCGAGGCGCTCGCCATGTCCGACCGGATCGCGGTGATGGACGGCGGCCGGGTCTGTCAGATCGGATCGCCCCGCGAGGTGTACGACCGTCCGGCGAACCGGTTCGTCGCGACGTTCATCGGGACGTCGAACCTCGTCGCGACCGACGGTCGACTCGTCGCCGTCCGACCCGAGCGCATGAGCCTGCAGCCGGTCGACGCCGATCGTTCGACCGGCCCCGGCGTCGAGGCGACGGTCACGTCCGCTGCGTTCCTCGGTGCGGTCGTCCGGTGCACCTGCGTGACCGCCGAGGGCACCGAGCTCCTCGTCGACGTCGACGCCGCCGCTGACACCACGCTCGCCCGTCCGGGCGGTCGAGTGTGGGTGGCGTGGCAGGCGGCCGACGCCGTGGCGCTCCCCCACGACGACGCCGCCGCATCAGCGGCGGACCGTCCCGAAACCCGTTCCGCTCTCGGAGGTGTCCCCGCATGACCTTGCACACGTCTCGTCGTCGTTTCCTCGGTGGCCTGGCCGCTGTCGCCGCAGGCGGCGTCTTCGCGCCGTCGCTGCTGACCGCGTGCGGCAACGACGCCGTCGGTGGCCGACGACTCCGGGTCGCGACCTGGCCGATCTACATCGACGTCGAGCCCGAGGGTGAGGCGACACTCGACCTGTTCGAGAAGGCGACCGGGATCCCCGTCGACTGGAACGAGGACATCAACGACAACCTTGAGTACTTCGCGAAGATCCAGCCCACCCTCTCGGCGGGCAAGACGATCCGCGCCGACATCATCACGCCGACGTACTGGCTGGTCCCCCGTCTCGCCGATCTCGGCTGGCTGGAGCCGCTCCCCATCGACGCGATCCCGAATGCGAAGAACCTGCTGCCCGGCCTGCAGCGGCCGACATGGGATCCGGAGGGTCGCTGGTCGCTGCCGTGGCAGACCGGCACGACCGGCATCGCCTACAACCGCAAGGCCACCGGCGGGAAGGAGATCCGGTCGATGGACGACCTGTTCCACCCCGATCTCGCCGGCAAGGTCGGGTTCCTCACCGAGATGCGCGACACCCTCGGGCTGCTGATGCTCGCCGACGGGAAGAACCCCGAGACGGCATCGGTCGCCGATGCGGAACGGGCGATCGAACGACTGCGCAAGGCGAAGTCCGACGGGCAGATCCGGAAGTTCACCGGCAACGACTACCAGGACGAGCTCACGAAGGGTTCGTTCGCCGCCTGCGTGGCGTGGTCGGGCGACATCGCCCAGTTGGCGCTCGAGAACCCGGACCTGGCGTACGTGGTGCCCGACGAGGGTGGGATGAAGTGGGCCGACGCTATGGTGATCCCGAAGGGGACGACCGATCTCGACGCGGTCGCGAAGTTCATGGACTTCGTGTACGACCCGACGAATGCGGCTCGGATCACCGCGTCGGTGCAGTACATCTCGCCGGTTCAAGGGGTTCGTGAGGCGTTGCGTGCTGCCGGCGGCGACGGCGCGGCCCTCGCCGATTCGACGGCGCTGTTCCCCGACGCGGCGACCGAGAAGCGGCTCTACACCTTCCGCTCCCTCTCCGAGGACGAGGAGTCCCGTCTCTCCGAGGCGTTCTCGAAGCTCACCGGGTCGTGAGCACCCGGGTCGGCGGTCGGCGGCTGACGCCGTACCTGCTCGTCGGCCCCGGGGTGGCCTGGCTCGGGGTGTTCTTCCTCGTGCCGCTGTGGAACCTGTTCGTCATGTCGTTGTCGACGAAGCGCTCGCGCTACGACTTCGATCCGGCGTTCCGTTGGGACTGGTCGAACTACGGCGACGTGTTCGGCGCCTACGGCACCCAGCTCGGGCGCAGCTTCCTGTTCGCCGGCGTGGCGACGCTCGCCTGTCTGGTCATCGGGTACCCGATGGCGTACTGGGTCGTGGTCCACGGCGGCCGCTTCCGTGCTGCGCTGGTGGGTCTCGTCATCGTGCCGTTCTTCACGTCGTTCCTCTTGCGGACGATCAGTTGGACGGTGCTGCTCGCAGACGAGAGCGTGATCGTGCGTGCGCTGCGTGCCACGGGCGTCCTCGCCGTGCTCCGCACGGTCGGGTGGATCGACGGGGACCGGTTGCTCGACACCCCGGTCGCCGTGGTGGGCGGTCTCACCTACAACTTCCTGCCGTTCATGGTGCTGCCGCTGTACGTGAGCCTCGAGCGCATCGATCTGCGCCTGCTCGATGCCTGCGGTGACCTGTACGCGTCGGGATGGTCGGCGTTCCGACGGGTCGTCCTGCCGCTGTCGCTGCCAGGGGTGTTCGCCGGGTCGCTCCTGACGTTCATCCCCGCCACCGGCGACTTCGTGAACGCCTACTTCCTCGGTGGCACGTCGAGTCGCATGATCGGGAACGTGGTGCAGGACCGGTTCCTCGTGCAGCTCGACCAGCCGGGGGCGGCGGCGATCTCGTTCCTTCTGATGGCGGTGATCACCGTCGCGGTGCTCGTCTACGCCCGGGTGCTCGGCACCGAGGAGCTGACGTCGTGACCGGGTCGTGGGGTCGCCGCATCGTGGGCCTCGCCGCGCTCGGTGGGTTCGTGCTGCTCTTCGCCCCGATCGTGGTGATCGTCGCCTTCAGCTTCAACGAGCCTGCGGGCCGGTACAACCTGGTGTGGCAGCGGTTCACGATGGAAAACTGGTTGCACCCCTTCGAGCGCGAGGAACTCACCGCCGCGGTGCTGTTCTCGCTGCGGATCGCGGGCGCCGCGTCCCTCGTGGCCGGGGTCCTCGGGACGCTGGTCGCCCTCGCGCTCGTCCGCCACCGGTTCCGCGGCGGCGCGCTCGTCGATCTGCTGCTCGTGTTGCCCCTGACCACGCCGGAGATCGTGATGGGGTCCTCGCTGGCCCTGTTGTTCCTCGATCTCGGCGTGGACCGTGGTCCGCTGACGATCCTGTTGGCGCACAGCATGTTCTGCCTGAGTTTCGTCGCGCTCACGGTGAAGGCGCGTCTGCGCGGCATCGACTGGACGCTCGAGGACGCGGCGATGGATCTCGGCGCCCCACCGTGGCGGACGTTTCGCACGGTCACGTTCCCGATGGTCGTTCCCGGGGTCGTCGCCGCGATGTTGCTGTCGTTCTCGTTGTCGATGGACGACGTGATCATCACGTTCTTCGTGTCGGGCGACGGGGATGCCAACTTCCCGAAGTACGTCTACGGATCGTTCCAGCGCGAGCTCGCGCCGCAGGTGCACGTGCTGTCGACGGCCCTGCTCGTTCTGAGCCTCGGCCTGTTGGCGCTGTCGGTGGTCTGGCAGCGCCGACGAGCGACCCTCAGCCCCGGGCGGGTGTGAGGCCGAACACCCGGGCAGCGTTCAGACCGAGGATCTTCGCCCGGCTGTCCTCCCGCAGGTGACCCATCATCCGTTCGATCGCTGCGGCGGAGTGCGGCCAGGACCCTTCGTGGTGCGGGTAGTCGTTCGCCCACATCACGTTGTCCACGAGGTCGAGCTGCTCGACGAGCGCGAGTCCGACGTGGTCCTCCTGGAACGTTGCGAAGCAGTTCCGGCGGAAGTACTCCGAGGGGAGGTCGGGGATGACCGGCCGCACCCAGAAGTGGTGCGCCTTGTAGGCGTAGTCCATCGCCTCGAGCATCCAGGGCAGGAAGCCGATGCCGCTCTCGACGAGACCGGCGCGGATCCCCGGGTGCCGTTCGATCACCCCGGAGGTGATGAGCTGCACCATCGGTTCGATGGTCGTCTCCATCGAGTGGCAGACGTAGTTGATGATCGCGCCGCCGTTCCCGCCGACCGCACGGGGGTCGCGCCCCGTCGAGACGTGGAACGTGATGACGAGGCCGGTCTCCTCGATGGTCGACCAGAGCGGCTCGAACGCCGGGTCGTTGTACTGGAGGCTCCCCGGGACGTTGGGGCCGTAGGCCGGCGAGTTCCCGAGGCACACCCCGCGGAACCCGTGCTCCGCCGCCCAGCGCACCTCGGCCATCGCGCCGTCGATGTCGCCGCTCGCGATGAGGGCCATGGGCAGGATGCGCGGGTTCGGGCCCTGCATGTGCTCGCCCACGTGGTCGTGCGCCCAACGGTTCCACGCCCGGCACATCGCCATCGCGAAGCGCGGGTCCGGGGTCGCCCAGCACAGCAGGCCGGTGTTGGGGAAGAGCAGTTCCGCGTCGACGCCGTCGACGAGCTGGTCGGCGAGGCGTTGCTCGATCGACCTGCCCGACTTCACGCGGAGCAGGTCCTCGTCCTCCATGCGGGAGCCGGAGTGACGGTTGTGCTCGGCCCGTTCGAAGACCTGCTGCTCTTGCACGGTCTTCGTCTTCGCTCCGGGGACGACCATCATCGGCTGGTTGCCCTCGGTGATCATCCACTTCGATCCGTCCTCGCGCTCCTCGGTGCGCGGGATCCGGTCGAGGTACTCGGGTTCGACGTTGCGCAGGAACGACAACGGTTCGGTGACGTGACAGTCCGTGGAGACCATGAAGTACTTGTTCGGGTCACCCGGGCGTGCCGTGCGTGTCCACCCCTCGACGCCCGGCGTGATCTGCCGCCAGGCGTTCTTCGACGCCGTCGGTTCCGCTTCGGTGATGGCCATCCCCGCACTCCCCTTGCTCGGACTGTGGGGCACGTTACCCGACCGTCTCCGGCTCCGGTCAGGCGGCGGCGGTCTCGCTGTGGGCCGGTCGCCGCTTCGGGTACAGCAGCATGACGGTGGCCGCCGAGCAGGCGGCACACCCGGCGAGGAGCAGGTACGCGTGGTCGAACGGCGCCGGGTTCTCCTTCGACGCGCCGGCGAGCACGGCAACGACGGCAGCGGTGCCGATCGCCCCACCGAGGGTGCGGATGGTGTTGAACGCCGCGTTCACCTGTCCGAACGCTGCGGCGGGGACGCCTTCGAGGGACGCCGCGTTGAGCGGGGAGAACGTGAGTCCGAACCCGGTCGAGAACAGCAGGATGCCGGGGAGGAAATCGGTGAGGTAGGTCGTGTCGGTGGGCCCGCGCGTGGCGAAGAACACGGTCGCCGCGACGGGGAACAGACAACCGATCGTGATGAGCTCCCGCGGGCCGCGACGGTCGACGATGCGGCCGGCGACGAGGGAGACCCATGCGGCGTTCATCGGCCCCGGGGTGATCGCGAGACCGGTCTGGAGCAGCGAATAACCCCAGACGTTCGTGAGGTACAGCGGCCAGACGAGCCAGATCGACATGCCGGCCATGGCGAGGAACAGGTTCGCGATGTTCGACGACCACACGGACCTGCGGGCGAACACCGCCAGGTCGAGGATCGGCGCAGGGTGCCGCCACGACCGGAGCAGGAAGACGGGGAACACGACGACGGCGAGCGCGAGCGAGGAGAGCACGCCGGGGCTCGTCCACCCCCAGTTCGGACCTTCGACGATGCCGAGGGTGAGTGCACCGACCGACAGGGCGACGAGCGGGACGCCGAGCATGTCGACCCGTGCGGTCTCCGACGACGACGATTCGCGCAGGAGCCTGCGGCCGGCGACGAGCGCGATCAGGCAGACGGGCACGCCGACGAGGTAGACGCCCCGCCAGCCGACGGCCGCGATGATCAACGCGGAGATGCTCGGGGCGACGGCCGCGCCGAGCGAGTTCGTCGCCGACCACGTGGAGACGACCGATCCTCGGCGACCGTCGGGGAAGTCGGGCAGCACGGTGGCGAGCGACGCCGGGAGCACCACCGCACCGCCGACGGCCTGCACGATGCGGAACCCGATGAGCATCCACACCGACGCCGCCAGCGCGGTCCCGATGCTGCCGAGCGTGAAGACGGCGACGCCGGCGAGGAACATGCGGCGGCGTCCGAACCGGTCGGCGAACCGACCGCCGAGCAGCATGAGGGCGGCGAGGGCGATGTTGTAGCCGGTGATCGACCACGACAGCAGGGTCCGCCCGGCGTTCGGGAACTCCTGCTCGAACTCCGGGAACGCGATGTTCGTCCCGGTCTGGTTGAACGCGATGAGCAGCGTCGCCGACGCGACCACGGCGAGCGCGAGCCATGCCCGTCGAGGGGCCTGAGGCGCGCCTTCTGCCTGCATCACCGGGCACGGTACGCTCCGGCTTCGAGCGGGAACAACCAGCCAGCGGGGGAGCGGGTATGACGACGATCGAGGACTCGCCGACGACGGTCGAGGCGACCGGCGCTGCTGCGTTCGTGCGCCAGCCCCCGGCGATCTGGGCGGCCGACCTGCTCGATGCGATCGCCGACCAGGCGCCGCAGGCCGACCGCACCCGCACGATCGACCCGGCGGTCATCGCACGGATCAAGTCCTCGGAGGTGCTCGCGCTCTCGGCAACCCGTGCGATCGGCGGCCACGAGGCGTCGATGGGGCAACTCGGCGCAGAGCTCGGGGCGATCGCCAGCGCCTGCAGTTCGACGGCGTGGTGCCTGTGGAACCACCTGTGCGTCTTCCACCTGTTCTGCGGAGCGCTCGGTCCCGCGCATCGTGATCTGCTCGCCGGCATCGTCGAACGGCACGAGTGGGTGTGTTTCCCGGCAGGGGCCGGCAGCCGGGTGCTCGGGCGTGTCGACGGCGACGTCGTGCGCTTGTCGGGCCCGGCAGGGTTCGGATCGGGTTGCCGGTACGCCGACTGGGCCGGCGTCGCGTTCGCTCTCACCGACGGCACCTCGCCGGTGACGGCCGCCGATCTGCGGTTCAGCATCGTCCGGCTCGACGAACCGGGTGTGCGCATCGAACCGACCTGGGACGCCGCAGCACTGCGTGCGACCGCGACGGACACCGTGCACTACGAGGACGTCGTCATCCCGCTCGAACGCTGCGTTCCCTGGTACGCCGCGAACCGGGCGGAGATCCTGCGGGATCCGGACCTGCCGATGATCTCCCACCGCTACCGGGAGGACTGGGTCGGCCTGTCCGACCTGTGGCTCGGTTCGATGGCGGTCGGCGTGGTGACCGCCGCGCTCGCCGAGGCCGTCGCGTCGATCGGCGGGGGGCGTCGGGCGATCATGGGCGCGTCCATGGCCCAGATGCCGATGGTGCAGGCGAACCTCGGCGAGGTCGCCTCGCTGCTCGCAGCGGCCCGGTCGATGATCGAACGGGCGACCGCCGAGGTCGACGAGCGGATCGCCGTCGACGTGTTCCCCACCGAGTTCGACTACCGCCGCCAGGCGTCGGTGCCGGCGATCGCTCTGCAGCTCTGCGAGCAGGCGATGCAGTTGCTGCTGCGCACCCAGGGCGGGAACGGCCTGCGGGAGAGCGGGACGTTCGAGCGTCGCTGGAGGGATTTCACGGCGATGCCGTTGCACATCAACGCGCACCCGGATCGGGTGCACCCCCGACTCGGGCAGCTCCTGCTCGGCGTCGACCCCGACATCTTCTGAGCGGCGTCGACGCCGCGGCGTTCAGAGGTCGCGGTCGCCTGCGGCGAGCCGCTGGAAGATCGTGCGGTTGAGGATCTCGTTCGTGCCGTCTGCGACGTTGATGGCACGCAGCGTGTGGTACGCCTCCATGAGCCCCAGTTCGTTGCGGAACCCACGGGCGCCGAAGGTCTGGATCGCCCGATCGACGGCGTCGAGGCACACCTGCACCGCGTAGCACTTCGCCATCGAGAGCTCCTTGATCGCCCGTTCCCCACGGTCGAGCAGCGCGGCGGCGTTGATGCCCATCAGGTGGGCGGCGTGCACCTGCATGGCCGCGTCGGCGAGTGGGAAGGCGACGCCCTGGTATTCGGCGATCGGCTTGCCGAACGTGACCCGGGTGGCGGTGTGGTCGAGTGCGAGGTCGAGCGCCCAGCGGGCGTAACCGACCGCCCGGGCCGCGTTGTACACGCGCCCGAGCGACACCCCCATGATCGCGAGCGAGAACCCCTCGTGGAGCGGCCCGACGAGCTGCCACGGCTCGACGCGCACGTCGGTGAAGGTGGATCGTCCTTCGACCCCGCCGATCTCACCGTTGAGCAGGATGATCTCCTCGACCCGGAACCCAGGCGCGTCGATGGGGACGAGGAACGCGGAGATCCCACCACGACGGGCTGCGGCCCGGGCCGGGTCGGTGACGGCGAAGGCGAGGATCCAGTCGGCGAAGGTGACGTTCGTCGTCCAGATCTTCGTGCCGTTCAGCCGCCAGCCGTCACCGTCGGGGGTGGCGGTCGTCCGGAGGTTCGCGGCGTCGGACCCGGCGTCGGGTTCGGACAGCCCGAACGACATCGAGGTGCGACCGGCGACGAGGTCGGGCAACACGTCGGTCGTCGCCTGCGGACTGAGCTGCTCGAGCACACGCGACGGCCCGAACGCCCAGTGCGACAGCACGTACGTGCCGAGCCAGTTGTGGGCGCCGCAGCGACGCTTGATGTGCTCCCACGCGGAGTAGTACGCCAGGTAGCCCATCCCCCGCCCGCCCATGCCGACGGGTACGGCGAGGTTGAAGAACCCCGCCGACGACGCCGCCGTGCGCACCTCTCGGATGAGCTGCTGCACCTCGGGCGTGTACCGGCCTTCGGCGTCGTAACGGTGGCGGGGATCGCTGAGCGCCTCGTGGTGGTCGCGATGGCGTCGCAGGACCTCCGCCTCGAGGAACGGGTCGAGATCGGCGAGGACCGAGGTGACGTCGTCGGGGATCGGGTACGCGATGGCGGCCATCGCCGCACGCTACCGAGCGTCGGCGGGGGTGCGCTGCGGTCGTTCCCGTACGATCGACGCATGGCTATGTGTCGGCGGACGTGCTGAGCGGTGGGCTACTTCAGCGACGATGAGCTGAGCTCGATGGGGTTCCGCCACATCGGCAGGAACGTGCGGATCAGCGACCGCGCCGCGCTGTACGACGTCGACCGGATCTCGATCGGTGACAACTCCCGGATTGACGACTTCTGCGTCCTCGCGGGCTCCGTGACCATCGGCCGGAACGTGCACGTCACGGTCTTCTGCAACCTCGCCGGCGGACGGGCGGGCGTGACGCTCGCCGACTTCTCGACGCTCGCCTACGGCTGCCACATCGTTGCGCAGACGGACGACTACTCCGGCCGGACGATGACGAACTCGACGATTCCTGGGGAGTTCAAGCGTGAGCGGTCGGAACCGACGCTCGTCGGCCGGTACGCGATCCTCGGCACGGGAACCATCTTGCTGCCCGGGGTGACGATCGGAGAGGGCGTCTCGGCGGGCGCCGGGTCGGTGTTCACGACGTCCGCGGATCCCTGGGGCATCTACGTCGGCGCTCCGGCCCGGCGGGCGAAGGAGCGCTCTCGAGACCTCCTCCAGCTCGCCGAGGACTACCGGGCCCGCTTCGACGGCGGGGCCTGATTCCCCGTCGGCCGACGCCGCGTGGGCCGAGTCATGATCGCGACGCCGAACCCGATGATCAGCAGCGCGAGCGTCGTGGGACCACTGAGGTCGATCGGGAGCACGAGAGCAGGCTAGGCGCTACTGTTTCCACCCGACCAGTCGTTGCGGGCGGAGTCGACGCTCAGCGGGGCTGATCGAGCAGGAGCTGTGCTGCCCAGCCTCGTGACGCGGTGAGGTCCGCCGCGGCGGGAATGGTGAGTCCCTTGCGCAGGATGCGGTCCCAGACCGACGGTGCGGCGAAGACCGTGGCGGCGGCGAGCACGGCAAGACGTGGATCCCGGAGCGACCGCGGGCCGGACCCGGTGGGGATCTCGTCGTAGAGCGCGAGCGCGGAATCGAAGACCGGGAATGACGACCGCACGTCGGCCATGTGCCCGCCGTCGACGAGGTACCGCGCCGCGATGACGAGCGAGCCGAGCGTCGACCCGAGCGCGAGGGCCGCTCCGAGGTCGAACTCGCCGTCGCGAATGGTGGCCTGCTCGAGCGGGGAGTTCGCCAGGCTCAACGCCTCCGCGATCAGCGCTCGGCGGGACCGGAAGTAGTGGTAGATGAGCCCCTGGTTCACGCCGGCTCGTTCGGCGATCGCCCGGGTTCGCACGTCGGCCGGGCCGAGTTCGACGTAGAGCTCCAACGCCGCCCGGATCAGCGCGTCGCGAGCGCTCGCGGGACGGCCTGCCGGGTCCGGCCCCGAGCGGCGGGATGTCGCGCCGGTCGCCCAGGGCACCTCGATCGCTGCGTCGGAGCCCCGCTCCACGAGCACCCGGACGGCATCGACCACGGCTGCATCGCGGACGGGTTCGTCGATCTCCGCCGAGCGGGTGCCGATGATGAAGAACTCCTCGAACGTGAGGTACCCGAGCACCACGCTCAGCACCGAGTACGCAACGGCTCGCGCGGTCGGGGAGGGCTTCAGCGGGTCGCCACCGCGCCGACGCTCGATCTCCGCAGCGACGTGGCGCGGCAGGCTCCGCCCGGCGAGGACCGGGGCCGGGTCGAGCTCACCGAGTCCGCAACGGATGACGACCCGGCCGACGTCGGGGTGTTCGCGCGCGACCGCGAGCAGCGCCGCCGCGATGTCCGCCGGATCGGACGACGCCGCAGCGACCAGACGGCGGAGGTTCGCCGCGATGCGGGCGACGACGGCCCCCTCGAGACCCTCCTTCGACCCGTAGTAGCGGCCGATGAGGGTGTGGGAGCAGCCTGCGCCGGCGGCGATCGATCGGATCGACACGGCGCCTGGTCCGCGGGCCGCGAACTGTCGCTGCGCCTCGTTCAACAGCGCGCGCCGCGTCGGGGCGCTCCGGTCCCACGTGTTCCTCACCCCGGCCTTACCTTCGATCTCGATCCTCCGCATCGCGCTCGGCCAACGGTACCGACGATCGCACCGGAGCAAGGGCAATCCTGCGTGCCCAGTCGACTAGGACTCGCCGCCGACGCTCACCGTCGAAGGCCCCTCCCACGCATGCGACCGCTGCTGCTCCTCATCGCCGAGGCGGTGAAGGCCGCCCGATCCGGCAGGACGATCGAGGTTGGCCCGGGCACCTACCACGAGGCGGTCGAGATCACCCTCGACTGGGTGACGCTCCGTGGCACGGACCGGAACGCCGTCGTACTCGACGGTCGGTTCAAGCTGCTCAACGGCGTGTTCGTGAGCGGGAACGTCGCCGCCTTCGAGTACGGGACTGGCCATGACGGTCTGATCCAGCACAGCCTCGCGTCGGGCCATCCCAACTCCGGCTTCTACATCGGCCAGTGCCGGCCCTGCGATGTGACGATCGTCGACATGGTCGCCGAACGGAATGCGATCGGGTACGACGGGACCAACGCATTCGGCGGCGTGGTCGTCGCCGTCGTGATGGGCATCGCCCTCGAAGCGCCCGAGAACTCCCTCCTCATCCAGCACACGGCCCGCAGCGAGTTCGTGCGCACCGACCGACTGCAGGACCGCGCCGTGGACGTGTTGCGGTACGGCGAGTGGAACCGCTCCTGGGCCGCCGACGGCGGAACCCACCTGGTGCGCTTCGAGGGAATCGCTGCGAACGGAGCCGCTCCGACCATCGTCGACCTCCTCGAGGTCGGCCCGGTCGAGGTGAGTCCGGCTCGCCGTTGCAGCCTCAGCGGCTGGCCAGGAACCCGAGCAGCGCGTCGTTGAACGCTTCCGGCCGGTCGAGGTTCGCGACGTGGCCCGCACCGTCCACCACGACCTTGCGGGCCCCTCGGATCTTCCGGGCGAGGTAGTCGGTCGCGGCGAGGAAATGGCGATCCTCGCTGCCGACGAGGACGAGGGTCGGGACGTCGATCTCGCCGAGGCGGTCGATCATCGAGGAGTCCCGCTGTTCGAGGTAGCCGCGGGCGGCGAGCACGAGCCCCTGCGGGTCGAGGTGACGGTCGAGTCCGACCCCGGCCTCCTTGCCGAGCGCCCCGAACCCCTTCGTCTCGATGAGACGGGCACGGAACTCGACCCCACGGTTCCACTTCGCCCGGGCGTCGGGATCACGGAACCCTGGGCCGGTGTCCGCGAGGACGAGCGCCGCGACGCGCTCCGGGCGACGGTTGCGGAACGCAAGTGCGAGCTGCCCGCCGAGGGACAGCCCACCGATGCACGCCCGGTCGATGCCGGACCGGTCGAGCAGGTCCTCCCAGGCGTCGAGGACCGCGTCGAGCGTGTACGTGGCGGGGTCCGAACCCCAGTCGCTGCGACCGTGACCGGGCAGGTCCCAGGTGAGGACCCGGTGCCCGGCTGCAGCGAGCGCGGGCCATGTCGGGTCCCAAATCCGCAACGTCCCGCCGAAGCCGTGCGTGAGCACGACCGGCAGCAGGTCGGCGCGGTCGTCGGACACGTCGACGGCCGGTTCGTGGAGCTCGTGGGCGAGCGGCGGCGGCACGGGATCGACGGTAGTGGCGACGGGTTAGGGTGCCCGACATGGACGACGTCCCCATTCGGAATGCGGCCACCGTGATCGTCGTGCGGGACGGCGCCGATTCGGCCGGACCGCTCGAGGTGCTGCTGCTGCAGCGCAGTGCCGAGCTCGTCTTCCACGGCGGCTCGTGGGTCTTCCCGGGTGGCCGGTTCGACCCGGAGGACTACGCGCCGGGCCGGCCCGACGACCACGAGTGGGCGGCACGGGCGGCGGCAGTGCGGGAAGCCGCCGAGGAGGCGTCGATCAGCGTGTCGGCCGACGCGCTCGTCCCGTGGGCGCACTGGACGACCCCGCCGGGTCGGCCACGCCGGTTTGCGACCTGGTTCTACCTGGCCGGTCTCGGTGAGGGGGCTTCGGAGGTCATCGTCGACGGAGGCGAGATCAGCGATCACCTCTGGATCACCCCGTCGGCAGCGCTCGAGGCGCGCGACCGGGGCGACGTCGAGCTACCACCCCCCACGTTCGTGTCGCTGCTCCGGCTCGCGCGCTACTCCTCGGTCGACCACGCGCTCGCATCGGTGCCAGCAGAGCGCTACCACCGGTTCACCCCCCGCCTCGTGCACCTCGGCGAGGAGGGTCAGGTGTCGATCTACCCGGGTGACGTGCTGTCAGGGACGGACAGCGACGAGCTCGATCGACCGGGGCCCCGTCATCGGCTGTGGATGGTGCGTCCTTCGTGGCGGTACGAGGAACTGTCGGACTGACCGACCGACCCGGCGAAGCCCGCCGGGGCGACCGTGGCCGGGAGGGTCCACCGCCTGACGCGCGGCGGCTGGTAGATAGTCCCGCGTGGGTTTCGTCGGCGCGGTGAGCATCGTCACGGGCGCGGCGACCGAGGTCGGTGCCGCGGTCGCCGTGGCGCTCGCCGAGGCCGGCGCCGCGGTGGTGGCGCTGTTCGACAACGACGCCGAGGGGCTCGTCGCGGTGGCGGCGGCCGTTCGTGCGGCAGGCGCGCGGGCGGTGCCTCGCCTCGTCGACACCGCCGACACGGTCGATGTCGCCCATGCTTTCGCCGAGGTCTCGGCCGCCGAGGGCCGTGTCGACGTGGTGTGCAACCACCCGACCCCGATCCCGGGGGCGGGCGGCTTGGCCGATGCGTCACTCGCGCGGGTCGGCCACGTGATCGACGCCCAGGTGACGGCGTTGCTCGAGGCGACGCGACTGGCGCTGTCGATCATGGAGGGTCGCGGCGGGGTCGTGGTGAACACGGTGACGGCGGACAGCCTCGACCCGTTGCCGTCCGATCCGGTGCACGCGGCTGCGAAGGCGGCGGTGGTCAGCTTCACCCGGGCATGCGCGCCGCTGTCGGGATCGCACGGCGTTCGGGTGAACGTCGTGTGCCCCGGGCTCGCCGACCCGGACCGGTCGGGCGTGGCGGTGCATCCGGCTGGGGCGGTCCGAGTGGGCCGTCGCCTCCCGTTGGCGGCCAGACTGCACGTGGAGGACCTGGTTGCGGCGATCGTGGCGCTCGTGCGTGACGATCGCCGGTTCGGCGAGGTCGTCACCGTCCCGAACCGCTAGGCCCCCGACGCCGGGTGGTCGCACCCGGAGGACCGATGGCCGAGTTCACGTTCTTCGTCGACGCCGATCTGTACTTCTACGGCGGTGGTGAGCTCCCGGCGACGGAGGCGGACCTTCGGGAGGCCGGCATCGAGTCGGTGGACATTCCGAAGAACTACGACCTCGACCTCTCGGAACGGATCCCGGTGCGCGTGCAGGGAACCCCCCGGGGTATCCGGTTCTACGCCGCTCTGCTGAGCCTGCGTGATCCGTTGCAGCTCGAGGAGATGGAACGGGTGATCGCCGCAGCGGAGCGACGCGGCGAGGGCGCGTCCGCCACGCCAGAATGATCGGCATGGAACCGCTCGTTGCCCCCGAATGGCTGGCCGCCGAACTCGGCGCCCCCGACCTGCGCGTGCTCGAGTGCACCGTGCACCTCGTCCCCCGTGACGGCGGTGGGCTCCGCGTGCAGAGCGCCCGCCCGGACTGGGAGGCGGGCCACGTGCCGGGGTCGATGTTCGTGGACCTGCAGGAGGACCTGTCGGACACGTCGGCGAAGCTTCGCTTCACGTTCCCCGGCGCCGACCACGTGTGCGCAGCGCTCGGCCGTCTGGGCGTGGGCGACGGCGACCGGATCGTGCTCTACGACCGTGGACCGGGCATGTGGGCGTCACGGGTGTGGTGGATGCTGCGGGCGTGCGGGGTCGACACGGCGGCGGTGCTCGACGGCGGGTGGACGGCGTGGCAGGCGTCGGGTGGCGCGGTATCGACCGAGGTCGCAACCTTCCCTGCGGCGACCCTCACCCCGCGCCCCCGGGCCGGGTTGTTCGTCGGCCGAGACGAGGTCCTCGCCGCGATCGGCGACGGCGCGACGTGCGTGGTGAACGCGCTCGACGGGGCACAGCACCGCGGTGAGGTGCAGAACTACGCCCGTCCGGGACGGATCCCCGGGTCGGCGAACGTCGCGGCGGTCGAGCTCGTCGACCCGACGACGAACCGGTTCCGCCCCCTCGACGAACTGCAGTCGATGTTCGACGTGACGGGCACCGGTCGGGTGATCGCCTACTGCG
Organism: Actinomycetota bacterium; assembly: GCA_016870475.1. Taxonomy (GTDB): domain Bacteria; phylum Actinomycetota; class Acidimicrobiia; order Acidimicrobiales; family CAIXPF01; genus VGBO01. Next base: position 5,636 of record VGBO01000010.1, on the reverse strand, counting down.
GTGGTGGGGTCGCAGCCTCGGCCGACGCGTTCACGTTGTTCCGTCTGGGCCGCAGCGACGTGGCGGTGTACGACAACTCGCTCAACGAGTGGGCGGCCGATCCGTCGCTCCCGATGGAGGTCTGAGCGGCCGGACGTGCTGGGCCACGACGTAGTCGCCCTCGGCGTAGGGGGCACCGTCCCAGGTGGCGTCGAGGCGTTCGACCTGCAGGCCCGCCTCGGCGCACCATCCGAGGTGGTCCTCGACCGTCGGTCCGCCGGGGACGAGCTGGAACCCGACGAGCAGTCGGCCGCCCGGCGCGACGTGTGCAGCGGCACGATGCACGGCGGCGCCCCGGTCCGCCGTGGCGACGAACCGGACGACGTTGCCGGCGAGCACGACGAAGTCGAAGGTCTCCCCGAGGTCGAGCGTGGCGAGGTCGGCCTCGACCCACTGCAGGTCGGGGGCCTTGCGTCGGGCGCGTTCGAGCATGTCGGCGTCGAGGTCGGTACCGACGGCGTGGTGGCCGCGTCGGGCGAGCTCGATCGCCACACGCCCGGTACCGCAGCCGGCGTCGAGCACCCGACCACCGCCGCCGGGGAGGAGTTCCTCGACACGGTCGGCCTCGCCGTGGGGGTTCGCGCCGTCGCGGGCGAGCTGCTCCCAGCGCCGGTCGTAGGCGTCGAGGTCGGTGCGTGCCCGCCAGGCGGCCCAGTCGTCGTTCATCGGCGGGGACGCTACTGACCTAGCCTCGGCGCCCGTGATCCTCGACGACGATCGACGACGTGCGGCCGCCGCGGTGCGCCGCCTCGGCAACGCGGTTGCGGGCCGGGTGCTGGAACCGGAGTTGCTCGCCCGCATCGCAGAGGTGCTCGAACCCCTGTCGGCGGAGGCCGAGACCGCCCGGGTGCGCGACAAGAGCACCGACATGAGCGGGAACGAGCGCTGGGAGCACTTCCGGCTCACCGGCCGCATGCCCGAACCGCCGGGCGACGGTGAGGTCATCCACTTCGACCCGGGGTCATTGGTGGGCGGCGTGTACAACCCCTTCGGGATGGGGGCGTCGCACCATCGTGAAGGCGACGAGGCGGTGACGAGACTCACGCTCACCGCACCGTTCGAGGGCCCACCGGCCCGGGTGCACGGTGGTGTGGTCGCGGCGATCGTCGACGAGGCGATGGCTGCGCTGATGCCGACGTTGCAGACGGTCGCGTTCACCGGTGAGCTGCGGATCCGTCTGGTCGCCGGGGCGCCGATGGGCGTGCCGGTCGAGTTCCGCGCACGGCTGCTCGACCGTCAGGGACGGAGGCTGATCGTCGGCTGCACGGGCAGCGGTGATGACGGGGTCTTCGTTCTGGCCGAGGCGACCTTCATCGAGTTCGACCCCGCCCGGTTCGCCGGGTTGACGGGCGGCGGGGCCTGAACGTCCGCCGTGGGCCTCAGCCGCCCGCTGCGTGGGCTGCGAGGCGGGCGAGGTCGGCGGGTTCGGTGAGCACGACGACGTCGCGCACGCTGTGGCTCGGCCCGGTGCCGACGACCGCCCCGAGCGTCGCCCTGCTGGCCCCGCCCGGAAGCGCCGTGGTGAGGAGCACGTAGGGGGCGCCGGGCCGGGCGGCACGTACGAGGGCGGCGCGGCCGAGCGCCTTCCAGAACGTGTCGGGCCGGGCGAGCCCCGGTCGGACGGCGGTGAACCCGCCGCACACGTCGAACAGCCAGGTCCGGCCGCTCCGGTCACGCGCTGCGAGGTCGATCTCGATCTGTCCGGGCAGCGACGGCCCTCGGGTGACCTCGCTCCACCCGGCGTCGGTGAGGCGTGCCGCCGCGTGTTCGCGTGCAGCCGGGCCGTCGGGGTCACCGCCGGGTGCGGTGTCGTCGAGCGCGACGCGGGCACGCTCCGCTAGGACCCGCTCCTCGGCCGCGGTGACGTAGGTCGCGTCGAGGTCGAAACCGACGTAGTGCCGGCCGGTGCGCACCGCTGCGACCGCCGTGCTGCCGGACCCCATGAACGGGTCGAGGACGACGTCGCCCCGGTAGGTGTAGAGGTGGATGAGCCGTTCGGGCAGTTCGACGGGGAACGGGGCAGGGTGGCCGACCCGGGTCGCGCTCTCGGGTGCGATCTCCCACAGGTCGGTCGTCGCGTCCATGAACTCGTCGCGGGTGAGGCTGTGCTCGTGCGGGAGCCCGCGCTCGGCCCGCCGCCGCGCCGGAACCGCCCGGTCGAACCTGCCCTTCGATGCGATCACGACGCGTTCGGTGAGGTCGCGCAGTACCGGGTTCGTGGGTCGCTGGAACGAACCCCAGGCGCAGTTCCCCGATGCACCACGGGCCTTCACCCAGACGACCTCGCCGCGCAGCAGGAGGCGCAACCGGTCCTGCAGGATCGTCGTGACGTCTGCGGTGAGCGAGCGGAACGGCTTTCGACCGAGGTTGGCGACGTTGACGGCGATGCGTCCACCGGGTTCGAGGACGCGCACGCATTCGGCGAACACGTCCTCGAGCATGGTGAGGTACTCGGCGTAGCTCGCCGGTACGGCTCCCTGCCCGAGCGCTTCCTCGTACGCCTTGCCCGCGAAGTACGGAGGCGACGTGACGACGAGCGCCACGCTCGCGTCGGGGAGTTGCGTCATCGACCGGGCGTCGTGCACGTGGATGCAGTCGACGTCGACGGCGGCCTGCACCGTGTCGTCACTCGAGACCTCAGGGGCGACGAACCGCTCGTAGAACCCGCTCGCGTCGTGGTTCTCACGGCGGGACACGCCGAAGTTCGACGTGGAGGTCGCCTTGCGCTCCGGTCGGCCGCCCTGCACGGGGGAAGCCTAGAGGAGCGGGGTCGAACGGGCCTGAACGGCGGGCTCGTGCGGGCCGGTGGCCGGGTAACAGCCCGCAGCACGTACGGCCGCGGACCAGCGGCCGAGCACGTCGAGCAGATGGTCGAGGTCGGCGCCGAGCGCGTCCAGCGCGGGTCGGACCTGCCGGTCGGTCGCCTCCTCGACGGCCTCTCGAGCGGTTCGTCCGGCGTCGGTGAACGCATCGCCGTCGACGAGGCCCCGGGTGCGCAATCGGTCGATGGCTGCCTCGTGTTCGGCAGGGGTCCAACCGCGGGTCCGGGTGTAGGTGTAGGGGCGCAGTCCCCAGTAGAGCTCGGTGAGGATGCCGATCTCGGTGGCGTCGAATCCGGCGGCGGTCCACGCGGCGGTGTGCGCGTCGCCACGGAACTCGCGGAGCTGCTCGCCGAGCTGCCACGCAGTGGCGAGCGGATCGTCGTCGAGGGGGACGGCGAGCACACCTGCGTAGAGCGCCCGTCCTTCGGGTCGCAGCGTCGCCGCGGCGCGCCCGAGCAGGTCGCGTACCACGTCGACCCCGTCGGGCCGCGCTCCGAGAATGCGGCGGAGCGCAGCGACCGCGGCGTCGTGGCGGATGACCCGGAGTGCAGGCATGGCGATGCGGGTACGGCCGGCGGTGACGGCGTCGACGACCATCTGTGGGCGGAACACGGCGAAGGTTGCCGCGACGACCTCGCCGGGGACGTCGCCCATGAGGGAGCCGCGGCTCGTGAAGTAGGCGCACATCTCCGGCGCTGCGACGCCGTTGAACAGTCCCGGACTCGGGTCGAACCCGACGGCTTCGTAGGCGGCGTGCACCTCTGGTGCGAAGAACACCGATCCGACGAAGGGTTCGAGAGCGGCGCCGAGGCGGCGGGCGGCGAGGTGGAGGTCCATGCGACGGGACGCTACCGGTACGCTCCGCCGCCGTGACCGCACTCGATCGTTCGACACCGCATTCGGGCTACTGGCCGTCGCCGTGGCCGGTGGAATGCGGCGGGAACAGGCGGCAGAAGGCGGCACACGGACGACTCGACGCGGCGTCGCGCACGGCATCGGTGAAGTTCCGGCGCAACGACCGGTGGAACGTGATGGTGGTGCGGCGCGACCCCGGAGAGTGGTTCGTCGGGGGGACGATGGCCGCGTTCAGCGGACCGCCACCGTTCGGGTGGGTGCAGCGCCTCGACCCCGACTCCCTCGAACCGCTGGCGACCTCGCCGGAGCTGCCCTGCGGTGCACACGTGTGGTGTGGTGCGGTGCTCGCGCACGCCGACGGTTCGATCGTGCACGTGAACGGGTCGTTCGTGCACCGCCTCGATCCGACAGACCTGTCGGTGCTCACCGAGCGTGCGCTGCCGATCGATCGCAGCCACAACGGGCTGCTCGTCCTCGCGGACGGGTCGTTGCTCACGAAGGATCTCCGCCTCGAGGGGCAGGGCGGCACGACGTTGACCCGACTCGCGGCGGGTTCACTCGAGGTGATCGGGTCGCTCACCCTTCCCGAGGGTTCGATGGGACGCATCGCCGCCGACATCGGCGATGACGGTGTCGAACGGGTCTACGTGCCCGGCACCGAGCACGTGTGGCGGGTCGCGGTCGACGGCGGGGAGCTCGTCGTCGACGACTGGCGGGCCCGGTACCGCCACGCCGGTGACGACACCGGTCTCGCGTGGGACGGTTGCATCGCCGATGGGGCGTGCTGGGTACTCGACTGCGGCGACGTGTGGTCGGTGCGACGGATCCACGGCACGCTGCCGAACGGCCGGTTCGAGGAGCCGCCGGGGCGCGCGGTGTCGTGGCGACTGCCTGCCCCGTGGTCCGGTGCGTTGCGGCTGTTGCGGCTCGACCTCGACGATCCGAGCGACGTGCGTGCGATCGAACCATTCGGCACACCGGGTGGCGGCATCGTCTCGCCGCCCGTGCACGTGCCCGAGTGGTCGACCGCAGTCGTGTGGGATTCGGTGCAGGGAGGTCTCGCCGGCGTCGACACGTCGGGCCCCGAACTCGAGGTCCGGTGGGCGCTCGACGTCCGCCCGGTCATGCAACCGGTCGTGTTCCCCGATTCCGGTGAGCTCGTCACGAACGACTTCACCGACGACGGGTTCGACGATCTGATCGTCGTCGACCTCGCGTCGGGCGAACTGATCGATCGTGTCCGCACCGGTTCACGCGTCGGGAACGGGATGTTCCTGACCGCGGGCGACGACCACGACGTGTGGTACTGCACGACGTCGTGCCTCGCCCGGGTGCATTGGTCCTGACCGCGTCCTCACCGACTTCTCACGAACGCCTTACCCCGGCACCGTAACGTCGCGGGGAACGGTACCGGTAACGTCGCAGGAAGGGAGCGGTCACCGATCATGTCGAGCACTGCGGACATCGCTGCACTCGGGCGCCGGGCGACCTTCGGGTTCGCTCCCGGTGGACTCGATCGTGCGGTCGGCCTCGGTGCGGCGCGTTGGGTCGACGAGCTCACGTCGCCCGATGCGCACGGTGTGGCTGCAGCGCCCGACCCGTGGTCGACGGCGACCTACTCCAACGACCCCGACGAACGGCAGCAGCAGGCACTCGGCATCCTCGACGGCTGGTTCGGCGCGCTGACCAAGAGTCCACGGCCGCTCGTGGAGTCGATGGCGTGGTTCTGGCACGACCACTTCGCCGTGTCGTTCGGTGTGGTGAAGTTCCCAGCGCCCTTTGCCCGCTACCTGTCACGGCTCCGCCGCCACGCGCTCGGCGATTTCCGCACGTTGTTGCAGGAGATGACGACCGACGCGGCGATGCTGCTGTTCCTCGACGGGTCGACGAGCACCGCGGCGGCGCCGAACGAGAACTACG
>VGBO01000009.1 GCA_016870475.1 Actinomycetota bacterium | reverse complement strand
GCCCTCGGGTGCGACCTCCGCATCGCCGTACCGACCGCGAAGCTGTCGTTCGCGTTCACCGCCCGTGGGGTGCTCCCCGAGAGCGGCGGCACCTGGCACCTCCCACGGCTCGTCGGCGCGTCCCGCGCCGCGGAGCTGCTCTACACGGCGGCCACGCTCGACGCGACCGAGGCGCACGCGCTCGGGCTCGTCGACCACGTCGTCGACGGCGACCTCGCCGCTGCGGCGGACGAGCTCGCCGGCCGCATCGCGGCGAATGCCCCGCTCGCCGTGCGCGCCGTCAAGCGGATGCTGCGCCACGCAGCGACCGAGTCCCTCGAGGACCACGTGCAACGGCAGTTCCTCGCCCTGTTGCCCCTGTTCCGCACCAAGGACTTCCGGGAGGGGTTGCAGTCCTTCCTCGAGAAGCGACCCCCGAACTTCCAAGGCCGGTGAACGGATGACCACCCCCACGCCGTGGCGGCTCGCCAACGCAGCCGGACGAGCGGTCCTCGTGATCGACGACGGTGTCTACGACCTCGAGTGCCACTCGGCAGGTCGGTACGGCAGCGACCCGATGGAGGCGTTGCGCCACCACGACGGCCTCGGGGCCCTCGCCGCATCGCTCGTCGGGACCCCGGCCGACGGCCCGCTCGTGCTCGCCGACCTCGGCCCGCCGGTTCCGCGGCCGCAGAAGATCTTCGGGGTCGGGCTCAACTACCGGGACCACGCGGCGGAGTCCGCGATGGAGCTCCCTGCGGAACCGCTCGTGTTCACGAAGTTCCCGAACTGCCTGAGCGGGCCCGCCGCCGACGTGCCGGTCCACGGCACCCGCACCGACTGGGAGGCAGAGCTCGTCGTCGTCATCGGGCGCCGCGGCCGCGACATCGCGGTCGCGGATGCGTGGGACCACGTCGCCGGTCTCACCTGCGGCCAGGACATCTCCGACCGGCGACTCCAGCTCGCGGTGAAGCCACCGCAGTTCTCCCTCGGGAAGTCCTACGACGGGTTCGGGCCGACCGGCCCCGTGGTCGCGTCGCTCGGATGCTTCGCCGATCCGACCGATCTCGGGATCACCTGCGAACGCAACGGGGAGGTCGTTCAGGCGGCGCGGACCTCCGGAATGATCTTCCCGGTCGCCGAGCTGATCGCCTACCTGTCCTCGATCTGCACGCTCGAGGTCGGTGATCTCATCTTCACCGGCACCCCCGACGGGGTGGGGATGGCCCGCGGGGTGTTCCTCGGCGACGGTGACGTGCTGCGGACCATCATCCAGGGCATCGGCACGATGGTGAACGTCTGCCGGGCCTGACGCCCGAGGTCCGCTACGTGGCCGGCGGCGGCGGGGGTGGGGCTGCAGCTAGGCGGGCCGCCCGGCGTCGCCGTCGGCGCCACCGGAGCAGCCGGACCACCACCACGAGCACGACGGCGAACGGCGCCACCGGCGCACCGAACCCGGCGACCACCGCGATCGCCCGCCCGATGGCGACGACGACGTCCCATCCGGCGCGCACCCCGTCGACGAACCCTGCCGGGGGTTCCTCGAGCGAGGTCGCCGGGTCGGTGGCGGTGAGCACGACGGTGAGCGTCGCCCGGTCGACGAGGTTCCCGAGGGCGGAACGCGCGGCCCGGAGCGCGGCGAGGTCGGCCTCACGGGTGGCGAGCTCGGCCTCGACGGCGGTCAACGCGGCCACGTCGGCCGTCCGGGCGAGGAGGTCACGGAGCCGTTCGACGCTGATTTCGGTGGCCTCGATGCGGGCGTCGAGATCGACGACGGTTCCCGTCACGTCGTCGACGGAGGACTCCTCGGCGAGCAGCTTGCCGATCCCGGCGAACGACGCGACCAGGTCGCGGTAGCGGTCGGGGAGCACCCGGTAGGTGAGACGCGCCGTCGGACGGTCACCTTCGAGGGCGACGTCGGACGCCACCAATTCGGCACCGGCAGCGTCCGCAACCCGTCGGACCACCTCGACGGCGTCCTCGACGTCGTCGACGAGCACGGTCGCCGACCCGCGGACGACGAGCGACCGCCCGGCGTCGAGGTCGATTGAGCCGGGTGTGACGACCGTGTCGGCCGATCCCACGGTCGCCGGCAGCGACCGCTCGAGCGGTGCCGGCCCGCCGAGGGCCCCGCCGTTCACCGGTCCACCGCTGTCGTCGGAACCGCAGCCGACCGCGACGACGGCACCGAGGACGAGGATGCCGATCGCGTGCCGGACTGACGGGCGGTAGCGTGCAGGTGTCGGCATCCCCAGATCCTAGGCAGGTCACCGTCGCCCCGGTCGGGGACGTCGCCCGCTACCGTCGCACCGGTGAGCACGAACCTTGCGGTCGAAACGGCCGTCGACCCGCGCGGCGGCGGCCGCTACGGCGTCGCCTTCAGCGCCGATTGGTGGGTCCACGTCGGACCGAACGGTGGGATCCCCGCCGCGCTCGTGACCCGTGCGTGCATCGCTGAGGCGAACCTCGACGGTGGCGCCCGGGTGCCCCGGACCGTCACGGTGCACTATCTCGCACCCGCGGTGGTCGGTCCGGCGGAGGTCACGGTCGCCGTCGAGCGTGCAGGCGCCGGGGTGTCGTTCCTGTCGGCCCGGATCCGGCAGGGAGACCGCCTCGTGGCGAACGCGATCGCCGCGCTCGCCGCACCGCGTGCCGAGCCCTACGCGTTCGACGAGATCCCCGTCGCCTCCCCGCCGCCACCGGACGCGTGCCCGATCCTCGACTACCCCGATCGTAAGGACGGGCCGGTCGCGCTGCGTGAACGCTGGGACACCCGGCACGGGATCGGTCCGGCTGCGCTCGGCCACGTCGCAGCGGTCCCACCGGAACGCATCGGCGAGACCGAGGCGACCTCGGGCGGTTGGATGCGGCTCGCCGAGCCGGTGCCGGTCGACCACGTCGTCATCGCGGCGATGGCCGACGCGTGGCTGCCGCCGGTGCTCGCGCTCGCCGGACGGCCTCGTGTCGTTGTGCCGACCGTGGAGCTGACCGTCCACTTCCGGCACGACCACGTCGGCCGGTACGCCCCCGACAGCTGGTTCCTCGGCGAGTTCCGCACCCGGGCGGTCGCCGAGGGGTTCCTCGAGGAGGACGGGGAGATCCGCGGGCCGGACGGACGGCTCGTCGCGATGTCCCGACAACTCGCGGTGATGACGCCGTTCGACGTGGCGACGGCACGGAAGGCGGCACGATGAGCAACTCCGGCGAAGACCTCGACCCCACGACGGTCCCGATCCGGCCGGCGGCGACGGTGATGCTCGTCGACGACCGTCCCGACCTCCGGGTGCTGATGCTGCGCCGAACCGTGCAGGCCGTGTTCGCGAGCGACATGTGGGTGTACCCCGGCGGGCGGGTCGACCCCGAGGACGCCGCCGCCGTGTTCGACCGGATCCGGGGGCTCGACGACGTCGCCGCGTCGGCCGCACTCGGGATCGCCGAGGGCGGTCTCGCGTACTGGGTCGCGGCGCTGCGGGAGTGCTTCGAGGAGGCGGGGATCCTCCTCGGGGTCGACCGTCGCACCGGCGTTCCCATCCGCTTCGACGATCCCGCTCGGCGCGCCGCGGCGGAGGTGCTCCGCACCGGGTTGAACGCCGGCGAGGTCGACTTCGCGACCGTCGTCGACGAGCTCGACGTGGTGCTCGACGCGTCGCAGGTCCACTACGTGGCGCACTGGATCACCCCGCTCGGGCCGCCGCGCCGTTTCGACACCCGGTTCTTCCTCGCAGCGGCCCCGCCGGGACAGGTCCCGATGCACGACGACACCGAGATCGTGCACCACGACTGGATCGCCCCGAGTCAGGGCATGTCCGCCTGGCGCGGCGAGGGAATGGCGATGATGACCCCGACGGCACGCATGCTCCAGTGCCTCGAGCCCTTCGACGTCGCCGCCAGCGCCGTGCGGGCGGCCGCAGCGGCCGTTCCGGCCCACCAGGTCCGGGTGACCCGTGACCAACCGCGCTACGAGGTCGTGCTGCCGGGCGACCCGGGCTACGACGACGGCGACCCCGACACCGAGTTCGGATGGGTGAAGCTGCGCCCCTGAGCGTCGGGACGTCCCCGGCGCCGTCAGCCGGTCGCGGGCCCGTTCGGCGTGAGCGGCACGATGCGGTCACCGACGGCGACGGCTCGGGTTCCCGGCGGGAGCTGCGATCCGAGGATCTCGAGCCGGTAGGGCGTGAGCACCTGCGCGCAGAGCCGGTCGGTCGGAGCCGACACGGTGAGCGCGAGCGGTGCGACCCCCTCGGCGTCGAGGCTGCCCGCCGTCCAGGCGATCTCGTGGCACGGGGTCGGGAGCATCCCCTCGAGCACGACCACGGCGCCGCCGGAGGTGGCGGCGACGCGGATCGAGTCGGGCGGTGCGGCGTTCGCTGCGCTCGTCGCCGGCGGTTCTCCACCGCTCGACGAGGTGGCGCCGCCGCCGGTCTCGTTGCCGCTGCATGCGACGAGCATGCCGACGAGCACCACAGTGAGGGCGATGGCCGAACCGGTGAGCACTCGGGCGGTGGCGTGTCCCATGCCGACGGAAGCTATCCCTGCGGGGCACGATGACGAACCCGGTCCGGGTCGACGACCCGGGCGACCCGCGTCTCGGCCCGTTCATCGGCCTCACGGACCGGGTGCTTCGGCGTGCTCCCGCACCGACCTTCGTCGCCGAGTCCCTGCTCGTCGTCGACCGGGTGCTGCGCGCCGGCTGCGACGTGCGGACCGTCGCAGTGACCCCGGGCGCGTACCCGCGGCTCGTCCCGGCGCTCGAGGAGCACGCCCGGTCCGGCCGGCCGACGCCCGAGGTGCTCCTCGTCGACCGCCCGGTACTCGCGGCGGTCGCCGGGTTCGACGTGCACCGGGGGGTGCTCGCCGAGGTGGTGCGACCGACGGAACGCACGGCAGCCGAGGCGATGGTTGCGGCGGCGGGCCGCACGGTCGCGGTCGTGGAGGCCGTGGTCGACCAGGCGAACCTCGGTGCGATCTTCCGCAACGCCGCCGGGCTCGGGGTCGGGGCGGTGCTGTTGTGCCCGCGCTGCTGCGACCCGCTCTACCGCCGCACGGTTCGGGTGTCGATGGGCGCGGTGCTCGAGGTGGCGTGGGCCCGACTGCCGGCGTGGCCCGCCGACCTCGCGGTCGTGCGTGACCGCGGGTACCGGCTCGTCGCACTCACGCCGGCCGGGGTCCCGTTGGCGCCGGCGGCAGGTGGAGGCGCCGGGGTGGCCCGCGCCGGTTCGCCGCGGGCGCTGCTGCTCGGCAGTGAGGGGGAGGGGCTGAGCGCCGAGGCGCTCGTCCTCGCGGACGAGCGTGTGGCGATCCCGATGTCGGGGGGTGTCGATTCGCTCAACGTCGCGGCGGCCTCCGCGATCGCCTTCTGGGCCTTCGCTGCGCCTGACCGTCCGTAGGATCGGCGGCCATGAGCTCCGCACCGCACTGGTCGGCCCATCTGCCCACCGGGACCGATCCCTCGACGGTCGATCTCGGCATCGGCGGGACCCTGCCCCAGCGGTGGTTGGCGAACTGGCACGCTGATCCGGGGCGACCGGTGCTGCGGGACACGGTCGGACGGTGGTGGTCGGGCGGTGCGCTCGAGGAGGCGACCGCGTCGATCGCGGGGCGGTTCGCTGCCGCAGGGCTCGGTCCGGGGGACCGGGTGCTGTTGTCGGCGTCGTCGTCGGTCGAACTGGTCGTCGCGCACGTGGCCTGCCTGCGGGCGGGGCTCACCGTGATCCCGGCGAACACGGCGTACGGGCCGGACGAGCTCGCTCACCTCGTGCTGGACGGTGCACCTCGGCTCGCCGTGGTCGACGACGCACAGCGTGCGGCGTGGGTGCGGGCGGCGGATCCGTCGGTCCGGGTGGTGGGGACCGACGTCGATCTTCCCGGCGGGCCACCGGGCGACCTCGACGTCGCCCCACCGGGCGCCCCCGCGCTGATCGGCTACACGTCGGGCACCACGGGGCGTCCGAAGGGCGCGGTGCTCACCCACGCCAACCTGGCTGCGAGTGTGGAGGCGTTGCGGCTCGCGTGGCGGTGGACGCCGGAGGACCGTCTGGTGCTGGCGCTGCCGCTGTTCCACATGCACGGGCTCGGGGTCGGCCTCCACGGGACGCTCGCTGCGGGTGCCTCGGCGGTGCTGATCGAACGGTTCGAGGTCGATGCCGTGCTCGACGCTGCGGCGGCGGAGCGCGCATCACTGTTCTTCGGTGTGCCGACGATGTACCACCGGCTCGCCACGTCGTCGCGTGCTGGCGAGCTGGCGAGGCTGCGGTTGTGCGTGTCGGGGTCGGCGCCGCTGCCGGCGGACCTGTGGCAGGCGCTCGCGAGCTCGACCGGCCAGCGGGTACTCGAGCGGTACGGCATGACGGAGACGGTCATGCTCGTGTCGAACCCCTACGACGGGCAGCGTCGCCCGGGCACGGTCGGCATCCCGCTGCCGGGTGTGGACCTGCGCCTCGACCCCACGTCGGGCGAGGTGCTCGTGCGCGGGCCGAACGTGTTCGCCGGCTATCTCGACCGACCCGAGGCGACGGCGACGTCGTTCGACCCCGAGGGATTCTTCCGCACCGGCGACGTCGGCCGTCTCGACGCCGCCGGGTACCTCGAGCTCGTCGCCCGGCTGAAGGAGCTGGTGATCAGCGGAGGGTTCAACGTGTACCCGCGCGAGGTCGAGGACGTGCTGCGGGAGCACCCGGCCGTGGTCGACGTCGCGGTCACGGGGACACCCGACCCCGAGTGGGGGGAGGTCGTCACCGCCTGGTGCGAGACCGACGGCGCCGTGACGCCGGCCGAGATCGCCTCCTTCGCCGCGGAACGGCTCGCCAACTACAAGCGGCCACGGATCGTCCACTTGGTGGACGCGTTGCCCCGGAATGCGCTCGGCAAGGTCACCAAGGGAGAGCTACGGGCCTGAGCGGCCCGGTCAGCTCGCCGTGCGCAGCCGGCTCGGGCTGCCGATGGGGTGCGGCGGTGCGAACCCGGCGAGGGTGCGCTCCTCCTCGCTCTCGCCGCCCCAGAAGCCGTGTTCACGGTTGATCCGGGCGTAGCTGCGGCACTCGAGCATCACCGGGCAGTCGGCGCACACGGCGCGGGCCTGGGCCTCGCGTCGCACGCGGGACTGCGGGCGTTCGGCGGGCGGGGGGAAGAACAGTTCGGTCCGGCCGGAGCAGTGCCCCTCCGCCATCCATGCCTGCTGGGTCCAGCGGGGCAGGAGTCGGGCGAGCAGGTCCTCGGTCGGCCGGGGGGTGGTGTCGACGTTGGGGGGAGTCACGTCAATCAGTCTGCCACAATGGAGCGACCGATGTAAACGTTCGTTCTACTTTTTCCGGTCGGGTTCGGCGACCCGTTCGAGCGCCGAGGCGAGCGTCTCGAGCGCCGTCCGGTCGAGCCGGTCCACGAAGTGGCGACGTACGCCGGCCACGTGGGTGGGGGCGGCCTCCTCGAGGCGTCGCAGCCCCTGCTCGCGCAGTGCGGCGAACATGCCGCGGCCGTCGGTGGCACAGCGCTGCCGGTCGACGAGGCCGGCTCGGGTGAGCCGGTCGATCCGCCGTGTCAGGCCCGAGGGGGAGAGGTGGAGGCGATCGGCCAGTTCGTGCATCCGGAGCCGCCGGCCCTCGGCCTCCGACAGCACCACGAGGACGGCGTAGTCGGCGAGCGGGAGGTCGTGGGCGGCGAGCAGCTCCGCGTCGAGGACGGCGTCGAGGCGGGAGGTGGCCTGCACGAGGCTCCGCCAGGCCCGCTGTTCGAGCGGGTCGAGCCATGCCGTGGTCCCGGAGTAGTCGACCATGTCGGGGATACTACTTGCGGCCGCAAGGAAAGATCGCTATGGTTGCATCCGCAACGATCCCCGATCCCCAAGGGAGCACCCATGTCCACCCCCGCGATCCCCGTCGGCACCTGGAGCATCGACCCCGCCCACTCCGAGGCGGGCTTCTCGGTCCGCCACCTGATGGTGTCCAAGGTCCGTGGCCGCATCTCCACCTTCTCCGGCACCGTCGTCATCGCCGAGGACCCGCTGCAGTCCTCCGTGGAGGTCACCCTCGACCCGGCGTCCATCGACACCCGGGACGCGAAGCGTGACGAGCACCTGCGCTCGGGCGACTTCTTCGAGGTGGCGGCCCACCCGACCTGGACCTTCCGGTCGACCGGCGTGCGGGCGGACGACGACGACTGGATCGTCACCGGCGACCTCACCATCCGCGGCGTGACCCGCAGCGTCGAGCTCGAGGTCGAGTTCAACGGCACCTCGGGCGACCCCTGGGGCGGCACCCGTGCCGGGTTCTCCGCCGAGACCGAGATCAGCCGGAAGGACTTCGGCCTCGAGTACAACGCCGTGCTCGAGACCGGTGGTGTGGTCATCGGCGACACCGTGAAGATCGAGCTCGAGATCGAAGCGATCAAGCAGTGACCGCGTCGGCGGCCGACCCCTCGCCGAACGCGGCGAGCAGACGGTCGGCCGCCATCGCGGCGGTCACCGTGCCGGCGCGTACCGACGCCTCGAGCTCGGGCACGAGCGCCGCGGTGCGGCGGTGCAGATCGGCGACGAGCCGGTCCTCCACCATCGACCACATCCAGCGGAGCTGCTGCTCTGCACGGTTCCGGTCCCACGCTCCGTTGGCCACGAGCACGTCCCGGTGGCGTGCGATATGGGTCCAGACCGTGTCGAGACCCTCGTTCCGCAGCCCCGAACAGATCACGACCGGCGGCTGCCAGGGCGCCGACGGTGGCGTGATGAGGTGGAGCGCCGACGCGTACTCGGTCGCCGCCGCCGTGGCCCGATTGCGGTTCTCGCCGTCGGCCTTGTTCACGGCGATGAGGTCGGCGAGCTCGAGGATCCCCTTCTTGATGCCCTGCAGCTCGTCGCCTGCACCGGGCAGCATCAGGACGAGGAAGAAGTCCACCATGTCGGCGACGATCGTCTCGGACTGACCCACCCCGACCGTCTCGACGAGTACGACGTCGTACCCGGCGGCCTCCACGAGGACCATCGTCTCCCGGGTCGTGCGGGTCACCCCGCCGAGCGTCCCCCCCGACGGCGAGGGTCGGACGAACGCCGCAGGGTCGACCGACAGCTCCGGCATGCGCGTCTTGTCCCCGAGGATCGACCCCCCGGTGCGCGACGACGTCGGGTCGACCGCGAGCACCGCCACCCGGTGTCCGGCAGCGGTCACGTTCGTGCCGAACGCCTCGATGAACGTCGACTTCCCGACGCCGGGCACCCCGGTGATGCCCACGCGGTGGGACCGGCCGGCGTGGGGGAGCAGGCGGACGAGCACCTCCTGGGCGAGGCCCCGGTGGTCGGCCCGACGCGACTCCACGAGCGTGATCGCCCGCGCGAGTACCGCCCGGTCGCCGGCGAGCACGCCGTCGACGTAGTCCTCCACCCGCAACGTCGGTGCCACGCCGACCCCGTGGCCGTTCAGTCGCCCGGCAGGGACGCGCCGAGCGTGCCCAGCAGATCGACCGCCGCCTCGGCGATCACCGTGCCCGGGGGGTAGATCGCCGCCGCGCCGGCCGCGAGGAGCGCCTCGTAGTCCTGGGGCGGCACGACGCCGCCGACCACGACGAGGATGTCGTCGCGCCCCTCGGCGTGCAGCGCCGCCCGCAACGCCGGCACGAGGGTGAGGTGCCCCGCGGCGAGCGAGCTCACCCCGACGACGTGCACGTCGGCCTCGACGGCCTGGCGTGCGACCTCCGTCGGGGTCTGGAACAGCGGGCCGATGTCGACGTCGAAACCGAGGTCGGCGAACCCGGTGGCGATCACCTTCTGGCCGCGATCGTGGCCGTCCTGGCCCATCTTGGCGACGAGCAGGCGGGGGCGACGTCCCTCGGCGTCCTCGAACGCCGCGACGAGCTCCCGGGCCCGGGCCACCGTCGGGTTCTCCACGCCGACCTCCGAGGAGTACACGCCCTGGATCGAGCGGATCTGCGCCGTGTGACGGCCGAACACCTTCTCCATCGCCTCGGAGATCTCGCCGACGGTCGCCTTGGCGCGTGCCGCGGCGACGGACAGCTCGAGGAGGTTCCCCTCGCCCCGGTCGGCGGCGTTGGTCAGGGCCCGCAACGCGTCCTCGACCGCTGCGGGATCGCGTTCGGCACGGAGACGGTCGAGCTTGGCGAGCTGCCCCGTCCGCACGGCTGCGTTGTCGACCTTCAGCACATCGACCGGCGGCTCCTGGTCGCGCCGGTACCGGTTCACCCCGACGACGGTCTGGCGACCGGAGTCGATGCGCGCCTGGGTGCGGGCGGCGGCCTCCTCGATGCGCAGCTTCGGGATACCGGCCTCGATCGCCTCGGCCATGCCACCCATCGCCTCGATCTCGGTGAGGTGACCCCACGCCCGCCGGGCGAGCTCGTAGGTGAGCCGCTCCACGTAGTAGCTGCCACCCCAGGGGTCGACCACCCGGGTGGTGCCCGACTCCTGCTGCAGCACGAGCTGGGTGTTCCGGGCGATGCGGGCCGAGAAGTCGGTCGGGAGCGCGAGCGCCTCGTCGAAGGAGTTCGTGTGCAGGCTCTGCGTGTGCCCCTGCGTCGCCGCCATCGCCTCGACACAGGTGCGGACGACGTTGTTGTAGACGTCCTGCGCGGTGAGCGACCAGCCCGACGTCT
Source organism: Actinomycetota bacterium (assembly GCA_016870475.1). Lineage (GTDB taxonomy): Bacteria > Actinomycetota > Acidimicrobiia > Acidimicrobiales > CAIXPF01 > VGBO01. Next base: position 45,666 of record VGBO01000009.1, on the reverse strand, counting down.
GGGAGTGGGTCCGCAGCGCGAGCGAACGCGGGTCCGACGGCGAGAAGGTCTTCGTGAGCTTCGCCCACAGCAGCCGGGCGGCCCGGAGCTTCGCCACCTCCATGAAGAAGTTCATGCCGATCGCCCAGAAGAAGCTCAGCCGTGGGGCGAACGCGTCGACGGCCAGACCGGCGCCGATCCCGGCCCGCAGGTACTGCACCCCGTCCGCGAGCGTGTAGGCCAGCTCCAGGTCGGCGGTCGCCCCGGCCTCCTGCATGTGGTAGCCGGAGATCGAGATCGAGTTGAACTTCGGCATCTCCCTCGAGGCGTGCCCGAAGATGTCGGAGATGATCCGCATCGACGGGGCCGGCGGGTAGATGTAGGTGTTCCGGACCATGAACTCCTTGAGGATGTCGTTCTGGATGGTCCCGGCGAGTTGTCGTTGGGCGACCCCCTGCTCCTCGGCCGCCACGATGTAGAGGGCGAGCACCGGGAGCACGGCGCCGTTCATCGTCATCGACACCGACATCTCGTCGAGGGGGATGCCGTCGAAGAGCTGGCGCATGTCGAGGATCGAGTCGATCGCGACCCCGGCCATGCCGACGTCGCCCGAGACGCGGGGGTGGTCCGAGTCGTACCCGCGGTGGGTCGCGAGGTCGAACGCCACCGACAGGCCCTTCTGGCCGGCGGCGAGGTTCCGCCGGTAGAACGCGTTCGACGCCTCCGCCGTGGAGAACCCGGCGTACTGCCGGATCGTCCAGGGCTGGTTGACGTACATCGTCGGGTACGGGCCCCGGCCGAACGGCGCGATCCCGGGCAGTCCGCCGAGGAAGTCGAGCCCGTCCCGGTCGGCTGCCGTGTACAGCGGGCGGACCGCGATGCCCTCCGGCGTGTCCCACGCCAGCGCGTCGACGTCCTTGCCGGTCTCGGCGGCGAGGGCGTCCACCCACGGTCCGAGATCGGCGCGGCCCGTCGGAGGGCCGAGGACGACGGAGGAGAAATCGGGAACCGGCATGGTGGCAACTCTACGTTCGGGCCCTCGGGGCGGGACGGTGGGAGGTCAGGCGGATGTCGGCACGCCGGCGGCGTCGAGCGCGCGGGACAGCACGTCGAGTGCGTCGACGCCGAGCATCACGAACTCGTCGACCCCGGCCGCCTCGAGTTCGGCGCGGCGCTCGCCGGGGGCGCCGGCGAGGTAGACGCGTCGTGCACCGGACGCACGCAGCGCCGTGGCGACCGCTGCGGCTCGCTCCGCGTAGACGGTGTCGGAGGAACAGATCACGGCGAGCGGTGCGCCCGCCGCCGTGAACGCGGCGACGAGGGTGTCGTCGTCCTCGAAGCCGTCGTTGCCGACGGCGCGGATCCCGGCCACCTCGAAGAGGTTCTTCGCGAACGTCGCCCGGGCGGTGTGGGTGGCGACCGGGCCGAGGTTGGCGAGGAACACCGTCGGCCGGGTGGCCGCCGCATCGACAGCGTCGCGCAGCGCCTCGAACGGGGCGGCGAGGCGTCGCAGCGGGACCGCGTCGATCCGCACGGCCGGCGCCGGCCCGGGGGGCACGGCCCGCGGTGCTGCGGCGGCCGGCACGAACCGGGCGGTCGCCGCCGGAGCGGGCTCGTCGAGGTCGGGGAACTCGCTCACCCCGGTGATCGGCTCCCGTCGCGTGGCGATGGCCGCGACGCGTTCCTCCCACCGGGCGGCGAGCGCGCGACCGACCTCGCCGGCGGCGAGCACCGCCGCCATGCCGCCCGCCCCCTCGATCGCCCGGAACCGCTCCCAGGCGGCCTGGGCGAGCATCTCGGTGAAGGACTCGACGTACCACGACCCACCCGCCGGGTCGGCGACGCGGGCGAGGTTCGACTCCTCCGCGAGCACGATCTGGGTGTTCCGGGCGAGGCGGCGACCGTCGTCGTCGGTGCGCCCCGCCGCGTCGCCGAAGGGCAGCACGGTGATCGCGTCGGCGCCCGCCGTCGCCGCGGCGAACGTGCCGATGGTCGCCCGGAGCAGGTTCACCCACGGGTCGCGCTGGCTCATCGCCGACCGGGCCGTGCACGCGTGCAGGTGCATCGGCACCTCCGCGGCACCGGACACCTCGAGCACACGGGCCCAGCAGCGGCGGGCGGCGCGGAGCTTCGCCATGGTGGTGAACTGGTCGGCGGTCGCGTCGAGGCGGAAGGTGATCTGAGCTGCCGCGTCGGCGACGGACGCTCCCGCGTCGACGGTGGCCCGCAGCAGCGCGACGCCCGTGGCGAGCGCGTAGGCGAGCTCTTCGGCGGGCGAGGCGCCGCCGTCGGCGTACACGGTGCCGTCGGCGAGCAGCGCCCGCACACCGGGGTAGGTCTCCGCGGTCGCCGCGGCGGCGGCGCCGGCTGCGGCGAGCGCGGTCGGCAACGGGTCGATGCTCCAGCCGTGGCGTGCCGTCGCGCCGAGCGGATCGATGCCGAACTCTCCGAGGGCGGCGCTCGGGGCGACCTCGCGACGGGCCCACAGCTCGGTGAGGGCGCGCACGCCGGCGAACGCGTCCGGGCCCCAGTCGAGACAGATCGGGGCGAGATCGAGGTACACGCCGGCGAGCGCCCGGTCGAGGGTCTCGACGTCGTTCGCACCGAGCGGTCCCAACACGACGGAGGTGGCCCCGCCTTCGAGATCGTCGATGACCGCCCGGTTCACCTCGTCGAGGGTCGTGCCGTCCGGTCGACCGTGCCACTGCCGCACGTCCCAGCCGGAGACGTTGCGGGATCCGGCCGTCGCACCCCGCACGAAGGGGGCGACTCCCGGGACCCCTGCCGCGTCGGGGGCGGGGCCGTCGCCGTCGGTGTAGAGCGGTTCGATGCGCATCCCGTCGGCCGTCGTGGTGACGAGCTTGCGGTCGAAGGGTGCGCCGGCGAGGACCTTGTCGACGAGTCCGAGCCACTGGTCGCGGTCGGGGGTCGGGAACTCGGCGCCGAGCGGCAGGTCCGGGGGGAGGGAGACGTCTGCGTCCACGTGCGGACCCTACCGCCGACCGGGTGTCCCGCTCACACGGGGCGGGCGGGACGATCCCGGGGTCGGCGGGGTGCGGCTCCTACGCTGCACGGCGTGACCAGCACCGGTGAGGAGGGGGCCGTCCCGTCGGCGGGGGCGCTGGAGGAGCAGCGGCGGATCCGCCAGGCGAAGGCCGACGCGCTGCGCGCCGCCGGGGTCGACCCGTACCCGTCGCGCTTCGACCGCACGGCGACCGCCGGGGAGTTGCACGGCCGGTTCGGCGACCTCGGGCCGCAGACCGAGACCGACGTGTCGGTGCGGGTCGCCGGTCGGGTGCTCCTCGCCCGGCGCATGGGGAAGCTGATCTTCCTCACCGTGCAGGACGACTCGGGCACCGTGCAGCTCTTCGTGTCGCGGGCCGATCTCGGTGAGGGCCCCTTCGACGCCGTCGCAGACCTCGACCTCGGCGACTGGGTCGGCGCCGAGGGCACGGTGATGACGACGAAGACCGGCGAACTGTCGGTCCGCGCCGCGACGGTGACCCTGCTCGCGAAGGCGGTGCGCCCTCTGCCCGACAAGTGGCGGGGGCTCTCCGACACCGACACCCGGTTCCGGCAGCGGTACGTCGACCTCATCGTGAACGAGGAGGCCCGCCAGACCTTCCGGGTCCGCCACCGGACCATCGCCGCGTTCCGTCGCCAGCTCGACGACGAGGGCTACGTCGAGGTCGAGACGCCCGTGCTGCAGACCGAGGTCGGCGGCGCGGCGGCCCGCCCGTTCGTCACCCACCACAACGCGCTCGATCAGCAGATGTACCTGCGGATCGCGCTCGAGTTGCACCTGAAGCGGCTCGTCGTCGGTGGGATCGAACGCGTCTACGAGATCGGCAGGGTGTTCCGCAACGAGGGCATCTCGACCCGTCACAACCCCGAGTTCACGATGGTCGAGGTGTACCGGGCGCTCGCCGACTTCGACGACATGATCGGCGTCGCGGAGCGGATGATCTGCCGGGCGGCGCTCGAGGCGACCGGCTCCTACACCGTGGCGCATCCCGAGCGGGCGGGGGCCTCGATCGACCTCACCCCGCCGTGGCCTCGGCGCAGCATCGTCGACCTCGTCGCCGAGTACACGGGTCGGACGGTGTCGGTGCACGACGACGTCGCCGACCTGCGACGGACCTGCGACGACCTCGGCGTGTCCTACGAGGCGTGGTGGGGCCCCGGGCGGCTGGTGTACGCGATCTTCGACAAGCGGGTCGAGGAGCACCTCGGCCACGATCGGCCGCTGTTCGCCACCGGCTACCCCGCCGAGGTGTCGCCGCTCGCGAAGCCGACCCCGGGGGAGCCGGAGAACACCGACCGGTTCGAGCTCTTCGTCGGCGGGCGGGAGCTCGCGAACGGGTACTCCGAGCTCAACGACCCAGTCCGGCAGCGGGCGATGTTCGAGGCCGAGGTCACCGCCGCCGAGCACGGTGACGACGAGGCGCAGCGCAGCGTCGACGAGGACTACCTGCGGGCGCTCGAGTACGGCCTCCCGCCGACCGGCGGGCTCGGCATCGGCATCGACCGGGTGGCGATGCTGCTCTCGGGCAGCGCGTCGATCCGTGAGGTGATCCTGTTCCCGACGCTGCGTCCCGAGGTCGTGGACTGATCGGAGCCCCGGCCGGTCAGCCGCTGGTGAGCCGGACCCGGTGGATGAGCGGCCAGCGCTTGCCGGTGAGCAGGAGCGTGCCGTCGGAGCGGTCGAGGGCGATGCCGTTCGCCACGTCGTCGGGACCCGCTCCGGGTGGACGGAGCGCGGCGACGTCGAGCTCGGCGCGCACGGCGCCGGTGGTCGGGTCGATCCCGACGACGGTGTCCGTCTGCCAAACGTTCGCCCACACGGTCGGGCCCGCGGCGCTGAGCGGAGGCCGCAGGGTGCCGCCCGTCGGCGGGACGCACTCGAGCTCGTTCAGCCGACGCACGGGTCGACCTTCGTCGTCGACGACGTCTATGTGGCCGATGACGGCGAAGGTGTCCCGGGCTCGGAACGTGAGCCGGGCGGAGCCGTCGGACTGCACGAGCCGGGTGCCGTCGTCGCAGATCCCCCACCCTTCGCCCGCGTAGCGGAAGGTCGGCCCGGGGGCGAGGCTCGAACGGTCGTAGGTGAAGGCGACCCCGGTGCGCCACGTGAGCTGCACGATGAGGTCCCCGACCACGGTGGCACCCTCGGCGAAGTGGGGTGGGGGCACCGTGACACGACGTTCGTCGCCGGTGCGGAGATCGGTGACGCGCAGTGACGAGAACCCGACGAGCCCGGTCGATTCGATGAGCACGCCGTCGTGCAGCTCGAGACCCTGCGTGAACGCGGTCGGGTCGTGGGGGAGGGTGCCGACCACCTCGGCGCGCACCGTGACGGTCCGAAGGGTCGAGGTCGCCGTCGTGGCGGGACCCGCAGCCGGCTCGGTGGGCGAGCAGGCGGCGACGAGCCCGCCGAGCACGAGCGCAGCACCCGCCGTCACCCGCCGGGACCGGGTGTGCCGAGAAGCGTCGCGGAATGGCATCGGACCGCACGATACCGACGGTCCACGGCCCGCCATCGGCCGGGACGGCTCCACTACGCTGGGCGGCGATGACGTTCGTTCCGACGGCTCCGCACGGTGATGCCGGCCTCGAGGGGCTGAATCCGGCGTTCGCGCAGTACTGCGAGACCATCTTCGAGCTGCACGAGGACGACGTCGAGGTCATCCAGGCCCGGATCGCCGAGCGGCTCGGGGTCTCCCGACCGTCGGTGTCGGAGATGATCCGCCGGCTCGGGGCGGAGGGCTTGGTGACCCTCGACGGCGGGATCGAGCTCACGCCGCGAGGCGAGGCGCTGGCCGTGCGGGTGGTGCGCCGGCACCGTCTGGCCGAGCGGATGCTCACCGACATCCTCGGCCTGTCGTGGGCCGAGGCGCACGTCGAGGCCAACCGCTGGGAGGCGGTCATCTCCCCCAACGTCGAGGCGGCGCTCGACCGGGTGCTCGGCTCCCCGACGACCTGTCCCCACGGCAACCCGATCCCCGGGTCGGGCTACCTGCCGCCGGACACGGTGATGCTCTGCGACGTGCGGGTCGGGGAACGGTTCGTCGTCACCCGGATCCCCGAGGAACTCGAGTTCACCGACGGTCTGCTCACCTTCCTCGAGGCGGCGTCGGTGACCCCCGGGAACGAGGGGTTGCTCACCGCGGTGTCGCCCGACGGCACGGTGACCGTCGAGGTCGCCGGTCGCAGCGTGGGCATCGGACGGTTCGCCGCCGACCGGATCATGGTGTCGACGCTCGACTGAGCGTCGGGGTCAGTGCGACCGGGGCCGCACCCGGAACACCGACGACGCCGTGGCCGCCAGCTCGCCGCTCGCTGCTCCGCGTGCCTCGGCCTGCACGAACGCGAGTGATCCGGTGGCCCGGGTGACCCATGCCTCGGCGACGGCGTCCTCGTCGCGCACGGCGCCGCAGAAGTCGATGTGCAGCGACACGGTGACCATGTCGGGCTGTTCCGGGTAGGCGGTGGCGACCGCCGGCACGGCGGCGGTGTCGAGGAGGGTGGCGAGCGCGCCGCCGTGGAGCAGGCCGGCGACCTGGCTGACCTCGGCTCGGACCGGCAGACGGAGGCGGGCGTACCCGGCCCGGACCTCCTCGAGCACGATGCCGGCGTGCGTGGGGAAGATCACCCGGTCGGGGCGCAGGAAGCGCGCCCAGGGCGCTGCCCGGTCCGAGGGGAGCTCGGCGAATCGGGCGGCGTTCGGTGCGGCGGTCTCCGGGATGCTCATCGGCGTGGAACGGTACCGCAGGCCGAGAGCGCCGCGGTCAGTGCGGAGGCGGTCGGGGGTGGCAGGTCGAGGAGCACCCGGTGCAGGGGTGCGGCGTGACGGAGCGCCCCGAGCGACCATCGGGCGAACATGCCGTCGTCCATCCACGCTGCGGCGGACGGGTCGAGCCCGGGGGCGGCGTGCGCGCCGTCGCGCACCGCCCGGCGGATCCTCGACCAGTCGAGGCCGGCGCCTAGCCGTCGGAGGGCGGCGGCGAGGTCGGTCGGGTCGTCGACCGACACGGTGACGCCGAGGTGGCGGTTCGCCGTGCGGGCGACGTCCGCCCAGCAACGGACCCTCGTCGTGGCCAGAGCGACGAGCAGCGTGCCCGCCCAGTAGCAGGTCGTCGGACCGGTCGCCGCGGGGGTCGGCAGGTCGAGGGACCTTCGGCAGAGGTCGTCGATGCGCCCGCCGACCGCGGAGGTCGGGACGTGCCGACAGGCGCCCGGAGCGGCGCTGCGCACCGTTGCGGACCGGCCCCGACGGTCGACGACGTGCGCGATCGCCACGTCGTCGTCTCCGGGTCGGTCTACCGCCCGGGCGGGCACGGCGACGGCCACCGCGTCGTGGTCGGGCGCGGCCCTCCAGCCGATCAGGGCGTCGAGGCTGCCGTCACCAGGCACTGCGGCGAGGAGGAGCGGCACGACGCCGTGGTCCGTCCGGCCGAGGCTCGCGACGAGCGCCGGTGCGCCGTCCGCCACGAGGCCGGCGAGCACTGCGGCCGTCCGGCCGAGGGGGTTGGGGCCGGAACGGCCCGAGGATCTCGAACTGGCGTGGGGCAACGCAGGACTCCGGTTCGCACGACGGTGCGACCCCGGGTGCAGGGCGGGAGGGTCGGACCCGCGGTGCCGAGTCTGCCCGAGGGCTGTGACGTCCCGGCGCCCCGGTCAGACGTCGACGAGCGTGCGGGGGCGGGCGCCCGGTGCGGCGACGGTCACGGCGAAGCCGGCACGGAACCGTTCCTCTTCGCTCTCGCCACCCCAGAACCCGTACTCCCGCTGCTCACGGGCCCAGGTACGGCAAGGTTCGAGCGAGGGGCACCCCTGGCAGAGCACCCGGGCCTTCGCCTCACGTCGTAGGCGCGCCTGGGGGCGTTCGGCGTGGGGAGCGAAGAACAGGTCGGTGTGACCCCGACAGGAACCATCCGCCATCCAGGCACCGGGCGGGACGGGGTCGACTTCGGCGTTCCGCCGTGCAGCCGTCGTGCTCATCTGTGTCGGGATCCTCTCCGCGTCGGACGTGGTTCCCCCCGGGCGGGCACGCTAGCGCCCCGGGGGCGGCGGCCTCAAGGGTGCCCGGCGACCGGTCACCAACAGATGCGCATGCGCAGTCCCATTGCGTCGGGAGCCCCGTCGCCGACGGTGACCGCCGTCCCGGTGACGAGGCGGCGTGCGCTCCACGCGAGCACCGCTGCGTCGGCGAGGTCGTCGGCCGCCGCCCCGGCCGGCGGACCGGCGTCGAGCGTCGATGCGAGCTCGGGCAGGGCGGCACGGAGGAGGGCTCGCCGCCGGGCCGCACCCGAGGCGCTGCGCTTGGGGTCCACGAGCGGCGCCCCGGCGAGCGCTGCGAACGCCGCCTCGGGGTGTGCCTCCCGGATGCGGTCGTCGCCCTCGGCGCGCACCACGGCGTCGACCTCGCGGATCTTCGGGAGCAGATTCCACGCCTGGCGGGTGAGGCCGCGCCCGTCGATGCTGCGGTGCCGGGCCGAGGCCTCGGCGTACTCGACGGCGTCGAGGACCCCTCGGACCGGGGCGGGGAACACCGAGGAACGTCGCGGCCCGAGCACCGCCCGGGTCGCGACGTCGGCGGCACGGGCGCCGGCGGTGGGCAGCCCGATGGGCATGTCGACGGCGATGGCACGGAACCGGCGCCGGGCCACCTCGGCGAACGTCGCGCACACGACCACCGAGGGGCGGACGCGGTCCTGCGGCGTGCAGCCGACGGTCACGACCACCCATCCGCCGCGGCACCCGTCGACGCCGGCGACGAGGTCGGGTCCATCGCCCTGGACGGCGCCGGTCACAGCCGGTCGATGCGCTTGAACGCCTCGCCCTCGGCGACGCCGACGATCCCGCCGTGGTCGGCGAGCCGGTCGAGGATGCGGCCGCGGAAGACGGCGAGCTGGCGGCCGTCGTCGTCGCCGTCGATGTGCATGGTCGAGCGGAACTGGCTCGCGTGCGCGAGCAGCGCGTCGATCTTGCGCTCGGCGAACCCGGTGACGTCCTCGACGTGGTCGACCTCGTCGGCCTCGTACAGCAGCAGTGCCGACGGCCGGTGCGGCGAGAGCGCCTGTTCGGGGAAGAACAGCGGGTCCCGTGCGGCGACGATGCCCTCGACGGCGAGGAGCCCGGCGTTGCGGTGGTCGGGGTGGAGGCGGTAGCGCTTCCAGGGGTCGTGGCCGATCACGACGTCGGGGCGGAGTCGTCGGATCCACGACGCGGTCACCCCGCGCTGGCGTAGGCCCGACTCGAGCTCACCGTCGGTCCACCCGCAGAACACGACCTCGCCGCGTGCGCCGAGCGCTGCTGCGGCGGCACGCTGCTCGGACCGTCGCAGGACCACCAGTTCCGCGGGGTCGACGCCCGGGTCCCAGGTCCCCTTCGAGCCGTCGGTGAACACGAGGTGGTGGATCTCCGCGCCGGCGGCCGCCCACTTGGCGAGGGTCCCACCGCAGCCGAACTCGATGTCGTCGGGGTGCGCGCCGGTGGCGAGCACCCGGGCAGGGGTCGGGAGGTCGCGCTGCACCGTGGCGGCGACGGCGCCGTAGGTGAGCGGTGCGGTGGTGCCGTCGTCGGCGCTGCGGTCGCGGGAGGTCACCGCTGGGACGCTAGACGGCGTCGAGGTCGTCGAGGTCGTCGAGGTCGTCGAGGTCGGCGGGGGAACCGCGCAGGTCCTCGGGGTGGTCGACGTCCCAGCCGAGGCGGGGATCGCGCACGACGCGGAGTGCGAGACGATGCCGGAGCGCCTCGGCCCCGTGGCGGTGGAAGGACTGCGGGCCGTACGCGAACGTGAAGTCGACCCCGGTCGGGACGACGAGCACGTTCGTGCCGTCGTCGTGGCGGTCCGGCACGATCGTCACGCCTGTGCCCCCGGCGAGCCGGGCGAGCCCCCGGGGCTCCGCGAGGTCGGCGTGGGCGACGACGACGCGGTGAACGCCCCGGGCGGCGAGGGTCGTGGTGCCGTGACGAACCGCCGCGTCGAGGCCCCTCTCGGGGCAGTGCAGCACCGTCGCTCCGACCGATTCCGCCCACGCGGCGACCGCCGGGTCGTCGCAGACGACGGTGACGGGGAGCGGGGCGGCGGCCCGGACCACCCGGGTCGCGAGCGCTCGGGCGAGCCGGGCGCGACCGGTCGGGTCGAGGACGTCGGCGAGCCGTGCCTTCGCCTGCCCGAACGCCTTCACCGGGACGAGCACGGCTGCGGTCACGGGGCCGACTCTAGGGGTGCGGCATCCGAGACGATGCGGCGGGCGCGCCCTAGGGTGTGGCGCATGAACGTGCGGGTCGTCGTCGTCGGAGCCGGTCCGTGGGGGACCACCGTGGCGAACCTCGCCGTGCGCAACGCGTCGACGACGCTGTGGGCTCGCGACCCTGCGCTCGCCGAGGAGATCGACCGGCACGCGACGAACTCCCGGTACCTGCCCGGCTTCGCACTCGATCCGGCGTTGCGGGCGACCGCGTCGCTGCAGGACGCGGTCGAGGCGGCCGACGTCGTGGTGATGGCGGTGCCGTCCCACGTGTTCCGGGACACGCTCGACGAGGTCGCCGCGCACGTGCGGCCGTGGGTCCCGGTGGTCAGCCTGACCAAGGGTCTCGAGCCCGGGACGAACCTGCGCATGACCGAGATCGTCGAGGAGGTGCTGCCGGGCCATCCCGTCGGGGTGCTGACCGGGCCGAACCTCTCCCGGGAGATCCTCGACGGTCAGGCCGCTGCCGCGGTGATCGCTCTCGGGGTGCCCCACATCAGCGAGGTCCTGCAGCGGGTGTTCGCCTCGGACCTGTTCCGGGTCTACCCCAACGACGACGTCGTCGGCTGCGAGATCGCCGGCGCGGTGAAGAACGTGATCGCGCTGGCCTCGGGCATCGCGGACGGCCTCGGCACGGGTGACAACACCCGTGCGACGGTGATCACCCGAGGATTCGGCGAGATGATGCGGCTCGGGACGGCGCTCGGCGGACGGTCGGAGACGCTCTCCGGGCTCGCCGGGATGGGTGACCTGATCGCGACCTGCATCGCGGCGGAGGGCCGGAACCGGTCTTTCGGCGAGGAGCTCGGCCGTGGTCGCCCGCTCGACGAACTGCTCGAGGTGTACCCGAACGGTGTCGAAGGGGTACGCGCCGCCGCATCGGTGATGGCGCTCGCCCGTCGGCACGGCATCGACCTGCCGATCTGTGCGGAGATGGACGCGGTCGTGAACTACGGGCGGTCGCCGGCGGAGGCGTACCGGGGGCTGTTGCGCCGGTCGCCGCAGGCCGCGCTGCGTTCCCGGTGACGGCGACGTCCGACGTCGTCCTCGGCGTCGCGGGCAGCGGCCCCCTCGCGGTCGTCGACGCCACGGGACGGATCCGTACCACCGCGACGGACGGCTCGTCGTTCGTCGCCGACGTCTGGTTCGGCGGGGCGTCGGGGTGGGTGCGACCGGCGACGGAGGCGACGTTGCGTCGCCGGGCGGTCGAGGGCACACCGGTGGTCGAGACGGTGGTGCGGGTGGAGGGGGCCGACGTCGTCCGTCGCACCTATGCCGCCATGGGACCGTCCGGCCCGCAGCTCGTGGCCGAGGTGACCGTGGAGGGTCGGCTGCCGGTCGCCGCGGCGCTGCTGTGGCGGCGTGACGACGGCCGACCGCTGCGGGTCGCACTCGACGGCCCGGCACTGCTCCTCGACGACGTGGCGGTCGTCGTCGGCGCTCGCCCGCCGGGTTCGGTGCGCGCGGGTGGCGGGGCCGACGAGGTCGTCGAACGGCTCGCCGAGCCGGGCATCGACGAGGTCGGCTCACTCGTCGCAGCGGTCTGGCCGCTCGCACACGGGTCGACGACCCGGTTCGCCCTGGCGCCCCTGCCCGACGGTGCCACGGCGTCGACGGTGCTGCCGACCGCCGACCAGGTCGTCCGCGGGTGGATCCGCCAGATCGAGGGCGGGACCCGCGTCGAGGTCGGCGACGACGGCTCGCTGCACCGCCTGCGGTCCATGGTCGCCGAGGCACTCGTGCTCTCGCCCGGCAGCGCCTCGCCGGCGGTCGCTGCGGTGCTCGACGACTGGGGGCATCACGGCGACGCGGTCGGCGTGCTCGCCCGGTTGACGGAGGTGCCCGACGTCGACGCCGACCACGTGCGTCTCCTCGGCGCACTCGACCACCACCAGCGCCGGACCGCGGACGTGGAGTTCGCCCGCGCGGCCGTGCCGTCGGTGCTCGTCGCGGTCGACGCGTTGCGCGGTCGTGGCGACCCCTCCGCCCGGGCCGCGGTCGCGCAGGCGGCGCGCCTGCTCGAGGTGGCGGGGGAGCCGGCCGCTGCGGCCGTCGCCCGGCGACCCCGGCGGCGCCTGTTCGGCCGTTCCACCCCCACGGCGGCGGGATCACCGCCGCCCGCCGTCGATCCGCTCCGGGCGTTCCTCGTCGACGACGACACCGACGGGACGCTCGACCTGCTGACGGGTTGGACGGCGGACCTCGTCGGCCGACCGATGGAGGTCGTCGGCCTCCCGACACGGTTCGGGCCGGTCTCCTTTGCGTTGCGGTGGCACGGCCCGAACGTCGCGTTGCTGTGGGAGCTCGACCTCGCCGCAGGGGTGGCGGCGCCGGTGCTGCGGTGCGGGTCCGTCGACGACGCGTGGTCGACGACGGCGCTCCGCGGCGAGGCGCTCCTCGTCCCGCGGGTCACCGTGGTCGACGGCGGGTCGACGAGTTTCTCCTGAGGGTCTCGTGCGCCAGGCCGCCGTCCCCGACCGCAGCATCGAGACGGAACTGCTCGCCGTCCGCGGGCGCTGTCTCGTCGCAGGGGTCGACGAGGTCGGTCGCGGGGCGCTCGGCGGCCCGGTGACGGTGGGGGTTGCGGTGCTCGGGGCGGCGGCTGCTCCGGTCCCGGAAGGTCTCGCGGACTCCAAGCTGCTGTCGGCCCGTCGACGTGAGGCGCTCGTCCCGTCGCTCCGCTCGTGGGTGCGGGACGCCGCCGTCGGGCACGCGACGGCCGCGGAGATCGACGCGTGGGGCATCACCGCCGCGTTGCGGGTGGCTGGCCACCGGGCGTTCGCCCGTCTCTCGGACCGTGTCGACGTCGTGCTGCTCGACGGTCGTCACGACTGGTTGTCGCCGCCGCCGCGGGCGGGTCTGTTCGACGGTCCGGTCGACGAGCTCGTCGCCCTGCCCGAGGTGGTCACCGTCGTGGGCGCCGACCGACGGTGCGCGGTGGTCGCGGCGGCGAGCGTGCTCGCGAAGGTCGAACGTGACGGGATCCTCGCCGGGCTGGCGAGTCGGTACCCGGGCTACGGCTGGGAGCGCAACAAGGGGTACGGCTCCGCCGAGCACATCGACGCGCTGGCGGCGCTCGGTCCGTGTGCCGAGCACCGCCGGAGTTGGCGGCTTCCCGGGGTCAGGCCGGACGGGCGGTGAGCGACCCGCCCTTCGGGATGTCCCGGAAGGCGCTGGTCGTGTCGATGCCCGGCTCCTTCGGCAGGCCGAGCACGCGCTCGCCGACGATGTTCCGCAGCGTCTCGTCGGACCCGCCGGCGATGCTCATCGCGGGGACGGTCAGCAGGTAGCCGGTCCAGGAGTAGGTGCCCCATTCGCCGGTGTCGGCGGTGATGCGGGGTCCGAGTACCCGGGACACGAAGCTCGAGATCGCGCGCATGTTGTCGGTGAGCGCGAGCTTCGACGCCGACATCTCGGGGCCGGGGACCTGTCCGGCGCGGACGCGGTCCATCATCCGCTGCGCCGAGTACCGGGCGACCATCGACCCGGTGTAGATCCGCATGAGCTCGTCGCGCACGACGGCGTCGTCGACGAGGCCGAAGTGGCGCACCATCTCGATGAGTCGGTTGACCGAGACGTTCCCGCCGCCGCCCGCACCGCCCGAGCCGATCGACGCCCGCTCGTTCATGAGGGTGGTGAGCGCGACCCGCCAGCCGTCGTTGACCTCGCCGAGGCGGTTCACGTCGGGCACCCGGTAGTCGTTGAAGAACACCTCGTTGAACGCCGCGCCGCCGGACATCTGCCGGAGCGGGCGCACCTCGATGTTCGGGTCGTGCATGTCGACGACGAACCCGGTGATGCCCCGGTGCTTCGGCAGGTTCGGGTCGGTCCGGCAGACCACCTCACCGACGTCGGAGTAGTGCGCGCCCGACGTCCACACCTTCTGCCCGTTGATGACCCACTCGTCGCCGTCGCGCTCGGCCTTGCACTGCAGGCCGGCGAGGTCGGACCCGGCGCCGGGCTCGGAGAAGAGCTGGCAGCCGATCAGGTCCCCGCGGAACATCTTCGGCAGCAGCGCCGCCTTGACGTCGGGGTGGGCGTGCTCGTTGATCGTCGGCGCGACCATGCCGAGCCCGATCCCGAAGAACGCCTGGTTCGGCACCTCGAAGCGCGACTCGAGCTCGCTGTACACCCGGTCGTAGGCGTGGGGGAGCTCGCGTCCGCCGAACGCCTTCGGTCCGGTGATCCACCCGAACCCGGCGTCGAAGCGCTTCGCCCGCCACGCCTTCGCCTCGACGATCTCGGTCTGTTCCTCGTCGCGGTCCGGCTCCCGCAGGAGGGAGGTGTGGTCGGGACCCTGCCCCCAGACGAACTTCTTCTGTTCCGCTTTGGGCTTGGCGTTCGCCTCGAGGAACGCGAGCACGTCGGCGCGGAACTGATCGAGGGTGGGGACGTCTGCCATGAGGGGGAACGGTAGCGTCGTGGCGTGCGCTCCGCCCCGCTCGAGTCCCTTCCTGCGACATCGGCCCGCACCACGGCCGTGACGCTGGTGCTCTTCGGCGTGTGGAACGTGGCGATGTGGTCGGCGCGGGTGCGCAACATCGTGGGCGACCCGGATCTCGACACGACGGGCCGGCTGTGGTGGTCGCTGCCGGCGGTGCTGTTCGCGGCCGGTGGGGCGGTCGCGCTCCTGCGGCGGTGGCTGCCGGGGACGGCCGCCGGGTGGGTCGTGCGGGCGGCGGCTTCGTGCACGGTCGTGTACTGGCCGGTGCGGACGGTCCTGCTCGTGGGCAACGGTCATGCGGCGGGGTTCGTGGCCGTCCACGTCGTGCTCGCGGTGGTGTCGGTCGGGCTGGCGACGGCCGTGCTGCTGCGGTTCCGTCCGGCGCGGTAACCTCGGGGCCCTATGGGCCAGCCCGTTCACGTCATCGAGATCCCGACCGCTCGCGCCGGGGTGATCCGCTACGAGACGAACCGGACGCTTTCCGGGATGGGACACGACCGCTTCGACGTCGCGCAGCCGCCCACGGGTGACCGTCCGACCGAGGTGCTCGCCCGTCGCCTGTTCGAACGGGGCGGGGTGCGCCGGGTGCACGTGTACGGCGGGGTGGTCACCGTCGAGCTCGACGAGCCCGATGCGTCGGGGATCCGCGAGATCATCGAGGACCTGTACGTGTACTACCGACCCGGCGTCGAGGTCGCGGTCCCGTCCTGACGGCGGGTCGTGCGGTCGGGGCAGGGCCCCGGTCTATCGAACACCTGTTCGCTATGCTGACCGGATGGCCTCGGCTTTCCGGAACGTCGACCCGTCGCTGCTCGCCGCGTTGGCCGCACGGGTGCGTCCGGCCGGAGCCGACGCGACCGACCGGTTGCTCCCCCTCGACGACGCGTTCGCCGGCCTCCTCCGCCGGGGCGGGCTGCAGCGTGGGTTGACGGTCGCCATCGACGGGGTGGGGGCGACCACGTGCGCGTTCGGACTCGTCGCAGCGGCGTCACGGGCCGGGTCGTGGCTCGCCGTCGTCGTCCCCGGTCCGGTCGGTGCCGCCCGCCCGCTCCCGGTCGGGCTCGAGGCCGCGGAACGGGCGGGGGTCGATCCGGCGCGGCTCGTGGTGGTCGACCCGGTCCCCGCCGACCGGTGGGTCGACGTGGTCGCCGCGTTGGTCGAGGCGGTCGACGTGGTGCTCCTCGTCGCGCCACCGGCGGCGGTGCCGCAGGGTCGGGTCCGGCGACTCCTCGCCCGGGCCCGGGAGCGTGGCGCCGTGCTCGTCCCGATCGGCTGGGGCGGGGGCCGGTGGCCGGAGGGGGCCGACCACTCCCTGCAGGTCGCCCCCGACCTCGCGGCGGGTCCCGGTGGTTGGGAGGGCATCGGCGTGGGGCACGGGACCTTGCTGGCCCGCCGGGTCGAGGTGACGGCGCGAGGTCGCCGGGCGGCGTCCGTTCCGCAGGCGGCGACGCTATGGCTCCCCGGCCCGGACGGCAGGGTCGCCGCCGTGGCGCGTCCGGTGTTGCGGCCCGTGCCGGTCCCCGGTGGTCCCGCCGCCCCCGAGGTGTCGTGAGCGACCAGCCTCCCCGGGTGGCGGTGCTGCACGTCCCCAACTGGCCCGCGGTCGCACTCGGGGTCGACGCGGGCGATCCCGTCGTGGTGGTCGCCGCCGACCGGGTGGTGACGGCGACGCCGGCGGCGCGTGACGAGGGCGTCGTCGAGGGGATGCGCCGCCGGACGGCGCAGGCGCGCGCCCCTGCGCTGGTGGTCCTCGAACGCGATCGGGATCTCGAGGCCCGCCGGTTCGAGGCGGTGGTCGCCGCGGTCACCACCTGCGTCCCGGCGGTGGAGCTCGCCGTCCCCGGGACGTGCCGGTTCCTCGCTGCTGCGGCCTCGCGTCACGCCGGTGGCGACGACCTGCTCGTGGGTGCGGTCACCGAACGGGTCGACGCCGTCCTCGCCGTCCTCGCCCGGGGATGGTGCTGCGGGGTCGGGATCGCGGACGGCATCGTCGCCGCCGAGCTGGCCGCCCGGACCGGCGGCGGGACGGTCCCGCCCGGTGGATCGGCGGCGTTCCTCGCCCCGTTCCCCCTCGGGGTGCTGGCCCGACCGTGGTCGCGGGGGATGCCGGTCACGGCGGCGGGGGTCGCCGATCGCCGGGCGACGCTCGACCTGCTCGACCGACTCGGGGTCGACACGTTCGGCGCGTTCGCCGCGTTCGACCCCGCCACCGTGCTCGCCCGGTTCGGTGCCCACGGTGTGGCGTTGCACCGGTTGGCCCGAGGCGACGACCCGGTCCTGCCCCAGGTGGTCGAACCGCCGACCGATCTCGCGGTCGCCGTCGGGTTCGACGATCCGGTCGATCGTCTCGATCGGGCGGCCTTCGTCGCGAAGACGCTCGCCGACCGTCTCGTCGCCACGCTCGGGGACGCCGGTCTGGTGTGCCGTCGCCTCGTCGTGGAGGCGGTGACGGAGGACGGGGACGTCCTGGTCCGCCCCTGGCTGCACCCGGTCGGGTTCACCGCGGGGGCGATCGCGGAGCGGGTGCGCTGGCAGCTCGAGGGCTGGGTGGCCGGACCGGCGGCCGATCGGCCGGGTGCGGGGCTGGTCTCGTTGTCGTTGTCGCCCGATCTCGTCACGCCGGCGACGGGTCGCCAGGAGGGGTTGTGGGGCGGCGTCGGTGGCGATCCCGAGGAGATCGCCCGCACGGTGGCGCGCCTCGCCGGCCTGCTCGGACCCGACGCGGTGCGGGTGCCCGAGCGGCGTGGCGGACGCCATCCGGGGGAGTCCCACGTGCTCGTGCCGGCGACGACGGTCGACCTGGGGGAGCGGTCGGGTCCGCATCCGCGACCCCGGTCGCGTCGCCGTCCGTCCGAGCGGGGCGGGGCTCCGTGGCCGGGGCGTCTACCCGCCGCCCCGGCCCGGGTGGCGGCCGCGCCGGCGCCGTGCGCGGTGGTCGACGCCTCGGGCGCACCGGTGGTGGTGGACGGTCGTGGGGTGCTGGGGGAACCCCCGGTGGCGGTGGACGGTCGGCGGGTCGTGGCCTGGGGCGGGCCCTGGCCGGTGGAGGAGCGTTGGTGGGATCGTCGCGCCCGCCGCCGGGTCGCGCGTCTCCAGGTCGTCCTCGAGGACGGTCGGGCGTTGCTCGTCGAGCTCGAGGACGGCTCCTGGTGGCTCTCGGCGGCGCACGACTGAGCGTCCGCAGGTGGCCCCCTCCGCCTGCGGACAAGGGTCGGGCGTCGACGTAGGATCGGGCGCGACCCGGACCCGGGATCGCCTGCTGGAGGACCACCCATGGCACTCGAACTGCCCCCGCTGCCCTACGCCTACGACGCGCTCGAGGCGGCGATCGACGCGGAGACGATGCAGATCCACCACGATCTGCACCACAACGCCTACGTGACCAACGCGAACAACGCGTTGAAGGACCACCCCGATCTCGCCACGAAGTCGGCCGACGAGCTGATCCGGAACCTGGGCGCCGTACCGGAGGCGATCCGCACCGCGGTGCGCAACAACGCCGGTGGTCACGTGAACCACTCGATGTTCTGGACTTTGATGAGCCCGAACGGCGGCGGTGCCCCCACGGGTGCGCTCGCCGAGGCGATCGACTCGGTGTTCGGTGACTTCGACTCCTTCAAGACCACCTTCAACGACGGTGGGGTGAAGCGGTTCGGGTCGGGCTGGGTGTGGCTCGTCGTGTCGCCTGCCGGTCGGCTCGAGGTGGTGTCCACCCCGAACCAGGACAACCCGGTGATGGACGGTCTCGGCGAGGTCGTGCTCGGCAACGACGTGTGGGAGCACGCCTACTACCTGCGCTACCGGAACCGTCGTCCGGAGTACCTGGCGAACTGGTGGAACGTCGTCGACTGGAACGCGGTCGGCGCCCGGTTCGACGCCCTGCGCTGAACCTGCGGTTCCCGAAGTCTGCGACCGGCCGTCACCTCGCGGTGGCGGCCGGTGCGTGTCCGGCCCGTTGCGGCGGTCGCAGGAGCGCGATAGAACATATGTTCGATGGGCTTCGAGAACCCCCCGGTGCCGTGGTCGGAACTCGAACGTCGCCTCGGCAACGGGGGGACGCAGGGTCGGCGCGCGGTCACCCACCCCGGTGACGGCAGCGACAGCCCGGCGTGGTCCCGTCGTCGACAGCCCTACGAGCCGGAGGCGGGAGGTCCGGCGGTCCCCGGTCCGGTGGCGGAACGCCGCCCGGTCGGCGGTGACGTCCCCTACGCAGAGTTGCACTGCCACTCGAACTTCTCCTTCCTCGACGGGGCGTCCTCGCCGGAGCAGCTCGTCACCGAGGCGGCCCGGTTGGGTCTCGAGGCGCTCGCGCTCACCGATCACGACGGGTTGTACGGCGTGGTGCGGTTCGCGGAGGCGGCGCGGGCGCACGGTCTCCCGACCGTGTTCGGTGCGGAGATCACCCTCACCGCACCGGGTGGCCGTCCGACGCAGCGGTCCGGTTCCGAGGACCCGGCGGGGGAGCACCTCCTCGTCCTCGCCCGGGGGCCGGAGGGGTACGTGCGGCTGTCCCGTGCGATCTCCGCCGCGCAGCTCGCCGGCTCCAAGGGTGCCCCCCGGATCGACCTCGACGGGCTCGCCGGCTTCGTCGGCGGTGCGTCCTCGGCCGGTTGGGTGGTGGGGACGGGGTGTCGTAAGGGTGCGGTGGCCCGGGCGTTGCAGGACGGGGGGCCGGCAGCGGCGCAGCGGCGTCTCGAGGAACTCGTCGACCGGTTCGGACGGGATGCCGTCGTGGTGGAGCTGTGGGACCACGGTGATCCGCTCGACGGGGTGCGCAACGACGCGCTCGTCGAGCTCGCCTCCCGGGTCGGGGTCGACCCCGTCGTGACGAACAACGTGCACTACGCCCGGCCCGCCCAGCGTCGGGTTGCGGCGACGGTGGCCGCGGTCCGGGCCCGGCGTTCCCTTCCCGAGCTCGATCCGTGGTTGCCGGCGTGCGGGGCCGCGCACCTGCGCTCCCCTCGGGAGCAGGCGGTGCGGTTCGCCCGGTATCCCGGCGCGGTGGAGCGGTCGGTGGAGCTGGCCCGTTCCTGTGCGTTCGACCTGGCGCTCGTCGCCCCACGCCTGCCCGCCTTCCCGGTGCCCGAGGGGCACGACGAGATGAGCTGGTTGCGGGTCCTCGTGGCGGAGGGGGCCGAGCGGCGCTACGGGCCGCCGGGCGGGCCGCAGGACGGCGCGCACCGCCAGATCGCGCACGAGCTCGAGGTGATCGAACAGCTCGGGTTCCCCGGCTACTTCCTCACGGTGTGGGACATCGTCGAGTTCTGTCGGCGTTCCGACATCTTCTGCCAGGGGCGCGGCTCGGCGGCGAACTCCGTCGTCTGTTTCGTGCTCGGCATCACCAACGTCGACGCGTGGCGGCTCGGTCTGTTGTTCGAGCGGTTCCTGTCGAGCGAACGCGACGGACCACCCGACATCGACCTCGACATCGAGTCCGGGCGCCGTGAGGAGGTCATCCAGTACGTCTACGGCCGGTACGGCCGCACCCATGCCGCCCAGGTGGCGAACGTCGTCACCTACCGGGCCCGTTCCGCGGTGCGGGACACCGCCCGGGCGCTCGGGTTCGCCCCAGGCCAGCAGGACGCCTGGGCCCGACAGGTCGACGCCTGGGGGAGGGTCGCTGCGACCGCGGCGGAGGAGGGACACGGGATCCCCGAGGACGTACTGGTGCTCGCCGCTGCGGTCGAGGACGCGCCACGACACCTCGGCATCCACTCGGGGGGCATGGTGATCTGCGACCGGCCGGTGGTCGACGTGTGCCCCGTCGAGTGGGCGAGCCGTCGTGACCGGTCGGTGCTGCAGTGGGACAAGGACGACTGTGCGGCCGTCGGCCTCGTGAAGTTCGACCTGTTGGGCCTCGGCATGCTGACCGTGCTGCACCGCACGGTGGATCTCGTGGCCGCGCACCACGGGGTGGAGGTCGACCTCGGTGCGCTTCCCCAGGAGGACGCCGTCTACGACCGGTTGTGCGCGGCGGACACCGTCGGGGTGTTCCAGGTCGAGTCCCGCGCCCAGATGGCGACCCTGCCCCGCCTCCGGCCCCGCACCTTCTACGACCTCGTGATCGAGATCGCGCTGATCCGGCCCGGACCGATCCAGGGCGGGTCGGTGCACCCCTACATCCGACGGCGCAACGGTCGGGAGCCGGTCACCTACCTGCACCCGCTCCTCGAGCCGGCGCTGCGCAAGACCCTCGGCGTCCCGCTGTTCCAGGAGCAGCTCATGCAGATCGCGATCGACGTCGGAGGGTTCACCCCGGCGGAGGCCGATCAGCTCCGCCAGGCGATGGGGTCCAAGCGCAGCCGGGAGCGGATGGAGCGGCTGCGGGAGCGGTTCGGGGCGGGAGCCGCCGCCCGTGGGGTCGACGCGGCGACGACGGCACAGATCTGGGACAAGCTCGCGGCGTTCGCGAACTACGGGTTCCCCGAGAGCCACTCGGTGTCCTTCGCCCATCTCGTCTACGCGTCGGCGTGGTGCAAGCTCCACTATCCGGCGGCGTTCTGCGCCGCGCTGCTCGACGCCCAACCGATGGGCTTCTACTCGCCGCACACGATCGTGCAGGACGCCCGCCGGCACGGCGTTCAGGTCCGTACACCGGACGTGAACCGGTCGGGGCGCGGTCCGACCCTCGAGCCGTGCAGCGACTCGGCGGGCGGGGTGGCGGTCCGGCTCGGCATCGGGTCGGTTCGGTCGGTGGGCGCCGACCTCGCCGACCGGATCGTCGCCGGGCAGCCCTACCGCGACGGTGTCGATCTGCGCCGGCGTAGCGGCGCGGGGTTGCCGGCGCTCGAGGAGCTCGCGCTCGCCGGTGCGCTCGACGGGCTCATCGACCCGTCCGGTCGACCGCTCGACCGGCGGCGGGCACTGTGGGCGGCCGGGGCGTTCGCCCAGGCGGCGCCGGACCGCCTCCCCGGGATCGTGACGGGGACGGATGCCCCACCTCTGCCCCCGATGACCCAGGAGGAGGAGGCGCTCGCTGATCTCCGGGCGACGGGGATCTCCCCGGACGGGCACCCGACACGGTTCCACCGGGCTGCCCTCGACGCGCTCGGGGTCGTGCCCGCTGCAGGGCTGCCCCGGGTCGCGGACCGCACGCGTCTGCGGGTCGCCGGTGTCGTGACGCACCGGCAGCGTCCGGCGACGGCGGGAGGGACGACCTTCCTCAACCTCGAGGACGAGACCGGCCTGATCAACGTGGTGGTCTCACGTGGCTGCTGGACCCGGCATCGTCGGATCGCCCGCGACGCTCCTGCGCTCGTGGTGCGAGGTCGGCTCGAACGCGGGGACGGTGGGGTGGTGAACATCGTCGCGGAACGACTCGAACCCCTCGACGCGGTGGTCGCACCGCTGCGTTTGCGGGATTTCCACTGAGCTGCGGTTGCCGGCGCGGTGGTGCGGGACCGGCGGCGCGGGCGTGACGGTGCGGGCGTGGTGACGTCCCCCTCAGGCCGGCGGGGGTGCGAAGGAGCGACGCAATGCGACGAGACGCGTGGTGGTCCCGAGCGTGACCCGGCCGGGTCCGGCGTCGGGGTCGTCGTTCGAGCGCACGGTGTCGGCGAGTGCGGCGAGGAGCTCGGCGCGGCGGTCCGCTGCGAGCAGGCGGTGGTCGGACTGCGTCGCGAGGAGGCCGACGTACGCCTCGGCGTCGAGGATGCGTCGTCCGGGGATCTCCACGACCACGGGCGGATCGAACCAGCGCCGGGCGACGGCGCGCGCCGGGCCGTCGGGAGCGTCGACGTCCCGCCCCTTCGCCCCCGGCTCCCGGGCGGTGAGCCCCGGGGCGAGGCGGGCGTAGTGGGAATCGAGGCGGGCCCGGAGCCCCGGCTCGACCGGGTCGGGATGGTGCCAGCACAGGCCGAGGACGCCGCCGGGGCGCAACAGGCGGGCGGCGTGCGGCCAGCCCGCCGCCGGGTCGACCCAGTGCCATGACTGGAAGGCGGCGACGAGGTCGACCGAGGCGGGTTCGGCGCGATGGTCCTCGAAGCGGTGTTCGTGCACGACGAGGTGCCGGTCGGCGACGCCGGCCCGGAGTGCGGCGGCCATCGGCGCCGACGGTTCGAGGGCGGTGACCCGGAACCCGGCGGCGAGCAGGTCGGTCGTGGCGAGCCCCGTCCCCGGGCCGATCTCGATCGCCGCACGGCCGGGCGTGAGCGCGGCGAGCACCGCGTGGATCAGGGGGGCGTAGCCGTCGCGGTGGCGGGCGTAGAGGTCCGGGTCCTCGCCGAAGACCTGCGACTGGGGTCGCCGTTCCGGCGTCATGGGCCGCAGCGTAGGGGTGGTCCCGCTACGGTGCGCCGCATGGCCGAACGACGTCCCCGGACCGTCCGCTACCACCTCGACGGCGATGTCGCCGTGATCACCCTCGACCGGCCCGAACGGCTGAACGCGTGGAACGCGGCGCTCGCCGCCGATCTCGGCGAGGCGCTCGTCCGCGCCGACACCGACGACGCGGTGCGGTCGGTGGTGCTGACCGGTGCGGGTCGGGCGTTCTGTGCCGGCGCCGACCTCGATGCCGGCGGTGCCACCTTCGACGACCGTGCGAGCGAGGCACGCCGCGACGGGACCGACATGCCGATCGTGCTGCCGTGCGAGCTGCGCAAGCCGGTCATCGCGGCGATCAACGGCGCAGCGATCGGTGTCGGCATCACCTACCCGTTGCTCGCCGATCTCCGGATCGTCGCGGAGGACGCCAAGATCGCCTTCGCGTTCGTGCGGCGCGGGATGATGCCCGAGCTCGGTTCCCACACGCTCCTCGCCCGTGTCGTCGGGCTGCAGAACGCCGCCGACCTGCTGCTGTCGGGTCGCACGATCAGCGGCACGGAGGCGGTCGCCCTCGGCCTCGCCGTCGACGCCGTGCCTGCCGCCGACGTGCTGACCGTGGCGATGGGCCGGGCGCGGGCCTACGGCGAGGCCGCGCCGGTGTCGGTCGCGGTGACCAAGCGCCTGCTGTGGGAACCGGTGCTCGCGGAACTTCGAGCCACGATGGCTCGGGAGGACCCGCTGTTCGGTTGGATCGGACGGCAGGCCGACGCCAGGGAGGGGATCACGTCGTTCCTCGAGCGTCGCCCGCCCCGTTGGACGATGTCGCCGGTGGATGACCTCCCCGTCTGGCCGGCCTGACCGCGGCCACCCGGGCGGAGGCCCGCTAGAGTTCTCCGCCAGTGGACAGCGGGAAACGTCGCAGCCTGCGGTCGATGTTGGCCGAGGCGAAGGACACGTCGGAGCTGATGGTCGACCTCGCCTACGCGGCGCTCTACTTCGGCGATCCGGACATGGCCGAGGAGGTCGGTGAGCTCCAGGACGACCTCCAGGAGCTCGCGTCGGACATGCGGTCCGTGTGCGTGCTGAGCGCCCGGACGCCCCAGGACGCTGCGGCGATGTCGTCGGTGCTGCAGGTGATCGACTGCATCCTGCGGATCGCGGACGATGCGGGGGCGATCGCGCGGATCGTTACCCATCGCCTCGGGATCCCCGCCGAGCTCGTCGCCGACCTCTCCAACGCCGAGGAGGTCGCGCACCGGGTCCTCGTCCGTGACGGTTCGCATATGGCGCACCGCCCGCTCGCCGGTCTCGAACTGCCGACGGTTACGGGCATGCGGGTGACCGCGATCCGCCGCGGCCGTGAATGGATCACCGACGACATCGACGGTGACGTCGTGCTGCTGCCCTCGGACGTGATCTTCCTGCACGGACCACCGGCTGGGATCACCCGGATCCGTGAGATGGCGGGAGCGCCCTACTGGCAGCCGGCGACGCCCGACGACGGTCCGGCACTGTCCGACCTCGACCGTGCGGTCGACGTGCTCGTGGAGATGAAGAACCTCTCCGAGGTGGCGGTCGGCCTCGCCTATTCCGCGCTCGTGCTCCGGGACCCGCTGCTCGCGGCGGAGGTGAAGCAGCTCGAGGATCGCCTCGACGAGATGAAGGACCGGCTCGAGCTGTGGGTGCTCCGGGCCGCGGGGCGTGACCTCGACCCCGCTGCACTGCGCGGTCTGCTGCACCTGTCGCAGGCGGCGGAGGATCTCGGGAACCAGGCGAAGCAGATGGTCTGGCTCGTCGAGGATCCCGACGACGAGGTGCACCCGATCCTCGCGATCGCCTTCGGCGAGACCGACGAGGTGGTGTTCCAGGCGCCGGTCGCGCCCGGTGCACGGGCGGACGGTGCGTCGTTGAACGAGCTCGCGCTCGACGTGGAACCCGGGTTCCAGGTCCTCGCCATCCGGCGGGCGGGCGGGTACCTCTACCGACCGCGGGGCTCGGTCGTGCTCCTCGCCGAGGACGAGCTCATCGCGCAGGGCCCATCGGAGGGGCGCGGCGCACTCGCCGAGATGCTCGGGTGGGCCGTCGAGTTCGACGAGGACACCGGCGAGATGGAACTCCAGCCGCTCGACGAGGTACGGCTGTGAGGCCCGCGTGAGCGCCGAGGCCGAGCTGAGTACCCTCGAGCTGACTTGGCACGGTCGGATCTACCACGGCCCTCGCCGGACCATCGACGTCGTCGTCGCCGGAGCACCGGCGGGGACGCTCGTCTACCACGTCGTCCTCGCCGACGGCTCAGCCCCCGAGGTCGTCGCCGGGGCGGCGCCGGAGCGACCCGATGCCACCCTCGAACAGGTCTGGGTCGACGCGGTCGCCCAGGCGTCGGGTGCGCTCGCTCCCGTCGTGGCCTTCATGCGCGGGCAGACCAAGACCAAGGGCGCGACCCGGCCGGTCTACGAACTACTCCGTCTGCTCGGCTGAGCTCGGCGCGCCCGCTCAGCGGGGCGTCGGTGACGAGCGCTGCGCGGCGCGGAGCTCCCGGTAGCCGAGGCGGCGCACGCCGGAGAGTACGGCGGCGAGCTCGGCATCGCCCGTGGCGAGGTTGTAGTCGTCGACCCGGTTCGCCCAATCAGGTGCGTACGCCCGGAGTTCGGCGCTGTCGATCGCGGGGCGGAGCCGCACCTCGGTGACCCCCGGCTCGAGACTGCGGAGAACCTCCAGGAGCGCGGTACGTGAACCGGTCGAGCGGAGGCTGACGACTCGGTCGACGTGGAGCACCGAAGCCTCCTCGGCGAGGTCGCGCAGCGGGAACTGCACGCGGGCCTCGGCAGCCGGCTCGGGGAGGCGGATCGGGAGGCCGAACTCGACGGCGAGGTCGAGGTACACGTCGTAGAACTCCGGACGCAGGAGCAGTGCGTCGAGATGGCTCGAGAGGTGGGTGACGTCGATGCCCCACTGCACGGCTCGCTCGAGCTGCGCCCGACCCTCCCGGCGGACCTCCTCGACATCGGCATGGTCCCAGAGGTCCTCGACGGTGCGGGGGAAGCCACCGTCGCCGTCGTGCAACGTGGGCGCCGTGGTGATCGGACCCCAGCGGAGCTGATCGTTCTCGGCGTTGAGGGTGATCGCCACCCCGAGGTCGTCGCGGTTCGTCGCGCGGCCAGCGGCGTCGCGTGCCCACGGGCAGGGCACCATCAGGGAGGCGGTCGTCGCCACACCGAGCCGGAGGGCACCGAGGACGCCCTGGGTGGTGGCGTGGCTGACACCGAGCCCACTGCAGGACACGACGAGGGCCCGGGTGGTCTCGAGGAGGCCGAGGCGGTGGAGGAGCTTCGAGGTCACCGCTCCGCACGCTAGCGGTGTCGGCCGGCCTCATCGGCCGGCGCCTGCGGCACAGCTGCCCCAACGGCCGAGGCGCGCAGCGCGCGCCGTCGCCTCGGCCGCTTCGAGATCGGCGGCGAAGGCCGTGTTCGGGGGGAGGGGGAGGATGCCGGCGTACCCCTCGGCCACGAGGGCGAGGTTGACGAAGAGGTCGTCGGTGCGGCGGAGCACATAGGCGAGCAGGCGGCCGTAGCGGTCGCGCTCCTCCACGTCGCCGGCGAGGTCGATCTCGGTTCCCGGCGGCAGGAGTTCGCTGAGGCGGGCCGACGCCTCGGGTCCGTAGCACTCGACGGGCTTGTTCGGATGCACGGTCTCGGGGGTGTCGACGCCGATGAGCCGGACGCGTTCGGCTCGCCCTGCGATGCGGACGTCGACGGTGTCGCCGTCGATGACGGCGACGACCACGGTGCGTTCCGCCGGTGCGCGCGCCGGCATGGAGTCGGTCGGTGGGGGCGTCGTGGACGTGCACGACGCGAGCACGACGAGCAACGGCGCCGTGCCGCGTCGCCAGGTCCGAGCATGCCCGACGCTGCCGGCCATGGTGGGTCCTCCCCGTGGAGGGTCGTGCGGCGGCTGTCGGGCCGCGAACGGGGAGTGGCGTCAGAGCCGCTCGATGATGGTTCCGGTTCCGAGCCCGCCGCCGCAGCACATGGACACGAAGCCGTACCGGCCTCCGGTGCGCTCGAGCTCGTGCAGCGCCTTTGTCACGAGGATCGCGCCCGTGCCGCCGAGGGGATGACCGAGGGCAACGGCCCCGCCGTTGGGGTTGATGCGGGCAGGGTCGGCACCGCACTCCCGCTCGAACGCGAGCGCGACGGAGGCGAACGCCTCGTTGATCTCGAAGACGTCCATGTCGGTGATGCCGAGCCCGGTCCGGCCGAAGAGCCGGGCGGCGGCGTCGATCGGGCCGGTGAGCATGAGCACGGGATCACAGCCGACGAGACAGGTGTCCACGACACGGGCTCGGGCACGAAGGCCGAGCTGCGCCGCCCGCTCGGCGGTCATCATGAGGACGGCACCGGCGCCGTCGGAGATCTGGGACGAGCTGCCCGCCGTGTGCACGCCGTCCGGCCGGGCGACCGGCCGGAGCTCGCGCAGTCCCTCGATGGTGGTCTCCCGCATGCCTTCGTCCCGTGCGACGAGGCGGGTCTCGCCGGTGGGGTTGCCGTCGGCGTCGAGCACCGGGACGGTGACGGGGACGACCTGGGTCTCGAAGCGCCCCTCGGCCCATGCTGCGGCCGCCCGCTGCTGGGACTGCAGGCCGAACGCGTCGGCGTCGTCGCGGGTGATGGACCAGGCGTCGGCGACCCGTTCGGCGGCCTCGAACTGGGAGGTGAACTCGTGCTCGGCGAAGTACGACTTCGGGATCGCCCGCCCGAGGCCGAGCTTCTTGTCGGAGTTGGAGCCGATCGGGATGCGGCTCATCGACTCGACCCCCGACGCGAGCGCCACGTCGACCACCCCGCCGGCGATCAGGCCGACGGCAAGGTTCGTCGCCTGCTGCGAGGAGCCGCACTGGCTGTCGACCGTGGTGACCGCGGTGGTGATGGGCAGGCCTGCCGACAGCCACGCCGTCCGGCCGACGTTGAAGGACTGCTCGCCGACCTGGCTCACGCAGCCGTTCACGACCTGTTCGATCGCCGTGGGGTCGATCCCGGACCTGGCGATCACCTCCTGCTGCACGACGGCGAGCAGGTCGGCGGGATGCAGCGGGGCGAGACCACCTCCCCGACGACCGACGGGCGTACGGACGGTTTCGACGATGACGACCTCGCGCATGGGACCGCAGCCTAGGTCGGGCCGTCAGGCGGCGTGTCGACGAGGTTCGGGCGTGGCGAGCGGCGTGTCGGCGGCGTCGGTCACGTGGCGCGCCGCACGTGCCGCCGCCAATGCGGCGCGTGCCCGGGCGACCCCCGCACGGCCCACCGCCCGGGTGTGGTCGTCGAGGCGCCAATCGACCGTGGTCGGATCGAGGAGACGGAGCTGCCTGGTCATGGCGCCATGGTGCCGGGCGGGTGTGACAACGAAGCCTGCGGCCGACCCTGTGGCCCGCCCGCTACAGTCCGCCGGCGATGACCGGTGCCGACGAGGTGGCCCGGCGAGGAGGAGGACCCGGCATGAGCGGACTGCACCACGGCTACGGCATGAGCATCCCCTTCGCCGGGGTCCCCCTCCACGCCCAGCGGGACTGGGTCGCGGAGCTCGCCGATCTCGGCTACACCGACGTCTGGTCGTCGGAGGCCGACGGCGCCGACGCCTTCACGCCGCTGGTCCTCGCCTCGCAGTGGGCCCCGTCGCTCCGCCTCGGTTGTGCGATCGTGCCGGCCTTCACCCGGGGGCCGGCGCTCATGGCGCAGACCGTCGCGTCGGTCGCACAGGCCGCCCCCGGCCGGTTCGTGCTCGGGATCGGCACGTCCTCGAACGTGATCGTCGAGCGCTGGAACGGGATCCCCTTCGTCGAGCCGTACAAGCGGACCCGGGACATGGTGCGGTTCCTGCGGACGGCGCTCGCCGGGGAGAAGGTGACGGAGCGCTACGACACCTTCGAGGTGAACGGGTTCCGCTCGGGGATCCTGCCCGAGCAGCCGGTCCCGATCCTCATCGCCGCGCTGCGCGAGGGCATGCTGCGCCTCGCCGGCCGTGAGGGCGACGGGGCGATCATCAACTGGCTCGCCGCATCCGACGTGCCTGCGGTCGTCCGGCCGGTACAGGAGGCCGGAGGTGGCACGCCGAAGGAGATCGTCGCCCGCATCTTCGTGTGCCCCTCGACCGACCGTGAGGCGGTCTACGCCGGGGCCCGCATGGCGATCGCGGCGTACCTCAACGTCCCCGTCTACGCGGCGTTCCACGAGTGGCTCGGGCGCAGCGACGTGCTCACCCCGATGTGGCAGCACTGGAAGGCGGGCGACCGCAAGGCCGCCCTCGCGGCGATCCCCGACCACCTCATCGACGAGCTCATCGTGTGGGGCTCTCCCGAGGCGTGCCGGGAGCACATCGGGCGCTACATCGAGGCCGGGGTGACCACCCCGGCGCTGTCGGTGATGAAGTTCGGCGGGATCGACGTCCGGCAGGCGTGCCGGGACCTCGCGCCCCGCTGACCCTCAGACGCCGTCGGCGAGCGGGGCGACCGCCCGCAGCGTCGCCTCGACCACGCCCATGCGGTCCTCGCCCCACGGCAACGGCATGACGACGGCGTGGTCGACGCCGGCGGTGAGATAGGCGGCGACGGTGTTCCGCACGAGGTCCTCGTCGCCCATGACGTCGATGTCGTCGCACATGCGTTCCGAGATCGCTGCGATCGCCGCCGCCCGGTCGCGGCGGGCCGACGCCTCGCGGACCCCGGCGATCTCGGTGGTGTACCCGGCACGGTCGAAGTTGCGGGCGTAGCCGTCGACGACGGCGTAGGACCACAGGTCACGGCGGGCCCGGTCGCGGGAGGCCTCGGCGTCGCCGACGCCGACGTGCACGTACGCGTAGACGGTGCAGGACCCTGCGGGTCGGCCGGCGGCCGCCTCACCGCGCCGCACCTGCTCCACCGACCATGCGACGTGGCTCGCCGGCAAATAGTTGAGCAGCACCCCGTCCGCAAGTTCGCCGGCGAGCGCGAGCATGCGGGGGTTGAGGGCGGCGAGCACCGTCTTCGGCCGCCGGTCCCGCAGCCGCACGCCGAGCTGGGCGCCCCGCAGCCGGATCGGCCCGTCGGTCGTGGTGACCTCCTCGCCGGCGAGGAGCGATCGGAGCACGGTCAGGTAGGCGCGCATGTAGGCGAGCGGGGTGGTGCCGTCGGGCAGGTAGGGGACACCGTGCCAGCGTTCGGTGATCACCGGTGAGGACATGCCGACGCCGACGAGGACGTCCCGGTCGGGGTGGAGGTCCTGCAGCGTCGCCGCGGTCATCGCGACGAGCAGCGGGGACCGGAGCTGGATCGGCAGCACCCCGGTCCCGAGATCGAGGGACGGCGCCGCGACACCGGCCGCGGCGAGCATGGTGAAGCCGTCCATCGCCGAGGCCTCCGCCGTCCAGAAGGACCCGTAGCCGAGGTCGGCGGCGAGTCGGGCGGCGCCGAGACCGCGGGCGGACCCGAGGGCGGAGAAGCTGGCGAAGGTGACGCCGATGGCGGACATGGCCGGACACTAGCGAGCGTCGCCGACGCCCCCGGCGTCGGTGCCCGGTTCAGCGCCCCGGGCCGCAGTAGGGTGGGCGCATGTCGGTCGAGCTGGAGATGAAGAGCACCGTCGGGGAGCAGGTCGCCGAGGCGATCGCGCTGATCGACCGAGGGCTCCCCGTGCTGGTGAAGCGCGATCTCGTTGCTGCGGGTGAGGTCACCGACCTCCTGCTCGACGTCCGCATGCTGCTCGCCGCAGCGCTCGCCGACGCGGGCTGAGCCGCGCCGGGCCCGGCGCACGCCGGAGCCCGCTCAGCGCAGGATGCGTCGGGCCACCCGCCCGAGAACCACGCCGATCGCCAGGCCGCCGACGACGTCGGAGGCGTGGTGGATGCGCACGTGGACCCGGCTCGTCGCCACGACGACGCCGGCGAGGTGGTAGATCGGCGACAGCCGGCTCCGCCGACCGAGCATTGCGGCGGCGACCATCGCCGCGGTGGCGTGACCGCTCGGGAAGCTCGACGTCTTCGGGGCGCGCAGACGGTGCGGTCGACCACCCTCCGGCACCTCGGGGCGTTCGCGGCGGAACACGGACTTCACCGGCCCGTTCACGACAGCGGACTCGACGCCGAGGGCGACGCTCACCTGTGCGGCACGGGCGATCCGTCGGGGCGTCGGCGCGAGGGCGACGGGGGCCCACGCGAGCGCATGCCAGAGCAGCGAGAAGTTCCCGGCTTCCGACGCCGCGTACAGGACCCGGTTCGCCGTGGGGTTGGCGCGCAGCGGTTCGAGCCGTCGGTCCACGGCACGGTCGAAGGTGGCGACGGCGCCGCTCAGGGGTCCGAAGGGATCGACGGGCATCTCAGGCCCTCCTGTCCTCGAGGAGCGCGGCGCGGATCGACGCGGCGATGCGGCCGGGGTCCTGCTGGGGGCCGAAGTGGCCGAGGTCGGGGTGCGGTTCGAGGCAACCCAGCGGCAATCGCCGCCGCCCATGCCGCGGGCTGGTCGGGGTCGTCCACGGCGCCGGCGCACACCGTCACCGGGCAGCGCACCCGGTCGAGTCGGTCGAACGCCCCGTGGCGGGACCCGTGTTCGTAGAGCTGGGCCTCGTCCGCGGGGCGGCAGCGAAGTGTGATGCCACCGTCGGCGGTGGGGGCGAACCCGTGGGTGATGTACGCGGCGAGGGCATCGGGGTGCAGCGCCGAGAACGGGGGCTTCGACGCGAAGTTGTCGAGCGCGGCCGCGGGAGAGGGGAAGTCGGCCCGCCGACGCCGGGCGCTCGCTGCGAGCCGGTTCTCGCCGTCGGTCCGGGCGGCGGCGTCACCGGGGAAGCACACCGGTTCGTAACACCACAGCGCACCGAAGGTCCCCGGGGCGGCGGCCTCGGCGAGGAGCAGGACGGCCCCACCCATGGAGTGGCCCGCCGCGACGGCACCGGTGACCCCGAGGTCGGCGACGACGGCGGCGAGGTCGGCGGCGATGGCGGTCCAGGAGAGGTCGGTGCCCGCGGGTACGGCGCTGTGGCCGTGGCCGCGCATGTCCGGCGCGAAGACGTGGGTCGCATCGGCGAGGTGGCGGGCGACCGGCTCCCAGATCCGGCCGCAGAACCCGGTCGCGTGGACGAGCAGCAGCGGCGGCCCGTCGCCGCCGAGGTCGTGCAGCGCGACGACGACGCCGTCGGTGGCGGGGATGCGGCGTGGTTCGTCCATCCCCTCCATACTGCCGTGCCGGGGGCCCCGGGACCGCAGTCGGTAGGCTCCGCCGCCGTGGACGACCCGCCTGCCGAGTCCGGTCCGGCCGACGCGGTCCTCGCCGTGAACGCCCGCTTCTACGAGGCGTTCGAGGCGGCGGACCTCGATGCGATGTCGGCGTTGTGGGAGCACGCCGGCGATGTCGTGTGCACCCATCCGGGGTGGCCGACGCTGCGGGGCTGGGCGCAGGTGTCGTCGTCGTGGTTCGCGATCTTCCGGAACCCCCAGCGGCTGCAGGTGATCCTCACGTCGGCGGCGGTGACGGTCGAGGGCGACGCCGCGTGGGTGTCGGTCGACGAGAACCTGCTCGACGGGGGAGCGGGGCAGACCGTCTCCGCGCTCAACGTGTTCCGACGGCGTGACGGCGCGTGGCGGATGGTCGCCCACCACGGGTCGCCGGTGCTGCGTCGCTAGCCGCTGCACCGGCGGGTGGCGCGCTCAGGGCTCCTTGGGCAGGCCCAGGAGGCGTTCGCCGATGATGTTCTTCTGGATCTGGGTGGTGCCGCCGGCGATCTCGCCGGCCGGCGCGGCGAGGAGCGCCCTGGTGCGGTCGTCGGCGAGCATGCCGGCGGGGCCTGCGGCGTCGACGGCGAGCGCCGCTGCCGCGTAGCCCATCGCCCCGATACCGAGCTTGGAGAGCGACGCGGTCGTCGACGCGACGGCTCCCTGGCGACGCACCATTGCGGCGTAGGCCCGGCCACGAGCGGCGAGCGCGGCGGCGGCGTCGCGCCGCACGACGGTCGCGGAGCCGTCGAGGTCGGTGGTGCTGCGCAGACCGGCGGCCATGGCGTCGAGACGGCGACCGAGGGAGACCGCAGCGGCGCCGACCGATCCTCGTTCGTTGGTGAGGGTGGTCATGGCGACCGACCAGCCCCCGTGGAGCGGGCCCAGCAGGCAGTCGGCGGGGACGCGCACATCGGTGAAGAACACCTCGTCGAACTCGGCGTCACCGGTGATCTGGCGCAGGGGACGGACCTCGACCCCGGGCAGGGTCATGTCGAGGAGGAAGAACGAGATGCCCTTGTGCTTCGGGGCGTCGGCGGCGGTGCGGGCGAGGAGGATGCCCCACTCCGCGCACCGTCCACCCGAGCACCACACCTTCTGCCCCTGCACGACGTACTCGTCGCCGTCGAGCGTGGCGCTCGTCCGCAGCGATGCGAGGTCCGACCCGGCCTCGGGTTCGGAGAAGAGCTGGCACCACACGTCGTCCGCCGCGATGATCCGTCGGAGGAACCGCTCCTTCTGCGCGTCGGTGCCGTAGCGCTGGATCGACCCTCCGGCGAGCACGTAGCCGACCATGTTCACGTACGGCGGCACCCGGGCGATCGCCGCGGCCTCGAGCCAGGCGGCGTGGTGGTCGGGTCCGAGACCGAGGCCGCCGTAGCGGGTCGGCCAGGAGATGCCGGTGAGGCGCGCGGCGTGGAGACGTCGCTGCCAGTCCACCCCGGCGTCCCGCAGGTCCGGCGGCATGATCGCGCCGTAGTCGCGCGGGGCGTGCACGGCGTTCTCCGCGAGCCACGCCTCCGCGCGGGCCCGGAACTCCCCGACGCTCTCGCCGGCCGGGTCCTGGTGGTCGTCCACGGGTCGTCAGCCTGCGGCGAGCGTGTCGACGGCGTACTGCTTGAGGCGCTTGTAGTCGACCTTGCCGTTGGGTGCGCGACCGATCGTGTCGATCGCGAGCACCCGACGAGGTGCCTTGTACCCCGCGAGGCGGCCCTTCACGTGGTCGACGATGTCGGCCTCGTCGACGGCACTGCCCGGCCGGGCTTCGACGACGGCGGTGATGGACTCGCCGAAGCGGTCGTCCGGCACCCCGACGACGACGGCGTCGGCGATGGAGGGGTGGAGCTTGAGGGCTTCCTCGACCTCCTCGGGGAAGACTTTCTCGCCACCGGTGTTGATGCACACCGAGCCCCGTCCGAGCAGGGTGAGGGTCCCGTCCGCCTCGACGACGGCGTAGTCGCCGGGGACCGAGTAGCGGCGTCCGTCGAGCACGATGAAGGTGGCGGCGGACTTGTCGGGGTCCTTGTAGTAGCCGATCGGCTGGAAGCCGCCGACGGCGACCCGGCCCTGCACCCCCGAGCCGGGGGCGACGTCGTCGCCGTCGTCGTCGATGACCCGGGTGTTCTCGCCGAGGCGGAACTTCGCGGTCCGGACGGCGTCGGCGCCGGTCGAGACCGACTGGCCCATTCCCATGGCCTCGGAGGACCCGAAGTTGTCGATGAGCTGCATGCCGGGGTGGTGGCGCAGCAGGGACTCCTTGACCGGTGCCGACCACATCACCCCCGAGGAGGACAGGGCGACGAGGGAGCTGATGTCCCAGCGGCCGGGCGACGCGTCGAGTGCGGCGGCCATGGGCTTGGCGAACGCGTCGCCGACGATCGCTGCGATGTTCACGTGTTCCCGTTCGATCACGCCGAGCAGCTCCTCGACGTCGAAGTGTCGCTGCTCGAGGAGGGCCACGCACCCGCCGACCGCGAGGATCGACAGCGCAGTGAACCAGCCGGTGCCGTGCATGAGCGGGCAGGCGGGAAGGCTGACCTTGCCGGGTCGGGTGATCTTCGCCCGGATGGCGTCGTAGTCGGCGTCATGGCGGTAGCGGGCGTTCGTGCCGCCGAGCAGGCCGCGCACGAGGTCGTCCTGGCGCCACATGACGCCCTTCGGCATCCCCGTCGTCCCGCCGGTGTAGAGCATCATCAGGTCGTCGCCGCTGCGACCCCACGGTGCGCTGACCCGTCCTTCGACCGGTGTC
This sequence comes from Actinomycetota bacterium, assembly GCA_016870475.1. Classification (GTDB taxonomy): domain Bacteria; phylum Actinomycetota; class Acidimicrobiia; order Acidimicrobiales; family CAIXPF01; genus VGBO01. The sequence continues at coordinate 10,739 of VGBO01000009.1, read as the reverse complement.
GCCGCCACGGCCTCGTAGTCGAGCGCCCAGTCGGGACGGGGTCCGCTGCCGTCGTCGACCCACAGCCAGCTCCGTACCTTGGGGGCGCGGTCGCGGATGCGTTCGACGCGCTCGGTGAAGCTGCCGTGGAAGACGACGGCGACGGCGTCCGCGTTGTCCCAGAGGTAGACCAGTTCGTCGTCCGCGTAGCGGTAGTTGGTGTTGACGGGGACGAGGCCCGCCTTGAACGCGGCGAAGCACCCTTCGAGGTACTCGGGAGCGTTGTACAGGTAGAGCGCGACCTTGTCCTGCTGGGCGGCGCACCGGTCGAGGAGGGTTCGGGCCACGCCGTCGGAGCGACGGTCGAAATCGGCCCAGAGGGTGCGGCGGGCCCCCTGCACCACGGCGGGGGCGCCGGGCAGGTTGTCGGCGGCGATCTCCCACAGGTGGGCGAAGTTCCAGTCGGTCACGGTTCGAGTCCTCCCCCGGACGTCCACGGCGACGTCGGACTCGCTGATTCTCGCCGCGCTGTGACGGCCGTCGCCACTATCCCGCGGTGTTGCGGTAGGCGCCTGGCGGTCGGAGCATCCCTCGGTGCCACCGTCGCGGGGTGGCGAGCAGGGCTCGGGGGTAGTCCTCGAACATCCAGCGGGCGAAGTTCCGGCGCGTCCAGTCGCAGGTGTCAACGGCGCGCAGCGTGAGGCGGACGCCTCCCGGCCGGCGCAACGGGCCGATGAGCAGGTCGGCGAGCCGGTGGTCGGCGACGAGGTGGGACCGGGCGGTTCGCCGGTAGTGCGCCGCAGCGGCCGGCGGGTCCCAGGGGCGGGCGAGGACGGCCTCGGCGGCGAGCCGTCCCGTGAGGAGCGCCTGGCCGATTCCCTCGCCGGTGAGCGGGTCGGTGGCGGTGGCGGCGTCGCCGACGACGAGGACCCGACCGTCGGCAGCGTCGAGGGTCGCGTGCTCGAACCGGGCGGGGATCGGCCACGCCCGAACCGGTCCCTCCGGCGAGGCGTCCGGGCCGAGCACGGTGCGGAGCGCGGGACGGTCGAGGAGCGTGGCGCCGAGGCGGGCGAGTTCCTTGCCGGAGAGACTGCCGGTGCCGCCGTCGGAGCGTTGCACCCCGAACCCGACGTTCGCCCGCCCGTCCGCGAGGGGGAACGACCAGGCGTAGCCCGGGAGCAGGTCCTTCTCGAAGAACACGTGCAGCCCGTCCCGGGCCGGGGGTGCGACATTCACGACATAGAGGCGGAACGCGTGCCAGTCGCCGCGGTACCCCGGTGCGGGGTCGGCGCCGACCATGCGGCGGACCGGCGACCACATGCCGTCCGCGGCGATGACGGTCCGGGCCCGCACCGGTCCATCATCGGCGGTGACGGTGATCCCCGCGGTGTCGACGGACACGGCGGTCACCTCGGTGCCCTCACGCACCTCGGTGACGCTCCGGGTGAGCGCGACGAGCGCATGGTCGAGGTCGGCTCGCCGGGCAACCGCGGCGTGCACGCCGTCGTCCGGCAGGCGCAGGGCGGTGCGGGCGTCGTCCGGGCCGTGCAGGACGACCTCGGTGACCTGACACCACGACGGCACGTCGGTGGGGTCGAGGCCGAGGGCCTCGAGCTCGCGGAGGGCGAGCGCCGTCAGGCCGTCGCCACAGCACTTGTCCCGTGGGAACCGCGCCCGGTCGACCACGAGGACGTCGAGTCCGCCCCTGGCGGCGGTTATGGCGGCCGCGGCGCCGGCTGGTCCGGCGCCGACGACGACGATGTCGACGGTCTGCACCAATGCAGTCTGCGGCCCGGGCGAAGGGTTGGCCAAGCGGGACACGCCGCCGGCGGGTCGATCAGGGGGTGGACGAAGTGGTCGTCGACGCGGCGGTGGTGGGCGGCGCGGCCGTCGTGGGCGGCGGCGCCACCGTCGTGGTCGTCGCTCCCGGCTTCGGGATGATCGTCCCGTCGCACTGGACGCCTTCGCTGGGTGCGTACAGGGCGTAGAAGCGATCCGTCGACGTCGCGCCGGTGGCGAGCGCGGTTCGGGTGCGAACCGTCGTGACGTAAGTGCAGACGGCGCCGTACGTCGAGGTGAACTGCCCGGTCTGCTCACCGCGCACCCACGGGGTCGACCAGAGTTGCACGGTCACCGACGTGTCGGTGTGCGTCGCGACGATCAGCACGCCGTAGGGCGTCTGATTCCGCACGACGAGGTCGGGACCGGGGAAGCTGAGCGTCGCCTCGCGGCCGTAGGGATAGCGGGAGATGTAGAGGCCGTGGGCCATGTACTCGTCGATCTCGAGCCCGCCGAAGAACGCCGCGTTGAACAGCGTCGTCGCGAACTGCGAAACCCCGCCCCCGACGTCGTCCACGAAGTTGCCGGAGCCGTCGATCATCGGTGCGGGGAGGAACCCCTTCTCGGTGGTCCGCCGGCCGACGGTGTCGTTGATCGAGAAGCTCTCGCCCGGTTTGAGCACCGAACCGGTCACCAGATCGGCCATGCGTTGGATGTTCGTCACCCTGGCCGGACAACAAGGGAACTCCGTCGTGAACTCCCCGATCTTCTCCTTCAGACCGAGACGGTCGATGTAGGCCTGGTCGGCCACGGCGGGCCGATCCTTCATGAGGAGGTCGGCGGTGCCGCGGCCGGTCTCGAGGGCATCGGCGATCGCCGACCCGGACGACGGGTCACAGCACATCCGGCCGGCGGACCCGGATGCTGGGGCGACCTTCCCGTCGACGATGGTCAGGCTGCGTGCACTCGGTGGCGCACCGAGGCCGGCGAAGACGGTCTCGAGCAGTTGGTCGAGTCCGGGCTGTTCGAAGCCGAGGTGCAACTCGCCGTCACGGACCACGGCCCGGACGTGCGGTCGCAGTTCGTCGCCGGTGAGGACCCGTTGCGTTCTGAGCTCGGCGATGGTGACGGTGACCCCGCGGCCGAGCGTCGTCTCGGCGATCTGACGGAGGCGTTCGGCATCGCCTGCGGTGAAGTTCGGTGGGATCGGCGAGAGGGGGACCTCGACGGCGACGACGTCGTCGTCGAAGCCCTCGAGGGTCTCGAGCAGCGGCAGGACGGCCGCAGGGTCGAGGCCGCCGCCCGGTCGACCTTCGACGACGGTGAGCTTGCCGGAGCGCACGGCGAGGTCGGGTTCGACCGGCGCGACCCGGACCTGCTCGTCGAGCGTGGTGAGCGTCGCGGTGGCGGTCGGCTCGTCGACGAGGAGGTGGAGCGAGGCCTCGCGATCGCCGAGGAAGGAGCCGACCCAGCGGAACGGCGCGAAGAGCAGGAACCCTCCCCGGCGCTCTCGGAGGACGCCCGTGATGGTGCGGTCGGTGTCGACGGACAGGCCGAGCGCCGTCCCGTCGCTGCGGGCGGTCGGGCCCTTGGTCACGAGCTCGATCGTCGTCGTCCTTACGACCTCGTCGAGTCCGCCGAGCGCGGCGCGCAGCGAGTCCCGATCGAGCCCGCCGACGTCACGACCGGCAACGGTCACGTTCCGGCGCACGGTGTCACCGTCACCGGCATGGTCGACGGCGGTCGCGGCGACGAGCAGGAGGTACAGGAGTACGGGGATGCCGACGGCCGCAACGACCAGGAGTCGTTCGCGAAGCAACGCGAGGTACGGCGTGAGAGCGTCCACCAGGTTGGCAAGGATTCCACATCGGCGGGGCGGAGCGGTAACACCGGTCGCACGGCCTGCAACGCGGCCGTCCGTCGCGGCTAGAACGTGGACCGACGCCACGGGCGGACGGCCCGGCGGGAGGAGATACGACGATGGCGGGGATGTGCGACGGACGGGTGTGCATCGTGACCGGTGCCGGACGCGGCATCGGACGCGAGCACGCGTTGATGCTCGCGTCGGAGGGGGCGAAGGTCGTCGTGAACGACCTCGGCGGCAGCGTGGACGGCACCGGTGGTGACCTGTTGCCCGCCGAGCAGGTCGTGGCGGAGATCCGCGACCTCGGCGGCGAGGCGATCGCGAACGGCGACAACGTCGCCGACTGGGAGGGTGCCCAGCGGCTCGTGAACTCGGCGGTCGAGGCCTTCGGCACGCTCGACGTGGTCGTGAACAACGCCGGCATCCTGCGGGACCGGATGCTCACGAACATGACCGAGGCCGAATGGGACGCGGTGATCACCGTGCACCTGAAGGGCACGTTCGCCCCCACGCGGTGGGCGGCGGCGTACTGGCGGGACAAGGTGAAGGCGGGCGAGAAGGTCGACGGCCGCATCATCAACACGAGCTCGGTCTCGGGCATCTACGGCAACCCGGGTCAGACGAACTACGGCGCGGCGAAGGCCGGCATCGCGTCGTTCACGATCATCGCGGCGCGTGAGCTCAAGCGGTACGGCGTCACGGTCAACGCCATCGCCCCGGGGGCGCTCACCCGCATGACCGAGGGCCTCGTCGGGATGCCCCAGGATGACGACGCCCAGCGGGAGATGATGTCGCCCCGCTGGATCGCCCCGGTGGCGACCTGGCTGGCATCCCCCCTGTCGGCGGATGTGACCGGCCGGGTCATCGAGGTCTCCGGGCAGATGCTCGCCATCGCCGAGGGTTGGCACCGCGGGCCGACCACCACGCCGGTGGACGACCCCAAGAACATGGACACCGTCGTGCGTGGGCTGCTCGCGAACGCCCGCAAGAACGCCGACATGAGCGGACAGGACTTCGACTGATGCCGATCAACCACGATGCCGTCGGAACCGTCGAGGGGCCGCGATCCCGGACCTGGGACCACGACGACGCCATCCTCTACGCGCTCGGTGTGGGCGCGGGGATGACCGACCCGACCGGGTTCGAGCTCGAGTTCACGACCGAGAACTCCGAGGGGGTCACCCAGCGCGTGCTGCCGACCATGGCGGTGGTGCTGCAGGCCGGCGGCATGAACCTCGCCGCGCTCGGACCGTTCAACTTCGCCATGATGCTGCACGGCACGCAGGGCATCACCCTGCACCGGGACATCCCGGTGGCGGGCACGCTGCAGACCACGACCACGGTGACGGGGATCTACGACAAGGGATCGGCCGCCGTGGTGGAGAACGAGGCGGTGACCGTGCTCGCCGACACCGGCGAGAAGCTGTTCACCACCCGGGCGTCGCTGTTCATCCGGGGCGAGGGTGGTTGGGGTGGTGACAGGGGTCCCTCCGGTCCGAAGAACGCCGCACCCGAACGTGATCCGGATCTGTCGGTCACCTACACCACCCGCCACGACCAGGCGCTGCTGTACCGGCTCAACGGCGACCGCAACCCCTTGCACGCCGACCCGGTGTTCGCGGCACGCGGCGGGTTCGACCGGCCGATCCTGCACGGTCTGTGCACCTACGGGTTCACCGGCCGGGGTCTGCTGCACCTGCTCTGCGGGAGTGATCCGTCGCGGTTCGGCAGCATGGACGCACGGTTCGCGTCGCCGGTGATGCCGGGTGAGTCGCTCACGGTGGAGGCGTGGCGCACCGAGGAAGGGGCGCTGTTCCGCACCCGTGCCGACGACAGCCGGGTCGTGCTCGACAGCGGCCTGTTCACCTACCGCTGAGGGTTCCCGATCCTTCCCGTCGCTCCGCCCGGTGGCACCGGCCGCCGGGCGGAGGCGCGTCCGGGCTCAGAGCTTGCGGAGTCGCAGCCCGGTCACGTGGTGGTCGGCGCCCTTCTCGATCACGAGGTGGGCGCGCTCCCGGGTCGGCTCGATGTTGTCCTCGAGGTTGGGCTGGTTGATGGTCGCCCAGATCGTGCGGGCGGTCTCGACCGCCTCCGCCTCCGAAAGTTCCGCGTAGCGCCGGAAGTACGACCGCTCGTCCGCGAACACGGTGCGCCGGAACGCGAGGAACCGTTCGACGTACCAGCGTTCGTTGTCCTCCGCCGACGCGTCGACGTAGATGGAGAAGTCGAAGTAGTCCGACGCCACGGGACGGCTCGCGTCGAGGTCGCGTGGTGTCGGCGGCTGCAGCACGTTGAGGCCCTCGAAGATCAGGATGTCCGGCGACCGGACCTCCTGGTACTCCTCCGGCACGATGTCGTAGCTGAGGTGGGAGTACACGGGCGCCTGCACGACCGGACAGCCGGCCTTCACGTCGGCGAGAAAGCGGATCAACCGTCGGACGTCGTAGCTCTCGGGGAACCCCTTGCGCCCCAGGAGCCCCCGCGCCTCGAGCTCGGCGGTGGGGTGGAGGAACCCGTCGGTGGTCACGAGGTCGACGCGGGGGTGATCGGGCCACCGGGCGAGCAGGAGCTGCAGCAGACGGGCCGTCGTCGACTTCCCGACGGCGACGCTTCCGGCCATGCCGATCACGAAGGGCACCTTCCGGGTGCGGCGACCGAGGAAGTCGTCGGTGGCCCGGTGCAGGCTCTGGGTCGCCGCGACGTAGAGGTTCAGCAGGCGGGTGAGCGGCAGGTAGACGTCGCGCACCTCCTCGAGGGAGAGGGCGTCGGTGAAGCTGATCAGCGCGCCGAGCTCCTCCGAGGTGACGTCGAGCGTCGCCGCGTCGCGCAGGCTCGCCCACGTCGACCGGTCGAAGTCGGTGAAGATCTCGGGTGGACGGCGATCGTCCGACGGCATGCCGTCCCCCTCGGTCACGGCATCAGTCGACCAGACGGACCGACCCGGGCGCAAGACCGCCCGAGTTCAGAACAGCCGCATCTGGTCCCGTTCGACCCCGCGCAGGTCGTGGTAGTCGACCTCCACGCAGCTGATGCCGCGGTCGCCGGCGAGCACCCGGGCCTGCGGCCGGATCTGCTCGGCGACGAAGACCCCCCGGACCGGTCGGAGTGCGGGGTCGAGGTTCAGCCGCTCGAGGTAGCGGGCGAGCTGTTCGACACCGTCGATGTCGCCACGACGTTTGACCTCCACGGCGACGGTCGCGCCGCCGGCGTCGCGACACAGCAGGTCGACGGGACCGATGTCGGTGGGGTACTCCCGCCGGACGAGCCGGAGGTCGGTCTCGATCGTCGACGGGTCGGCGGCGAGCAGTTCCTGGAGGTGGGCCTCGACCCCGTCCTTCTGCAGGCCCGGGTCGACGCCGAGGTCGTGGCGGTGGTCGGCGTGGTACTCCTCGAACAGGATCGTGAGCGTCTCGCCCGCCGGGTTGGTGACGACCCAGTGGTCGTCGTGCTCGACGAGCCGGTTCGGGGGGTTCATCCAGTTGAGCGGCTTGTAGGCGCCGCCGTCGGCGTGGACGAGGACCGAGCCGTCGGCCTTCACCATCACCAGTCGCACGGCGGACGGCAGGTGGGCGCTCAGTCGACCGGCATAGGTGACGGTGCAGCGCGCGACGACGAGACGCATGCGCAGCGCGCCCTCAGGCGCCGGCCACCGAGCGGTAGGTGCCGAGGTGGTGGAACCGCGGCACGTTCACGAGCGCCGGCTCGAACACCGAGCGGAACCCCTCCGCGCCGGCAGGATGCAGCAGGTCGATGAAGAAGCGGTAGCTCCAGGCGACCTCGGACGGTCGTGACTCGATGCGGGTGAGGTTCGCGCTGCGCAGCCCCAGTTCGGTGAGCGCCAGGGCCAGCGCCCCCGGTTGGTGATGGGTCTCGAACGCGATCGAGGTCTTGTCGGCGTCGGCGGCGATGGTCGCCGGGCCGGGTTCGAGCACGACGAACCGGGTGGTGTTGTCGGAGCGGTCCACCACGTCGTCGAGCAGCACCGTCAGACCGTGCGCGTCGGCGGCCGAGGCGTGTGCCAGGCAGGCCTCGGCCGGGTCGCCCCGTTCGGCGACGAGGCGCACGGCGCCGGCGGTGTCGTGCTCGGGCTGTGCGGTCCACCCGTGGCGGGCGAGGACCGACTGCGCCTGCGCGAGCGCCTCAGGGTGGGAGTGCACGGTGCGGATCGACGCGAGGGTCGCGCCGGGGTGGGCGAGCAGCGCGTGCCGCACGGCGACGTGGTGTTCGCCGGTGATGTGGACGCTGTTGCCCACGAGCCGGTCGAGCACCGGCAGGATCGACCCGGTCGTGGAGTTCTCGATCGGGAGCACGAGCCGGGCGACGGCGCCGTCGGTGAGCGCGTCGAACGCCGCCGGGAAGCTCTCGTACCCGACGCGTTCCACCCCGGGGAAGAGTTCCCCGGCGGCCCGGTGGCTGTAGGAGTGCGGTTCGCCCTGGTATCCGATGCTCACGAGGACGGCAGGCTAGGCGCGGTCGCGGAGCCGCGACGCGATCAGGTCCCGCCGCTTCTGCAGATCGGCGTAGGTGAGCGTGGCGGTGGTCGCCGGGTCCACACCGAACCCGGCCTTCAACCCGTCGAGATCCATGCGGTACGTCGACGGGTCGACACCGAGCTCCGCAGCGATCCGGTTGCCGTGCTCGGTCGCGAAGTACATGGAGATGTGGGTGATCTCGGCGAACAGGTCGAGGCCGGGGGCGAGGGTGGCGATCGCCCCGTCGAGGAACACGAGGTTCTTCACGAACAGCATGAGCGTCTTCGGCAGGCGGGCACCGTAGGCGAGGAGCTGCTTGATCGTGCGCTGGATCTCGCCGACGAGCTCGTCGGGGGTGAGGGTGGTCGGGTCGACGGGCGGCCGGTCGAGCTGCAGGTCCCGGATGACGGCGTCGAGGTCGGTGTCGGGCGGGAGTGCGCCGAGGTCCCGGAGCGCGCCGAGCTGGCCGCGCACGTCGTTCATGGAGGCGCACATCAGCAGGCGGAGGAACGCGTGTCGTTCGGTCGGGTTCATGCGCGCCGTGATCCCGAAGTCCAACAGCGCCGTGCGGCCGTCGGGGCGCACGAAGAGGTTCCCGCCGTGGAGGTCGCCGTGGAAGATCCCGTGGATCATGCACCCCTCGAGGAACCCGATCATGCCGGTGCGGATCACCGCGGCGGTGTCGACCCCGGCGCCCCGCATGCCGGCGGCGTCCTCGAACCGGAAGCCGTCGAGCCGCTCCATCACGAGCACCCGACGGGTGACGAGCGTCGGGTGGGGGCGGGGGATCACGAAGCCGTCCTGGCCGAGCTCGCCGAAGCTCGCCGCGACGTCGAGCATGTTCTGCGCCTCGACACGGAAGTCGAGCTCCTCGGTGATGGTCTCCGCGAACAGCTCGACGAGGGCCGGCGGGTTGGCGAGCGCGGCGACGGGGATGCGGCCGATCAGGAACGGGGCGATCCACGACATCACCCGCAGGTCGCGGCGCACGAGCGACGCCACGCTCGGACGCTGCACCTTGACCACGACCTCGACGTCGCCGTCGCGCAACCGCGCCCGGTGCACCTGCGCGATCGACGCGGCGGCGAGCGGGATGCGGTCGATGGAGCTGAACACCTCGTCGACTGGGCGGCCGAGGTCCTCCTCGATCACCGCCCGGACGACGTCCCAGTCCTCGGCGGGCACCTGGTCCCTGAGCTTGCGGAACTCGGCGACGAGCTCGGCGGGGAACAGGCCCTCGCCGGAGGAGATGATCTGGCCGAGCTTGATGTAGGTGGGACCGAGCCGTTCGGCGGCCCGACGGATGCGCCGGGAGATGTCCGCCTTCGAATCGGGACCTCTCCGAGCCCGGACCGCCCAGAGCGCCACGGCGCCGCCGAGCTCGACGACGGTGCGGCCGACCCGGAGGCCCGGCGGCACCCGTCCGGGTGTGGTCAGTTCGGGGACGCTGCGGCGCGTCGCTGCCCGCAACGCGGGCACGCGTCGACGCCACGGGAACGTGTCCGGCTCGACGAGCCAGGGCGGGTCCTCGCTGAAGGTGCCGTGGACGAGGTCGGCGGGAGCCGGGCGGGACGAGGTGGGGGGCACGAGTCCAGTGTGGCGGGATCCGCGACGCTGTCCGTAGGCGGAGGGGAGCCGGGGGTCGGACCGGCGCTCAGCGGTCGCCAGGTAGCCACAGCCGGCTGCGGCGGACGGCATGGTCGAGCGCCTCGAGGCAGGTGTCGGCGTACTCGGGCCGGCAGATGAGGAAGTCCGGCAGGTACACCGACGCGTTGTTGTACCGCAGCGGCGACCCGTCGATCCGCGACACGTGCAGCCCGGCGGCGGCGGCGACGGCGACCGGCGCGCAGTTGTCCCACTCGTACTGCCCGCCGGAGTGCGCGTACACGTCGGCGTGGCCCAGCACGACCGCCATCGCCTTCGCCCCGGCGGATCCCATGCCGAGAACCTGGGCGCCGAGGGCACGGGCCACGACCTGGGCCGCGGCGGAGGGGCTCCACCGTGAGGCGATCACACGTGGCGGTCCGTCCTCCCGGAGGGGGAATGCGGGCGCCGGGTCGGTGCCGAGCGTGATGCCGCCCATCGCCGGGAGCGCGACCGCCCCGGCCGCGGGGACGCCGTCGACGACGAGCGCGACGTGCACCGCCCAGTCGCGCCGCGGCGGCGAGGCGAACTCGTTCGTGCCGTCGAGCGGGTCGACGATCCACACGCGCGACGCATCGAGTCGTTCGCGGCTGTCGGCGCCTTCCTCCGACAGCACGGCGTCGTCGGGGCGGGCCTCGGCCAGGAGGTGGACGATCAGCTCGTGTGCCTGCCGGTCGCCCTGCACCTCGAGCTCCCAGGCTGAGGTCCCCCGTTCGAGCAGGTCGTCGCGCAACCGGACGAGCATCGAGCCCGTCCGCTCCGCCACGACGGCCGCGAGCGCGTGGTCGTCGAGATCGGCGAGCTTCACCGGAACCGGGGTGTCCGTCGTTCGAGTAGCGCCGCCACACCCTCACGGAACGCCGGCTCGCGCATCATCTGGCGCAGGAGGTCCTCCGCCTCGGTCACCGATGACGCGACGTCGCGGTGGAGGTCGGTGTAGATCTGGCGCTTCGTGGCGGCGAGCGACTGCGGGGACACCGTTCTGACGAGATCCCGGGCAT